>NZ_JBEPLT010000003.1:0-121739 GCF_040545385.1 Bartonella japonica
TTTTATGGTTTGTTCATACATGGCAATCTTCTATAAAAAATGGTCAAATGAATTACGTATAAAAATGTGGATTCCTAAGTGGATTCATATAAAATTTTATCCAATAAATAATTGATATTATTATATTTTTATGCAATGCGCGGTGGAAAAGGAATTTAGCGCATTTTCAAAAGTTGGAGCGATCATATTTGAATAATTTTATGTACAAGTTCTAATATATAATAAAAATGACCATTCGTATAAAGATAAAATTATTTTATAAATATTTTTAATAGTAAATATTATAAAATATTTTAAGTAAATTTTTTTCTTATTTGTTATATATGGTTTAAATTTAAAAAATTTTATTAAAAATATCTATAAAGTGAATTTTATACTTAATTAATTATAAATTAAATTGATAAAAATGAATAAAATAAAAATATTATATTATTATTTCTATAGAATTTTCTTTATTTTCTATGCATACGAGGAAAATTTTCCCCCCTTATGTAAGCTGAAGAGTCATCTTAAATTTTTGGTAAAATGATCTGCTTAGTAAATTAGTAAAAGTAATAAGTGGGTAAGAGTAATGTGCTACGCGATAAAGTTATTGGTTTTTACAATCATATACATTGGTTGTATTATTATGATGGTAAGTTGTGTTGCTATTTACAGTAAGCTGAAAACGACCTGATTGTGGTTATTCATTGTGTTTGTATATTTGCTTTTAAAAGTCTTTAGGCTTCCAAATCCATTTCACGACGACGCTCGTGAATGGTAGAACGTAAAATCTGTTGAGTACTACTATTTTTACGTTTATGAAAGTATAAGTTGGCGACATCAGTATATTTACCAGTCTATAGTGTTGTGACAGCTCTTGCATTTAGATGGTTTATAAAAATTATTCTTAAATGATTTTTTTCTACGCCAATGCTATTTAGTGATGTACAAGCGAATAGTTTTGTTGATTTAATATAAATAGGCTCGAGATGAGGAAATTTCGCCTTATGCGGAATTTTCTTTAATTTATTGAATATGAAAATAATTCATGGTTATAAATCAATGTGTTATAATTCTATCTTGTACTCTTGTACTAGAGTTTTGGGTATTGGTATGAGTGAAAAAACAGATATTAAAACATAATGATATTTGAATGTGATTATAGAAAGATGAGATGACATTGCATCAACTGAATACAGAAGATCTTTTTGGGTACAAATATACTGTGCATCCTGACGTGGTATATCCATGTGATGCATTGCTAACAGACTTTTATCAGCTTTCTAGTTTAATGATATGAAGATGGTGCTGCAAAAAGATTGCAGCTTAAAACCACCCCTTCCTACCACCACGGGCTGCAATTTCAAAGCGCTGGTAGAAGTATTGTAACAGTTTCATTCAGCAAAAAGGTGATATTAAAGAATGAATAAATGTTCTATGATCGGATTTTTCGTCCTATCCATATAAGAATGCAAGCTCCAATCAAACCTGCAATAAGATAGCCAAGCCAACCAGCAAAACTCACGCCAAAAAAGCTAAAAATAAAGCTTGCTAATGCGGCTCCAATAATTCCTAAGATAATGTTTAAAAACACGCCTGTCTGGCTTTTCATAAGATATTGTGCAATCCAACCTGCAAGGCCACCAATAATAATAGCTGCAATCCAACCGATATTTGCGTCTTTCATTATGCTCTCCCTTAATCTAAGCTGTTAGTATCTAACTAGAGTAAGCTGTATGAAAATCAAGGATTATTTCTTTTTGTGGAGGAGATACGACTTGAGGAAATTTTGTTATAACTTTCACTTTGCTGATTTTTAAATAACGCGAATAGTATTTTCCATAAAAGCACAAATATACATAATCTCATTCTATGATAACAAAAAGTTCTGAAGTTAGCAATTATTTTACGCAAAAAGAAAAAAGTGTCTATGAAAGTACTTTGAGAGTATGAAAAAGCGTGTTTGTAAATACATCTTGCCAATTTTTAGAACGCGTTTTGAAGAAACGAAAGTGACTTGATTAAAATAAAGTGACCTGATTAAAATTGATTAAAATAAATGAGAAAAATAGATATTCAAAAAATTTGAAAAGAATACCACCCTTAAGATATCAATAATGTTGAAAATAGTGTTTTAAAATGTGTGCTTTTAATTTTTTGCACCATGTTGCATTGGTAAAATAGATGAAAATATTGATTGTAGTCATTGCAATCTCATGAATACTAGCATTCCTTAGGATACAATTTTTTCCTTGAGGTTGTGTTTTTTACTAGAGAAATTTGATTTGATTAGGATATTTGAAGTGTTAAAATCCAATGATTAGTATGATATGGAGATTGGGGATAAATTTGCCAAAAGTTAAGATTTAGCTGTTTATTATTCTTCAGGATTTCGCAAGCGAGAACTTTGGAGAAGTCCTTGTGCTTCTAAAATGGGATAAATCATTGAGGTTAAAAGGGAATTGATTTGTTTCAGATCGCGTACCGTGTCAAGATGAAGGCTGGATGATTCTATATTTTTAAGATTGCCGTCACGAAGGCGTTTAAAATGCTTTAAACTCATCTCTTTTTCTAAATTGCGAAGCTGGTCTTTTTTCTGCACAAGTAAATGCGCACTATGTGTGTCACGTGAGACAAGAACATTAAATGCAATATGTGCATTGGCTAGAACAATAGCGTGGAAACGGAGGAGGTCATTCCATCCTTCGCTGCTAAATTGTAAATTTTTTTGCTGTTTCTTTTTAACCAGCATAAGCATATTATGAATAATAATGTCTCCTGCTTGATCCAGTTTTATACAAGCTTCTAGAAGTTCTTGGGTTTGAAGAGCTTCTTCATCAGATAATTTTTGCCCAGATAATTGTGCGAGATAAAGTTTGATTGCAGTATGTTTTTTGTCCAATATAGTGTTCAGTTGGTTGAGTTCATGGATGATGTCTGGATCGGGTTTTTCATAAAGTCCCATAATTTTTTCTAGCATGATATCCACAAGGTCACAAATGTGAATGACCTCACGCATGACATTAGAAAGTGCTAGAGTCGGGCGTTCAAGAACACTATCATCAAGGGCTGTTTGATTAGATAAATTAAGTATTTTATCAGTTTGCGTTCTTTTTGTATTTATATCGACAATTTTAGTGGTCAGTTTTAAAACCCATTTTGAGAGTGGTATTCCAGCAAGGAGAATGAAAGCATTGAAAATAATATGGGTGTTGATCACTTGAGATGAGGTGTTATCGCCTAGCCATGTGATTGATGGTTGAAAGAACAAAAATAAGATAAGAACAAGGAGTGAACCTGCTCCGCGCATGAGTAAATTCCCTAATGGAACAAGGCGGGTATGAGGTGGGGCATTGCGCGTTAAAAGCGGTGCTATAAGGGAAGAACCAAAATTCACTCCAAGGACCATGATAACACATAGCTGAGCATGGATGAGATCATAGTTGGCGAAATTGACCAGCAAAATAATTCCTGCAATGGAGGAATGAAAAAGGTAGGTTAATGCGGCTGCCAACAAAAAAGTAGAAACGGGATCATTTGAGAGATAATTAATAATATTCGGTAAAATAGCGCTATCACGTAGAGGTTCTGTGGCGGTACTGATCATTTGTAAGGACAAAATCAAAAGACCAATACCAATAACAATACGTCCTACTTGACGCCAATCACGTTTTTCAGTTGTCATGAAGATACAAGTGCCAATTAAAAGACATAAGGGCACAATGATCGTAAGATCATAGGAAAGAACTTTAACAACTAATGCTGATCCTAATTCTCCTCCACGCACAGCCATGAGCCCCGCCAATCCAGAGACAAAACCAGATTCAACAAAAGAACCAACAAGGAGTGTTATTGCTGTAGAGCTTTGTAAAATCATTGCTGCAAAGAGTCCAAAACTGACAGCAAATAATGGTTTGGAAATGACATGGCGCATTTTGTATTTTAGTCTGTCGCCATAGGCACGTTCAACTCCTGTGCGTACCATGCGTGTTGCCCAGAGAAGTAAAGAAATAGCGCCTGCAAGATGAAGGAGTACCAATGAACCATTCATGATACTTTTTCTTTCCTTTTTGTTATAAAGATAGTTGATTAAAAAATTGATGCATTGAGGTTTATTATTTTACTTTGCTTTTTCTTCTAATATATGACGAAGATCATAGCCATTTGGATTTTGAAAAATCTTTAGTCCAAAACTGGGAAGAATGGAATAAAGGTGATCAAAAATATCAGATTGAATTTGTTCATATTCCCGCCAAATGATTGTGTTGGTAAAGCAATAAATTTCTAAGGGTAGACCATTTGGTGTGGGAGGTAATTGTCTTGCCATTAGGGTCATGTTTTGTGCGATATTGAGGTGCTTTTCTAGATAAGCAATAACGTAAGCGCGGAAAGTTCCAATATTGGTTAAACGGCGGGTATTGGCTAATACATCATGATTTTTATCTAATTGGGTGTTCCATTCATTGATTTCTGGTATTTTGTTTGTGAAATAATTTTCTAATAAATTAAACCGAGAAAGATATGTTTGTTCTTCTTCTGTATGAAAACGGATGCTTGATTGGTCAATATAGAGGGACCGTTTAATGCGCCGTCCGCCTGCTTCTTGCATTCCACGCCAATTTTTGAAAGGATCTGTTACGAGCTTACGTATAGGCACGGTTGTGATTGTTTTATCAAAATTTTGAACTTTAACGGTATGAAGAGCAATTTCAGTGACATCGCCATCTACATCAAGACTAGGAATTTGAATCCAATCGCCAACACGAACCATATCGGTGGATGAAATTTGAATGCCTGCAATAAGAGAAAGCAGCGTATCTTGGAAAATCAACATAAGGACAGCTGCCATTGCACCAAGACCGGATAAAAGAATAAGAGGTGAGCGGTCCATTAATGTGGCTACCATCAGAATGATAGCGACAGTAAAAAGCGCAATTTTAGCGATTTGAATATAACCTTTTATTGGTTTTAACCGTGCTGTTGGCCTTTGTTCATAAAGGATATTAACAACATTAAGAAAAGAAGAAATTGCAAGAACAACAACAAAAATAATGAAAGTGTTAGCAACATTGCCTATAATAGTGCCAAGTGCATCAGGAAGTGTTGGGATAAAATCAATACCAATTGAAAGAGTAAAGGCTGCAACAATATTGGCTATGTACTGAATGGTATGTTCAATATCAACGGTTGTAGCTTTAGGGAGAAAAGAAGAAAGCTTTTTTGCTCCGTGAAAGAGTAGGTTTTTTGCTAAAAAATTGACTAAAATCGCAATAATGATAAGAATAATAAGCCAAGCAATAGATTCTAGCAACGGATATTGAACAAGAAATTTGGTCACTTTTTCACTCTCCATTTCTGAAATATGTGCGGTTGAGTCTTTTCCATTCTCAACTGTGTAAAAGGAAGTCTTGGAATTATGCTCTAAAGTCGTTAAATATGCAAAAAAGAATTTTCAACTCTGTGAGAGATAATGCGTTTTCTGCCTGATTTCCTTGATGAGCTCCGCACCAGATTACCAATTTCAACTGTTATTGGTCAAAGAGTGGTTTTTGATACTAAAAAAAGCAAGCCTTCGCGAGGAGATTTTTGGTGCTGTTGCCCATTTCATGGTGAGAAAACTCCAAGCTTTCATTGTGATGATCGTAAAGGTCGTTATTATTGTTTTGGATGCGGTGTGAGCGGTGATATCTTCACGTTTCTTTGTGAGCTTGATGGATTACATTTTTCAGAAAGTGTAGAGCGTTTGGCTGATTTTGCAGGGGTAAAATTACCTGTTTTTGATTCCAAAAGTCATAAACAGCAAAGGGAAAAAGCTGATCTTTATGACGTCATGAAAATGGCTATGGATTTTTTCCAATATAGTTTACATAGTGAAGAAGGTGCACAGGCACGTCGTTATCTTGATACACGTGGTATAACACCAAAGCTTGCAGAGCGTTTTCGGATTGGTTTTGCTCCAATGAAGCGTACAGCTTTGAAAGAAGCGTTGAGTGCACGTGGTATCTCAATAAAACAAATGGAAGATTGTGGACTTCTCGTATCAGGTGAAGAGAATATGGTTTCTTATGATCGTTTTAGAAATCGTATTATGTTTCCCATTGAAGATTTACGCGGTCGTGTGGTGGCTTTTGGAGGTCGGGCTTTAGAGAAAAATACACGGGCAAAATATCTTAATAGCCCTGAAACAGTCCTGTTTCATAAAGGAAATATGCTTTATAATGCAGCAGCAGCCCGTAAAAATAGTCGTTTTGTTGGTGATGAAAAAGTTCATTCACTT
Source organism: Bartonella japonica (assembly GCF_040545385.1). Classification (NCBI taxonomy): domain Bacteria; kingdom Pseudomonadati; phylum Pseudomonadota; class Alphaproteobacteria; order Hyphomicrobiales; family Bartonellaceae; genus Bartonella; species Bartonella japonica. The sequence continues at coordinate 6,260 of NZ_JBEPLT010000003.1, forward strand.
CTTGTTGTTGAAGGTTATATGGATGTCATCGCGTTGACGAAATCTGGTTTTGAAGCTGTTGTATCGCCTTTGGGAACAGCATTAACGGAAGTGCAAATTGGGCTTTTATGGCAAATGGGGACTGATCCTATTTTGTGTTTTGATGGAGATGATGCTGGTTTAAAAGCTGCTTTTCGTGTTGCTGATCGCGTTCTTCCTCTTTTAAAGGCGGGGGTTTCTGTACGCTTTGTTTTACTGCCGCAAGGTAAAGATCCAGATGAAATTATTTCTGATGGTGGTGCACAGCTTTTTACTTCCTTTTTGCAAAAATCAATTCCATTGATTGAGCTTCTGTGGTGGCGTGCTACTTATGGAAAGAGTTTTGAAACTCCAGAAGCACGAGCGGCGCTAGAAAAACAAATAAAACAGCAAGTTTTTATGGTTAAGGATGAGGATGTTCGTCGCTATTATTTGCAGGATATCAAAAAACGGCTCTTTGATTTTTTTCATCTCTCTTTTTCGAAAAAAAAAGGAGAAAAGCAATATGATCAATTCTCCAAAAATAGAATATTTAAAAACCAATCTTTTTCCGTGTTGGCAAATACCAACATAGTGCGTCATTCTTCGCAATCGATTCCTCTGCGTGAGGCTATTATTTTACTGATTCTGGCTTACTATCCTGAATTATGGTATGAAAATTTTGAAGTTTTGGCTGAGTTGGAGCTACAAAACACTCAATTAATGCGCTTTCATCAATCCATGTTAGAAATTCTTGGAAGCCAGCAGCTCCAAGATAAAGAAACAATGGTTGCGTTTTTAGAAGAAAAAGGGCAAAAAACTTTATTAGAGCAGATGAAAAGTCTTGTGCAACATGTTGGTGTGCGTACCATATTTATTGGAGCATCCGTTGAAGATGCACGTACTATATTAAAACAAGCTATCTACTTGCATCTTCGAGAATACCACCTACATAAGAGATTACAGGATATTGAAGAGCAACTCGTAGAAAATCCTAATAGTGAGGTTTTTGGTCTGCTTCGTGAGGTAAAAAAGGAGTTGGAACATATGCAGGCGACAGAAGCGTTAATCGAAGGGTTTGGAAGTTTGCTTGATGAAAAAATAGAGGGAAATAAGTAAGATACAATAAAATGATTCGCTTTTTTGATGCGAATCAGTCACCTAAAGCTTAAAATGAGAAAATTTAGTTGAGCGGCGTTTTTATAAAAAATGACGAGTGAATTTTGGGAAAAGCGGGAAAGTGGTTTTTACTATAGGATGAAGAGATTATCTCAGAAAAGCTGAGAGGTGGTCGGGGAAACTTCTAGAGTTTTCCCGCGTTTTTGTGTGAATGAAGGACGTATGCAGAACGTATTTTTCTAATAGAAATCTCATCTAAGAGAAAGTATATATAGGAAATTGAAATTATTGGACGTGTAAGTAAGAAAAAACTGGTCACGTAGAAGCTGTGGAGTGATCAAGTGGAGTTATGGTATGGCAACAAAGGTTAAACAGAAAGATAATGTGGAAGTAACAAGCCAAGCAAGTTTGGATAGTCCTCTTCTTGATTTTTCTGATGATGCCATCAAGAAAATGATTAAACTTGCCAAAAAGAATGGTTACGTGACGATGGATGAACTGAATGCAGTCCTTCCTTCGAGCGAGGTTACGTCCGAACAAATTGAAGATATCTTAGCGATGTTCTCCGAGATGGGTATTAATGTTGTGGACGATGAAAATGAAGCCGATCCTGAAAATTACGAGGAAGAGGTTACAGTAGAAGGGGGAGATTTAGTAGAAGCTTCTAGCCATGCAATCGCGACAACAACAAATAAGCGTGAGGTAACGGATCGTACTGATGATCCGGTACGTATGTATTTGCGTGAAATGGGAGCTGTTGAGCTACTTTCACGGGAAGGTGAAATTGCCATTGCTAAGCGTATTGAAGCAGGGCGTGAGACAATGATTGGAGGACTTTGTGAGAGCCCCTTAACTTTTCAGGCTCTTATTATCTGGCGTGAAGAATTAAAAGAGCAGCGTGTTCTCCTTCGTGAAATTATCGATCTTGAAATGACTTATGCTGGTCCAGAAGCTAAGCAGGCCCCTGTTGTTGAGCGCAGTGAAGTTAATAAGGTAACAGAGGAAAAAATATCTTCTGGTATGCGCGACATCGACGGTATAGTGGGCGATGGAGGCATTGAGGATGATGATGAGGATGATGATGAAGTGAATTTGTCACTTGCTGCAATGGAAAATGAGCTTTGTCCTCAAGTTATGGAGACATTGGATTTCATTGCTCAGACCTATACAAAATTGCGAAAATTACAAGATCAGCACGTTGAGAGCAGTTTGGCAGAGCGTAAAGAGGGGGCTCTGTCGCCTTTGCAGAAGAAAAAGTATATTCAATTAAAGAGCGAATTGGTTCAAGCGGTGAAATCTCTTTCTTTAAACCAAAATCGTATTGAATCCTTGGTTGAGCAGCTTTATGACATCAATAAGAGATTGATTCATAATGAGGGTAAACTGAAGCGGATTGCAAATAATTACGGTGTTGGTCATGAGGATTTTTTAAGAGAGTACCAAGGTCGTGAATTGGATGCAGATTGGATTAATTATATTTCAACTTTGTCAGGAAATGGCTGGAAAGAATTTTCAAAACGAGAAGCTAAGGAAATTCAGAGTTTGCGCAGTGAAATACAGAATCTTGCACAAGAAACGGCTATTTCAATTGGCGAGTTCCGTCGGATTGTGACACAGGTGCAGAAAGGTGAGCGCGAATCAACGATTGCTAAAAAAGAAATGGTGGAAGCTAATTTGCGTCTTGTGATTTCAATTGCAAAAAAATATACCAATCGTGGATTACAATTTCTTGATCTTATCCAAGAAGGCAATATCGGTTTGATGAAGGCGGTGGATAAGTTTGAATATCGGCGCGGATACAAATTTTCTACTTATGCCACATGGTGGATTCGTCAGGCTATTACTCGCTCAATTGCTGATCAGGCACGTACTATTCGTATCCCTGTTCATATGATTGAAACAATTAATAAGATTGTTCGTACATCGCGTCAGATTCTCCATGAAATTGGACGTGAACCTACACCGGAAGAATTGTCTAGTAAACTTTCTATGCCTTTAGAAAAAGTACGGAAAGTTCTTAAAATTGCAAAAGAACCTATTTCACTGGAAACACCCGTTGGTGATGAAGATGATTCTCATTTGGGTGATTTTATTGAGGATAGAAACGCATTATTGCCGATTGATGCAGCCATTCAGGCTAATTTACGGGATACAACTACGCGTGTACTTGCATCATTAACACCACGTGAAGAACGAGTTTTGCGAATGCGTTTTGGTATAGGAATGAATACTGATCATACGTTGGAAGAGGTTGGTCAACAATTTTCTGTTACGAGAGAGCGTATTCGTCAGATTGAGGCAAAGGCGCTTCGCAAGTTGAAGCATCCTAGCCGTTCACGAAAATTGCGTAGTTTTCTTGATTCTTAATAAGATTGGTGGCTTCTTCGAAGAGGTATTCTTGCAGCGAATCTGGATGATATCGTATCATTTTAGATATGCTTTTTTGAGGTATGTATAGGGCAGGTGGCAAACAATCTATAGAAAATTTGCGGGGGCAAATATTTCTCTTGTCCTTGGTATCTGTGATGTTGGCTATAAAAATAACGGATGGGTAACGTAAAGTTATATGATCTTTTCTTAAAGAATTGGAATGAGGCCGAGCGCGTTATTCTGTGTGTAAGGAATACTCGGAAATATGATATCTTATCTTTTATTAAGATGTATTGACTTTATTAATGAGTAAGGTGTCTTTTATATTATGGAAGCATTCATATAAGCAATTTATATCAGTGTATGAGGATTAAAAGAATCTATGCGGATTATGGTGTCGTTTGAGATGGTAAAATATTGAAAACGATCTGTTGTAGTTATTTCTTATATTTGTTCGTAACAGATATTTTTAGGCATTATTTTTCTTCAGATGAGATGTTTTTTTATAAAGTATATTTTGAGCTGGTTTGGAAAAGGTTATTTTGAAGCATTTCATGCTTTGAGGAGATAAAAATCTGTGAAATTGTAAGGATTAAATTTTTTTTATTTTGCTTTTATAGATTTTTTATTAAGGCTACGGCAAAATTTATGAGTGAAAAACTGCCCTTTTGGAAAGTCAAAAAACTAGAAGAAATTTCTATTTCTGAGTGGGAAAGTCTTTGTGATGGTTGTGGGTTGTGCTGTTTACACAAAGTAGAAGATGATGATACTGGTGATGTCTATGCAACCAATGTTGCTTGTCGTCTTTTAGATAAAGAAACCTGTCAATGTCGTAACTATATTCATCGTAAATCAATTGTTCCAAATTGTATAGCGTTAGATGTTGCGACGGTTAAAACCGCTCGTTGGCTTCCTGAAAGTTGTTCTTATAGGCTCGTTAATGAGGGAAAAGATCTTCAATGGTGGCATCCACTGGTGTCTGGAGATTGTCAAACGGTACATCAAACAGAATTTTCTGCGCGTGAAAAGATAGAAATTTATGAAGATGAATTATCGTCTGAAGAAGCTTATCTCTACCATATCACTGGTCTTCTCTATGAAGGTCAGTGATATGGTTACCTCAGGCAATAATTGGATGATGTTATATGATTTAATCTATAGCAAATACTACGGTTACATTGACATTATAGCCTAATTCACCTCCTGAAAAATTTGTATCGGTATAGTCTGCATTTGCTGCTTTGCTCATGAGACGTGGCATATGATGATAATGATCATCATTTTCATTGATTTTAATAATTCTTCCTAATTTTAAATGAGCTGCTTCTGCTATAGTTTCTGCTTTTGCGATAGCTTCAGAAATGGCTTTTTTCCGTGCATCTTGATAAAATGGTTTTGTGTTTGCATTGGTAAAGGTAATACCATTAACTGAGTTAACACCGAGAGCCATGGCTTGATCAAATATTTTTCCAGCATTGGCGAGGTCGCGAATACGCACTGTTAAAGAATTTGAAACATGATAGAGTCTTTCGCTTTCTTTTTGTTCATGATTTTTATCTGAGTTAGATTGATAAATGGATAAGCCTGATGTTTGTAAATCATTTGCTTGGATACCATTTTTCTTAAAAGCATTTACAATGTCATTCATAGATTTATTATTGGCTGCTAATGCTTTTTGGGCAGTTTTATCATATGTAACAACGGCCAGATTGATAATTGCCATATCCGGTGCTGCTTGGCTTTCTCCAGTTGCAGTTACTGTAATCGTTGCATTTTTCATTTTGCTTTCTTCGGCATGTACGGCAAGCAATGTGGAAAGCAGTGTGAGCACTACCATAGCTGTTTTAATTCCGTAATGATTCAATGGTTGGGAAATTATTTTAATCATATCTATTCCTTTGTATTCGTGTATTTAATATTCTCATTTTTAGAAGTCCTTGTAAAGAAATTAGGGTACTAGAAAAAAAACCGATAAAAAGATGATTATAATTTAAGTAACCTCTTGTATCATAGGGCGTTTTAGTTTAGAGAAAAGCGATCTGTGGGGCCTGTAGCTCAATTGGTTAGAGCCAGCGGCTCATAACCGCTTGGTTGGGGGTTCGAGTCCCTCCGGGCCCACCATTAAATGAACTGTATAGAAAATTTTCTAAGTCTTATACATTTTGTATTTTTTATATTCTGCGTTTGTTTGTCATTTTCTTATTATGTCTGTTGTACGTCGTTTTCTGTCAGTCCTTTTTACTGTAGAAGGGTGTTATGATGTTTTTAGGACGGCAAAAATTTCCTTCATTTACGATATCATAGCATCTGCGTAAGCTTGATATTATAGCGATTTTTCTTAGTCTAATGCGCTGATTTAAATTCTGTTGCATTACATTCCTCATGAAGCAGGGAAGTTTTTTGAGGCGTTCATTTCTGTTTTAAAATGTATGGTATTATCTGTAATATCTTTTAGTTATTTCAATTCTGTCATTACGATGCGAGTGCATATACAAAATCATGCAAAATATACAGGCTTATGAGTCGCACAAGATCAATGATATAACATATCAACGATATCTTCTTTTGTTTAAGTCGGCATTTCTTTTGTAGAGAAACTTTTTATAGTTGTAGTTTTGAGGTATCTTATAAAATCTCTTGATCAATTTTTCGTTTAAATTTTTCAAAGAGCTTTGTGTAGCTGTAGGGGTTATTTTGTGTTGTTTGATACCCACAGTAATATCTTTACTGTTTTGTTAAAAAATATTCTCTACAGAGGTAAAAATTTTTATGAAAATATATTTTATATTTTTATTATATTGTATTCATGAGTTCTGTTGTATTTGCAGTTTGAATTATTATTGAAGAGTAATCCGTAAGATCTTTTGGTTTTATCTTGATAAGGTTATTTAAAGTGCTCTGATAAAAATGTACTCTTTTTTCTGTTCGTTTTCTTTTTATACAAATCTATTGGTTATTGCTTTTATCGTTTTTCGAAAGTGTTTGTGTGAAAGCAGAATTCATTTTTCTAAGTTTATATGTGGAAATGTGATTTTATTTCATACAAAAAGATCTTTTTTGTAAAGGTTTGTGCAACTTATATGCATATAGCATTGGGGCTTGACCAGTGGTTTCTTTTTAAGTACTGCCGTTTTATTCATGATAGATTTCGATCTCAGTATTTCAGCGGTGTTCTTCAAGGGAGGTTTTTCCCTTTGAGAGGTGTGTTCCAGAGAGTCATGACGGCGCTGTTGTTCATAAGAACTGTATATATCGAATCGTTATATTTTTCTTTGCGATATTGTTATAAAAACATAAATAGTTCTGTGTAGAATAAAATTGTGATGTATTTTTTATTTCAAAATAGATTTGTTCAGATTCTCTCATATAGAATTCAGAAACATATCCACATATATCTTCATGTTGATCAGTTATTGATTCGCACCGTAAGAGCTAAGTGTTGTTATAAGCATTATTGTCAATTTTTCATAAAGAGGTCTGGACCATGCGATGTTTTCTGTTTCATCATGGTACATAGCCAACGGGATTCCATCTGATTTTATAAAAAACAGATTTTATAAAAAACAGTTATACATAACTACTTCCATACTGTTTCTTGCAAATAATTTTTTCTAAGGTATGGGATGTATATATAAACGCCTTAGCGTTAGCTAGTTTGATTCTAGGGAGTATAATTATGAAAAATGACAAAAAATCTGAAACAACTTTATCTGATATAATCGTGAAATGGGAAGTTTTAACGACAGCTCAAAAGAAAGAGATATTGGAAAGAGTGGAAGATGCTACGAACGCTTTTCAGTCAACAGAACATTTAAAGCCTCAATCTTCTTTTTATCTCCAGACGAAATCAAAGCGATGAGCTTTAAATCTTCATCAGAGATGTTAAAACCAGTTATTACATATACAGCGCTGGCATTTCCAAGTGTGTTAAGAATAGCCATGAGTTTATCTACAGATGGTCTCTTTCCTCCATTTATCATTTGTTGTACATAGTTTTGTCCACAGCCTGCAGCTTTGCTTATCTCGATCATGGTTCGTCCATCGCTTTTTATCAATTCAATTAAGCGTTGAAACCAATCTTTTTCAGTCTTTGTCATTTTTGACCTTTACACATTTACGCTATAGCGTTATTATTACGCTGCGAATCTAAAATACATGATATAGGGAGCGTCAAAATATCCATGTGTAGCTCTTCGCTTATGAAGGATATAGAGTTGTTTTTAATAACAAAATGTCCCCATACGCTTTTTAGAATCAATAAAATGGTTGTTTAGTCCACGATTGTGACAGGGTATATGCGTATAACCACAGGCGGAATACACATTCGTGTTTTCATGAAGTGTATACTGATAGTATACGCAGCTACGCTATAAATCAAGATATACCCCAACAGTGGCATTTGTAAGAAAAACTTCTTACATGAAGCGGTGTGTAAGAATAATGGAGTTTTGTAGCTTTAGGGAAGAGGATTACAGCTCTGAATAAATAATAAATTCATGAGCAAAAAACACTGATTTCCCTTCTGTTTTCATAGATGAGGTTACTTTTGGGTGTATGTAGGTAGGTGCGTTAAAAGATTTCGAAAACATCAAAAAATGATTTTGGTGTTTGTAGAAAGTATGAAGGTAGTTTGAGTTACGAAGGCAATGATTGGATGGAATGGAATACAGACGGTAGTGTTTTATTGAAGATGGATGCATTTTTGATGATGCCGTAGTTTATAATGATGCTTGGTATTGATTGGGCTTATTACGCTATTAGCGTTATTTGAAATCAGTTCTATTCTTGTATTTTATGTAAGTAAATAGAGTGTAAAATTGGCGTGAAGTTACGTATCTGGTAGCTTTCAGGATGCTTGCTTTGTGTCATTTATTAGCGTGTTTTTATGGAGAAAATAACGATGCCGAGGGTATTTATTTACACTTGGCGCGTGTGGTTTTTTGTATTCTTTTTTGACCGAAGGCCAAACAAAATCATTTTGTTGAGATGATCGTTTCAATGACAACTAAAGGAGATAAAAATGAGTGTAAACGAAATTTTATTGGGAGTGGTGATTGTTATTTTGTTTTTCAGTGGGGTCGTGTTTCGGCTTATTTCTTATTATCGTGCTCAGGTTAAAGTTTTTAAAGAAGAAGCGAGAAAGATTAAGCATGAGTTCTTAAGGGATTCTATGAAGATGACTGAAGAACGAGAGCAGGCGATTAGAGAGCAAAATATGGTGATTAAAAGACGTGATCAAACGATAGAAAAACTAAAAAAACAAATTAAGCAGTACGAGGAAGTCATAAATCAACATCAGGAAAAGATTAAATTTGAAGATAGTGAAAAAAGGTGATTGTATCTATTTTTGGCATCATATCTGTATATTCACAGCCTTGGAAATATGAAGAAAGATGACTTAAAAGGTTGTATAGAGATAAACTTACTTTATGAAAACGCAACTTTTTGTGGTGATGGACATATTACTAAAAACAATTTTTGAGGAGATCGATTTGTTTGGAGAATGAGGTGTATTAATAATATTCTCAAAAAATGGGTATAAAAAGACGCATAGCAGCAGAAATAAAGACTGTTTTTTAGAAAATAAAGCAGATAAATCGATTATAATGATTGGATACAGAAAGTAACAAGAAAAATACATACAGAAGATATTAGGTATTTGTTGAGATAAGTATAATTTACGTGTTTTCTGTCACGTTTATCACTTTTATAAAAAGGCACAAGATTTGAGAGGGTTGTTGATTGCATCAATGGCAGTCTCATTATTGTTTTGGAGACAGATACAGCATATGCAGAAAGCTTTATCTCTGTTATTTATGTGTGTTAGAAATTACGTAAAAAAGCATCCTTTTCCCAAAATATCTTTTTTCTTGAAGGAAATTCCGTCACTTTATTGCGCATCGTAAAAGTGATGCGTAAGATTTCAAATATACAAAACAAAAATTTTTGTTTAAATGGTAAAGAACGTTAGGATCATAGCTCTCTAATAAGAGCTTTATGTGTAATTTCTTTTATCTGTTCGATATTTACCAGAATATCTTGTTTTGTTGGATAACCTTTACTAGAAAAAGCGATTTTTTGTTCGTCTCCTGACATTAAACGCCAGTACCATTGATTATGAACTCCTCGAAATACCTCAAAATACATGTTTCCTACCTCATAAAATATCCGATAATTTTCAGGATAAATATTCAACCAATCTGACTATGAAGTTTAAGGTATGTCTCTACAATAATTAATCAATATACTCCTTTCCATTTTTTATTATTAAACAATATTCTCTATAAAAATTACATTTTGTAACAATAAAATATTTATTGTCAATAAGGTCTAAATAGTAATTTTATAATATAGTTATACTGTATTTATAATAAAAAAATTTATTTTTTACTACTTTTAGGTAAGTATATTCAATTATTGTACTATAAAATAAACCTTATACAAAACATTAAACTTTCTCAGCATGGAAAACAAAAAATGCTTTTTCCCGTGCTGATAAAGTTTATATGCGTTCTGTTATTCCTTAAATTAAAGATGCTTATTGATTAGCTATAATCTCTTTTTGCGATATACTTCGAATGAGCAAATCAATAAACAAGCTGAGGGTATAGGAATTAGCCATTTTTGCTTTCATATCAATCAGAGAGGTTGCAGTTTTGGGGGTAAGGCTATTAGATGAGCCTTGTTTTGCTAAATACTTCTGCAATTTTTCATGAGAATTATCAATTTTTTCTTGATTGAGCTCTTCACTAGAACCACTCTTAGAAAGCGTTTCTTCAAGTCCCTCGATTTTTTTTATAAAATAGTTCCAGTCAAAGTCACCTTTAGTATATTCATCATCAAACATTTTTCCTTGTCCGGTTAAAAGCCAATTAATATTGACACCGTATAGTGTTCGGTATGTTTGTAGGACACTAAGATTGGGTTCTCTTTCTCCACGTTCATAAAAAGCGATGGAATTTTTTGTCATGCTAAAACTTTTAGCCAGTGTCTCGCGCGATGGATCCCCTAAAGCGAGGCGTACATAACGTAAACGTTTTCCAAATATAGTTTTTGATTCAGTTTCAGGACGTGCCACGAGTTATCTCCCTCAGTAATCATCATGGTATAGCTTTTCACCAATAAAGGCACAGTATGTATTAATACATCATGGCATAATGTCAATATTTATAGTTTTATTTCTCTTTATTTTTTTCATTTTAGCGGATAGAAGGCAACTTTTTATGTGTTGTGTTGTATATTATTTAAATCTGGTATCCATTTTTAATAGAGCGAAAGAGCTACTGATTCTTTTCTTGTTTTTTGCAAAGGAAATTCCATATGGATTTTTTATGTAGATTCTATTTCACTTTCATGACTATATGCAATCTTTCAATTTGTGCCACAATAAATGAAGAGAATTAAATTTTGAGGAATGATCATGGCCTTATTAGCCTATTTTAAGTGGGCTTTTTTTTTCACAATTTTTGGCGTTTTTATGGGAGGCGCTATTGGTTGGCTTGAAACGGGAAGTCTTATTGGTTTTTTAAAATATTTTTTCATTTGTTGTGTTTTAGGAATTTTAGAAATTTCTTTATCATTTGATAATTCTATTATCAATGCTCGTGTTCTTAAAAAGATGGATATGTTATGGCGCCGCCGTTTTTTAGTGTGGGGTATTTTGGTGGCTGTGTTTGGAATGCGGATTGTTTTTCCGTTACTGGTGGTTGTTGTTGCTGTTGGGATTAATCCAATTGCAGCAGTAAAATTAGCGATATGGGAGCCACATCAATATGCTGCAATCTTAACGGATGCTCATGTAGGAATTGCTGCTTTTGGAGGAACTTTCCTCATGATGGTTGGCTTGAAATATTTTTTTGATCCTGAAAAAGAAGTGCATTGGCTTATTTTTATAGAGAGACCTGCTCAAAAGTTTGGATCTCTCGTTGGCATTGATATTGCAATCGTTTTGATTTTAATCTTGCTCTTTTCAGGGCAGATTGTGACAGAAGATAAAATGACCTTTTTATTTGCTGCTCTTTATGGACTTTTGACATTTATAGGAGTCGAAGCTATTAGCTCTCTTTTGGACACTCCCAAAACGACTTTGACTACAGTTGCTAAAGGGGGAGCAGGTGCATTTCTTTATCTAGAAATTCTCGATGCTAGTTTTTCTTTTGATGGGGTTGTTGGTGCTTTTGCTTTTTCACATAATCTTTTTATTATTGCAATTGGTCTTGGTATCGGTGCCTTTTATGTTCGCTCTATGACGATTATGTTAGTCGAATCAGGAATATTATTACATTATCGTTATTTGGAGCATGGTGCTTTTTACGCGATTTTAGTACTCGCGGTTATTATGTATCTACAAACTCTTATATCGGTTCCTGAAGTTTTAACAGGTTTAGTGGGTGTTTGTATTATTGGAATGGCATTTTATTCTTCTCTTCGTTTTAAACGCCATCACTTGAATAAATATGCTGCATCTGAGTAAATTTGAGAAATTTTTATGTGCTGCAAGGCAGGATGGAAGAAGATATCTTAAGAAGCCATTAAAAGCTCTACACCAGATTCATTCATTGTTTTAAGCATTGCGTTAAGGGATCCATTCAGATCAATACCGGCACAAGCGTTTAATGAAACACTAACTTTAAAGCCACATTTTATGGCGTGAAGCGCAGAAAATCCCACACAGTAATCGGTTGCTAAGCCACACATAGCCAGCTTTGTAAAACTGTGCTCTTTGAGATAGGCTTGTAAGCCTGTTGATGTTTTTTGGTCGTTTTCAAAAAAGGCGGAATAGCTATCAATTTTTTGATTATAGCCTTTTCGAAGGATAAGTTGTGCCTTCTCAACTTTGAGAGATGCATGAAATTCAGCTCCTTTTGTTCCTTGTATGCAATGATCAGGCCAGAGTATTTGAGGACCATAATCAAGATCAACAGTATCATAAGGTGTTTTTTGGGGATAGAAAGAAGCAAAGCTGCAATGATTTTTGGGGTGCCAGTCTTGTGTTAAAATGATATGATCAAAATGATCTATGAGATTATTAATGGTGGGTAAAATGATGTCACTTTGTGGTACTGCAAGTGCTCCACCTGGTAAAAAGTCATTTTGAACATCAATGACGATTAAGGCTTTTTTTTCCATGAAAATATTCCTGATATGGTACTTTTTAAGCGCTTATGTTTCAGCTTGAATTTTTGAGATAAATTCACGGATATTGCTATTGTTTTTACAATTATCAAGCCAAAAAAGAGGTGTGGATAGGCTTTTACAATTCATTTTATAACTTTTTATGAATTGCAACCATTTCTCAATGGGGAGTGCGCTATAGTCACTCCTTGCTACGTGTTGGTGTAAAGCTTTTATGATCATTAAGCTTGGGACATCAGATCCCATACGGCGACGGTCGTTTTGTAGACGTAATTTGAGCCACATCAATGTAAGGGGTGAAGTCCATTGTTTTCCGTGACACAAAATTGATGAAAAAAGAGAGGGATTTTTTACGGCGTAATGTAAAGCCCATAAGGCAAAAAAAGAGGGAGCATAGATAATAGGTTTTTGAGATGATGCTATATTACATTGGTAATTTGGTTTAATACGATAAAAACACAATGTTATATCTGGTACGGAAAAAAAAGGTAACGTCTGATAGCATGTTTCAGGTACAGCTAAAAAGATTTTCCTTTTATTTTTTGAAGGGGTATTTTTTTGCATTTAGAACCGTAGTTAGGCTTGTGAGATGAGAGAAAATATATCAATATAAAGCAAGAACCTTTACTACAATGCAAACGTCTCTTATCATGTTGCTTAAGAGAAGTAATTTTTGCAAAGTCCTAATTTTAATACCGTATAATATAAAGAGAAATTCATGGCACGTCAATTTATCTATCACATGGCTGGGCTTAACAAGGCTTATGGCAATAAAAAAATTTTAGAAAATATTCATTTGTCTTTTTATCCAGATGCAAAAATTGGTATTTTGGGACCGAATGGTGCAGGTAAATCAACAATTTTGCGTATTATGGCTGGATTGGATAAGGAATACAGTGGAGAAGCATGGCTTTCTGAAGGAGCACGTTGTGGTTATCTGCCGCAAGAACCTGTCCTTGATACAAGCAAAGATGTGCGTGGAAATGTAATGGAAGGTATTGCAGACAAGCAAGAAATTATAGAGCGTTATAATGAATTGATGATGAATTATAGCGAGGAAACGGCTGATGAAAGTGCAAGGCTTCAAGATATTATCGACAGTCAGAACCTTTGGGATTTAGAAAATCAAGTGGAAATGGCTATGGCTGCTCTTGGTTGTCCTCCAGGCAATGAGAGTGTAACAAAACTTTCAGGTGGTGAGAAGCGACGGGTTGCTCTTTGCAAATTGCTTTTGTCAAAACCTGATTTACTGCTTTTGGATGAACCGACGAACCATTTAGATGCTGAAACGACAGCTTGGCTTGAGAGGCACCTGCGTGAATATCTAGGTGCGGTGCTTTTGATTACGCATGATCGTTATTTTCTCGATAATGTAACGGGTTGGATTTTAGAATTAGACCGTGGTAAAGGTATTCCTTATGAGGGGAATTATTCTGCTTATTTGGGCGCTAAGGCTAAACGTTTGGCTCAGGAAGGTCGTGAAGAGGCTGCTCGTCAGCGCGCATTATCACGTGAGCAGGAATGGATAGCTTCTAGTCCAAAAGGGCGGCAAGCAAAATCAAAAGCTCGAATTAAAGCCTATGATGAGCTGGTTCAGGCTGCACGTGAACGCCGTCCTGGAGAGGCACAAATCATTATTCCTATTGGCGAAAGATTGGGGCAAGTTGTCATTGAAGTTGATCATCTCTCTAAAGCATATGGTGAGCGTGTATTGATTGATGATCTTTCTTTTAAGCTTCCTGCTGGTGGTATTGTAGGAGTCATAGGTGCTAATGGGATGGGAAAGTCTACCTTGTTTAAAATGTTAACAGGGCAGGAAAAACCAGATTCAGGTCAAATACGTGTCGGCGAAACAGTTCAGATGAGTTATGTTGATCAGAGTCGCGATTCATTGGCTGGAGATAAAACTGTTTGGGAGGAAATTTCTGGGGGAAATGACATTATTAAATTAGGGAAATATGAGATGAATAGTCGCGCTTATTGCGGTGCGTTTAATTTTAAGGGGGCAGATCAGCAGCAAAAAGTAGCAAATTTATCAGGAGGACAACGCAATCGCGTACATTTGGCTAAACTTTTAAAAGAAGGAGGCAATGTTTTGCTTCTTGATGAACCAACAAATGATCTTGATACTGAAACATTAGGTGCATTGGAAGATGCATTAGAAAGTTTTGCTGGTTGTGCAGTGATCATATCGCACGATCGTATGTTTCTTGATCGATTGGCGACGCATATTTTGGCCTTTGAAGGTGATGGTCATGTAGAATGGTTTGAAGGTAATTTTGCTGAATATGAGGCTGATAAAGTTCGTCGTCTTGGTCCCGATTCTCTTAATCTGAGACGAGTCAATTATAAGCCGCTAACACGGTAGAGTTTCTTATTTGATCTTGATTGAGAGAGTGGTGAAAGTGATTGCTGTTGTTAGATAGTCTATCATATGATGGTTTTCATCACTCTTAGAATAAATAAAATATAGAATTCTGATTATTCCCTTTTCATGGTGTGTTATTATACTTTATGTATGCTGGTAATGTATATGACATCTATTACGCATCAAATGACAAGAGGGGGGCGTATGTTTTGACATGCAATTTATTGGCAGAAAAGAAATTGATATGAATTTTATAGATACTCTTTTTATCATAATAGAAGGGTAGAAGAGAGAAAAATGCCATTCGTTCTTTAGTAATTTCCTCTTAATTTATACTCTTAAAAATAGCATGAACAGAAGTAATGCAACTATAAGTCTTCTACTTGATTCTCTATCCATAAGGATAAATGCTTATTTGAGCAGTGAGGAGTCTTGATGAAAAAAAGAGTAGGTTTGAATAAAATGGTTAGGCTATTGAAGACAATAGCAGAAGAAAATCATTTACGTATTTTAACATTATTATATCATGAAGATTTAACGGTCTCAGATATCATTTTTGTTCTTGGTCAGTCGCAATCGTATATTATACGGCATATACGTTTATTGTGCAAGGCACGATTGATTGAGCATTATAAAAAGGGGGGAAGGGTTTATTTTAGGCTTTGTCATGGTTGGGTGGAAAAAAACATTGTGATGGTTGTTCTTTCAACTTTATCAGAAAGTGATTTGATGCTAGCATATGATTTGTCATGTTTAATGAAGGTTAGAGAACAGCATAAGAAAAGAGACAAGAAAATTTTCTTACAAAAAACTGCGCAGTGGGATAAATTGCGATTACCATATATTGCAGATCATATTATAGAAAATACTTTACTTGAAATCGTTGGCGATAAGCCATTTGAGACAATGCTAGGAATTGGCATAGGGGTAGGATCTGTCTTAAAACTGTTCTCAAGGCTTTATACGCGTGCAATAGAAGTCGTTCTTAATAGCAGTATTTTACATTTATCTGTTGGAGATGAAACTTTTGACTTGGTTATTCTTCATGGGGCTTTGCATTTTCTTGAAAATCCTGAGATGGCTCTTCATGAGGTTACACATGTTTTGCGTCCTCATGGACGTTTATTGATTGTGGATTTTGTTCAGTATAAGGATAAATCTTTACATTCCTCCAATGTTGATGTGTATCCTAAATTTTCAGACTTACAAATAGAACAATGGCTTAAAAACGTAGGGCTTATTTTAGAAAAAACGATTTGTATTGCTCCTACGCAAAGTGAAAACGATGAACAGCTTATGATGACATTTTGGCTTGCTCGTGATCCGCGTTTATTGATAGATGATATAAAGAACAAAAAAGTGGAATTTGCATAATCATACTTGTGAATTATTTTCTTCTCTGCCTTTTCTCAATTAAAAATGCAAGGATGATAATTGAGTAAATCTTTGAGTAATCATTGTTTTTATACTCACATTTTGTTTTCGTGTATAAGAATTTTGGTAGTTTGAAGTGGGAGAAAGAGGGGTATCCACTTTTTTTGAAGCTTCACACCAATTTCAATACGCCCAACCATGGAAACATTCTTGAGAACAGCTTTTGAAACTGGGAAGATATCCCCTGCAATATAAATCTTACCATCAGTTAAAACAACGCTTTGATGCTCTTTATGAACAAAAGCATCAGCACGTTCAACGCGGTCACCTTCTTTAGCAACAAGGCGTCCCAAACGGTCATGACGTCCTCGAATAATGGTTTGCATCTCATTCAGTTCACTACTTTGAATAAAAGGACGCGTCCCATAGAATACAACGCTTTGTTGTTCCTCTTTGCCAACTGATCTATCAATTGCAAACGGTTATAACTCTAAAGATATTTTTATAGAGGCGAAGTCATTCGTATCGTTATTAATGTGGCTTGATAGAATCTTTGTTAATTTATTAATATATTGATTTATAAGGATAATATATCTTTTGTAACCTGAATGAAAATTCTGAATATAGGAATATTTTCTCATTTCAAATTTTCTCATTCAGGTGTTTTTATGTGGTATGATAGGATTAATGTGGGAAAAAATTGTTTAAGCAATGGGTAAAGAGCTTCTTAGTGAATTGTTGAAGCGTGAAAGTTTCCGCAACAGTTGGAAGAAGGAAAATAAATAATGTTCTTGGTTCGCTTTTTACGAAGTATAAAGATAAGATTCTCAATGAATTTTGCACTATATTTATAGACAGAATAGGGAGGAGGGATTGAAAGAAAAAGAAGGCTTTTCGTTAAAGAAAGTATATAAATAGCCGTGTAATCGGGTGTTGTTCTTTGTAAAAGGGGAGGTTAACGGACAATTCAAGAGAAAGTATTCTATAATTTTTTTAAGAGAGAATACAGCATTTCTTGAGTACAGAAATTATGATTTTATCATTCTGCAGGGAAGTTAGTAGAGCTTGAAAAAAATATCCGTACTAACGATTATCTATTACGATAATATGTGAGAGTTTGTTTCTGATTATCAAATAATCTGTAGCTACCTTAAATGACGATAGTGAATCATTAGCAATAAATATGTTTAGAATTTTAATTTGCATGATTTTAAGGAGCTAAAAAGATCCGTGTTTTGATTTTCATTGTAATAGCTTTTGGAAAGAATGAATATCGTTTTTATGTGTTTTTCCCTTCTATAAAAAAAATCTTATGAATTGTTTTTGTTTTGAAATTTGTACGATCATTGGAATTTTCTAGAAGATTGTTATGAAATTACAATCATTATAGATTCTTATAGATGTTTTAAATAAAATTGCTTCAAATTGGATCAATTTGAATATTTTTTGCCTAAATTTTTCCATTTTTAAATGATTTATAATTTTTTTTATGTTCTTTGCTTAGGATGCAATAAGAATTTCTTGTTGTTTAAAATTTTTTACTCCATAGCAATAATATTGCACTGGTTATCTTAGTGGCTGGTGCGAGAGGACGATCAGGGAACCTCCTCCCCCCCCCCCGCGTGGATCCCTTAGATTGTCTGGCCTGACTGAGGGAATCCTCAGTCAGGTTTTTGAGAAGCCATTTTCTGAAGTTTTGTGGGTATTTTGAGTGGTTCTTTGTGGAGAGTTATCGGTTTTTTTGGTGTGTAGCGTGTAAGAAATAGAGTATTAGAAATTATTTGGTTTATGAGGTTGTTTTTTCTTTGATTGCTGATAGAACAATTTGTTAAGTATCGTACTATAATGTTTGAGTGAGAGGTCAATGAGAGATTTCTGGAATCGTATTCTTCTCATTTTGTTTGTTTTTTTTGTTTTTACAGCGATTTTTTTTGCTTTTCGAAGCGTTTTGGTTCACCAGTTTATATTTAACCGCTCTTTTTCTTCCTCTTCTTCTCAGGATCAGGTTAATATAACAGAAGATGCGTTTTTGGAGAGGTTAGCAGTTTCTTTTCCCGATATTGTAAAAGAGCTCTCTCAACTGAGTCCTCAGCAACAACAACAATTGATTGAGCAACTGCGCCAAGAGGCGATTGCTTTTGCTTCCGCAAATGGTCAGAGTGATGAGCAAGCTCAAAAATTGGGAGAAGTTATTGCTACAGTTCTTTCAAAAGTGATTGCACAGCCTTCTATTGGTAGTACTTATTTTTAGCTATTTTTTGTAATTTTAAGAGATTATATTTTTTACCATTCATTTTGGGGAATGTTTGGTTGTGTTTTTCATGAGATTTTGAAAAGTGGATAGGGAAGTTGCACATTCTACCATTTGTATTTGTTATGATGTTATAAGGGATAAAAGGTAGAGCACTTGAAATCCCTTTTTTTATGAGTTTTAGCATGTTTATCTATTTCATGTTTTTTGAAGATGAGGATAAGACGTGTAAGAGTGGTGGAATCGTAGTCTTCTAGCGCACTATTTGAATGAGGAGGCACAATATAATTTTTTATTCAGACGGTATGAGGATTATTTGGGCTGTTTCTTATAGAAATTTCTTAAAAGAGAGATAAGTTATTTTTAATTTGTACTATGTTATCAAGAATTGATGTTTTTATGTATATTTACTAAACTATTCATAATATTTTAGTTTCAGTAATTATTTTGTTTAATATAAAATTATTTCAGTTGACATGGATCATTCATAATTATTTCTATTTACTTATCATCATCATATGATATTGATGGAATTAAGTAATGATATTCTTATTTATATTATGTAATAATGTTTCAACAAAATACTTTAATAATTATATGTAAAAATGTAATATATATTTCTATTATTATTTTTATTTGCTAAATTGTTATAATATGATAGATGAACTGGAAATTTATAAAGTATATAACCTTTTTATATCTTAAAATATATGTTATATATTCCTCATTACTAGTTACTTTATGAGATAAATGGATATATAATGAGTAATCTGAGTGAATTTCTTCTGAAGTAGAAAACTATCTTTAAATTGTCTTAATATTTCCATTTTCAAACCGTTCTTTGGCTTTCTTTTTACGTATAATGCGGCCCGCGGAGCCATTGTGGCTATGATTTAAGAATATTTTAGTAAAGAGAAAGAGAATGCAGTTTTTAAAGATCTTTTTGAGTGCAGTATTTGCTGTATTTTTTGTTTTTGCCATAAGTCTGGCACATGCAGTGCTTTATATTGCAGGATCAAGTGAGAGAGCCCCGATTATTGCTTCTAAGACATTGGATCGTCCTTATGAATCTCTTATTCAGAAATTTGCGAATAAGTATAATGTTCCCGTTAATTTAGCACACGCTGTTGTTAGTGTTGAGAGTAATTATAAAGCGGGTACAAAAGGGGCTGCTGGAGAGATAGGTTTGATGCAAATTAAACCATCTACGGCACGAGGGTTGGGTTTTAATGGCTCTGTGCAAGATCTTTATGATCCGGAGACCAATCTTGAATACGGTATGCGTTATTTGGCACGGGCATATAAACTTAGTGGTGGCAGTACATGTGGTACAATTCTTAAATATAATGCAGGTCATGCTGCAAAAAAAATGAATTCCATTTCGGCTAAATATTGCTTAAAGGTGAAAACTTATCTGGCTTCATTGAAATAAAAGATACCTTGAAAGCAATGTGTTTTTTGATCTGATTTTTAAAATATCTTAAGAGGGTTATTTTCACGTGATAAAAAATGCTTTATAAAGAATGAGTCAGTCGGCTGGGCAGCCGCGCTTGTCCAATGCTTAAAGGCGGCAGGTGAGGAAAGTCCGGGCTCCATGGAAAAACGGTGCCGGGTAACACCCGGCGGGGGCGACCCTAGGGAAAGTGCCACAGAAAGTAAACCGCCTATTTTTGTAGGTAAGGGTGAAAGGGTGGAGTAAGAGCCCACCGCGCATTCAGTAATGAGTGTGGCAAGGTAAACCCCACCGGGAGCAAGACCGAATAGAAATGACGTGCAAGGTTTAACTTGCAGCCGATTTCCGGGCGAGTCATTTGGGTAGGTTGCACGAGGCGGATGGTAACATCCGTCCCAGATGAATGGTTGCCATGTAGAGTATAAACTTTACCATACAGAACCCGGCTTATAAGCCGACTGATATCTCGTGATTAAACTTTCTTTGATATATAAATAATTGACACTTTGTATGCAGGATTTTTCTATAGGATGTGTGTATTTGAAGTGTATGCTTAAATTATAGAGTATTTTTAAGAATTATAACATTTCTTTAAGTATAATGCATTACGAATGTAATATGAGTTAACTTTAGCTTTGTTTTCCCTCGATGCGAGAGATATGAGAGTTGAAGTTTTGGCTATTCTGATATCAATTTCCATTGATGGTTATTGATTTAAATAAAGCATAAATCAAGACGGATTATTTTGACAGAACAGAGTCATAAAGCTGAACGCCATATTCCAGTGTTATTGCAACCAGTTTTAGCTGGGCTTGCACCATTGGTTGGAGCAAAAGTGGTCGATGGCACCTTTGGTGCTGGTGGTTATACACGTGCTTTATTAAATGCGGGGGCAGAAGTTATTGCTCTTGATCGTGATCCTTATGCTATTCGTGATGGACAATCGCTTGTTGATGAATTTTTTCCACGACTTCGTTTGGTGCAAATGGAATTTTCACGGTTGGAAAGTATCGTTGAAGAAAAGGTGGATGCTATTATTCTGGATATTGGTGTTTCTTCAATGCAGCTTGATGAAGCTGAAAGAGGATTTTCTTTTCAAAAGGATGGTCCGTTAG
Organism: Bartonella japonica; assembly: GCF_040545385.1. NCBI lineage: Bacteria > Pseudomonadati > Pseudomonadota > Alphaproteobacteria > Hyphomicrobiales > Bartonellaceae > Bartonella > Bartonella japonica. The sequence goes on from NZ_JBEPLT010000003.1 coordinate 27,442, forward strand.
ATATGCGAATGGCTCAGACTGGTTTTACAGCAAGTGATGTTGTGAATTGTTTAAAAAGAGATGATTTGGCGCGAATCTTTAGGATATTGGGAGAAGAGCGTTATGCGGGCAGGATTGCACGTATGATTGAACAGCGCCGCTGTGTTCGACCTTTTTTGCGTACAGGTGATCTTGCTCAGGCTATCGAATCGTTGGTAGGGCGTAGAAGTCGGGATCGCATTCATCCTGCAACGCGTGTATTTCAGGCTCTTCGTATTTATGTGAATGATGAAATTGGTGAGCTTGCACGTGGCTTATTTGCTGCTGAACGCGTCTTAAAAGCAGGAGGTCGTTTGGGTGTTGTGAGTTTTCATTCTCTTGAAGACCGTATGGTGAAAAGATTTTTTTCTGCGCGTTCAGGACAGTGTATGAGGTCACGTTATCTTCCTGAAATAGAGACGGTTCCAGCAACATTTTTTCCTTTGTCTAAAGGTGGAATTATTGCAAATGAAGAGGAATTACAACAGAATCCACGTTCACGCTCGGCGAGGTTACGTATTGGTATCCGTACCGATGCTGATAGTCTTGCTGCAGATATGGAATTATTTGGTTTAGCAGAAATTGCTCGTTTTGAAGGTAGTAAGAAATGACAGTTTTTCGTACATTTGATATGATTTTAGTGATAATTATGATTTGTATGGCAGGTCTTACTTATAAGGTAAAATATGATGTTCAAAAACGAATGAGTGAAATCCGTCATCTTGAACATAAAATTGCTGCAGAAAAAAACACCGTTAATTTGCTTCATGCTGAATGGGCTGTGATGATAGAGCCTTCACGGATGCAAAAGCTTGCGAAGCGTTATCAAAAAGAGCTTGGTTTAGAAATCATTCAGCCCCGTCAAATTGTAGAGTTTGAGGATATTCCGGTACGTATCTATGATCAAATTGAAGAAATTATTAAACAAAATATCTTGGAAAAAAAACAGGAATTTTTGGCAAATAATCGCATTTCTCAGGTCAATGGTGTTGTTCAAAAAGGTGTGCGATGATGAAATCATTGTTTCACTTTTCGCAACGAAAAAAGCATTTAAAAAATCCGTTGGATATTCATAAATTTTCCGCTCGCCGTTCATATTCTAGTCGTTTGCGTTTAATTTTTTCTTTTCTTTGTTTTCTTATTTTATATGGCATTATGGGGGCTTGTCTTATTTCTTATGGGCTTGAAGGTGGGCAAATTGAAGAAGCAAAAGGGCCAGCAGTCCTTCAATTGACTGCGCGACCTGATATTATTGATCGGCATGGTCGTTTGTTAGCAACGGATATTAAAACTTATTCTCTTTTTGCGGAACCACGACGTATTATTGATGTGGATGAAACCATCGAATTACTCTCAACAGTTTTGCCTAATCTCAATTGGCAGGAAACTTATAAACGTCTCAAAAAAAAGTCTAGTTTTTCTTGGATACAGCGTGGGTTAACACCAACCCAAAAAACGCAAATTATGGCTCTTGGTATTCCAGGGATTGGTTTTCGCACAGAAGTTCGTCGTTTTTATCCAAGTGGATCTGTCGTTTCGCATGTTCTTGGCATGGTGAATGTGGATAATCAGGGCATAGCAGGATTGGAAAAATACATTGATGATGCAGGATTAAGTGCTTTGCGTGCGGCTGGTCTTGCAACAGAAGAATCATTAAAACCAGTTCAGCTTTCGATAGATATTCGTATTCAGACGATTGTTCATGATGAACTTATGGAAGCAATGAAGCGTTATAAAGCACTTGCTGCAGGAGCAGTTATTTTAAATATCTATACAGGTGAGGTTCTTGCTATGGCGTCACTACCAGATTTTGATCCTAGAAATCCTATTGCTGCTCTAAAAAGTGATCGTCTTAATCGAATGACAGCTGGAGCTTTTGAAATGGGATCTATCATTAAAAGTTTTACAACCGCGATGGCACTTGATTCAGATCTTTTTCATTTAAACAGCATCATTGATGCTTCACAGCCTATTCAAGCAAGTCAGAATTATTTTATTCGTGATTTCCATGGAAAAAAACGTCCTCTAAAACTTTGGGAGGTTTTTATTTATTCTTCTAATATTGGTTCTGCTAAAGAGGCCTTAGCAGTGGGGATTGATGGACATCGTGAGTTTTTGAAACGACTTGGTTTACTTGATCGATTGACAACAGAATTGCCTGAAGTTGCACATCCTATCGTGCCCCACCAGTGGAAGGATATCCATTCTATGACGATTTCTTTTGGGCATGGTATGGCAACAACACCTTTGCAAACAGCAGTCGGTACTGCAGCTTTAATGAATAATGGTTGGTTAATTGAACCTACGTTTTTGAAACGCACAAAAGAACAAGCTTTAAAACACGCGAAAAAGGTCTTGCAGGACAAAACAAGTCAAAATATGCGTTATCTCTATCAGTTAAACAGTTATATTGGGTCAGGACGGAATGCACAAGTGAAAGGTTATCGCGTTGGTGGTAAGACAGGAACAGCCGAAAAAGTAGAAAATGGAAAATATTCTAAAACAAAAAATTTCAATAGTTTTCTAGCTGCTTTTCCTATTGATAATCCTTCCTATGTTGTTTTAACAATTATCGATGAACCACAACCTGAAGAGGGACAGCGTTCAGCAACAGCAGCAATGAATGCAGGGCCGATGCTTGCTAACATTATTCGTCGTTCAGCGAGTTTTCTGGAAATAAAACCAGATTTTGAAAAAGAGTATGAGCCTTTTTCAAGTACAAAAAACGGTTCAAGATGAATTAAACAACAGCAAAATTAATATAGAAGGTGCATTATCATGTTGTTTGGAACAGTTTTTACAGAATCTATAGAAGATGAGAGTCTTTCTTCAATAGAAATAACAGGAATAAGTGCAGATTCTCGGAAAATATTACCAGGTTTTGTTTTTGTCGCTATTCTAGGAAATCAAGGTGATGGAAGGCACTATATCAACGATGCTATAAAGCGTGGTGCACGAGCGATCGTTATAGATTCCCATACTGTTCTTGAGAATTTACCTGTTCCTGTTTTACGTGTTGGTAATGTGCGTCATAATTTAGCGACTGCAGCTGCTCGTTTTTACGGCTCTCAACCTGAAACGGTTGTGGCTGTGACAGGAACGAGTGGGAAAACATCCGTTGTTTCTTTTATTCGGCAAATTTGGGCTCATACTGGATTATGTGCGGCCAGTATAGGGACGGTAGGTGTTGTTTCTCCTCACCGGAATGATTTTGCTTCTCTCACAACACCTGATCCTGTTGTTTTGCAGCGTCTCCTTCATGAACTTTCCGATGAGGGTGTAACACATGCAGCTCTTGAGGCATCTTCTCATGGACTTGATCAGAGCCGACTTGATGGGGTACGTTTAACAGCAGCTGCCTTTACCAATTTAGGGCGTGACCATATGGATTATCACACGAGTGTAGAGGATTATTTGCGTGCTAAAATGCGGCTGTTTGATACGCTTTTGCCTCCAGATTCTCCTGCTTTAGTTTTTGCAGATGATGTTTGTTCACAAAAGGTTATTGATACGATCATACAAGCACGTCGTCGTGTCTTGACAATTGGGCGTAAAGGGCAATTTATCACTATTAATCGTGTTGAACATCAACGGTCAAAACAGTGTGTTGAGTGTCGTGTGGAGGATCATATTTATACATTTAATTTGCCACTTTCTGGAGACTTTCAGGTCACCAACGCACTTATAGCGGCGGGATTAGCAATTGTAACGGGTGTCTCTCCGAGAAAAGCTTTTGATGCCCTTGAAACTTTGCAAGGTGCACCTGGGCGGCTAGAGTTGGTTGGAAAAACAGAAAATAATGCTCCCGTTTATATAGATTATGCACATAAACCAGAAGCTTTGGAACAAGTTTTGCTTTCTGTTCGCCCCTTTACGCAAGGACGCTTGATCCTTGTTTTTGGTTGCGGCGGAGATCGTGATCAAGGAAAAAGACCTTTGATGGGAAAAATCGCGGAAAATAAAGCTGATATTGTTATTGTAACCGATGATAATCCTCGCACAGAAATACCAGAAAAAATACGTAAGGATATTTTACAAGCAGCACCAAGTGCCATAGAAATAGCAGATCGTGGTGAAGCTATTGACTATGCGATTGGGCTTCTAAAAGCAGGGGATACTTTAATCATTGCTGGAAAAGGTCATGAGAATGGTCAAATTATAGGGCAAAAAACATATCCTTTTTCAGATCGTTTGAAAGTAATTGATGCTTTGCAGGAACGGAATAAATGACAGCTTTATGGGATAAACAATCACTTGTTGCAGCAATTGATGGCTTTGTCGTTGGATCTGTCCCAGAAACTTTTTCTGGGATTTCTATTGACAGTCGGACTCTTACAGAAGGTGATATATTTTTCTGTATTAAAGGGAATCGTTTTGATGGTCATGATTTTGCTTTGCAAGCTAATGCACGAGGAGCAGGTGTTCTTATCGTTGCAGAAAGTCGTTTGGCTGAAATGGAAAAAATATCTGCTCCATTGATTGTTGTTCCTGATGTTTTGCAAGCTTTAGAAAAACTTGCGCAAGCCGCACGTAAGCGCTCAAAGGCTAAGATTATCGCAATAACAGGTTCGGTGGGGAAAACAACGACAAAAGAATCTTTAAAACAAGTTCTTGCAACTTTTGGAAAAGTTCATGCTAATCCTGCTTCTTTAAACAATCATTGGGGCGTTCCTCTGACGTTAGCACGAATGCCTGTGGAGAGTGATTATGGTATCTTTGAAATTGGCATGAATCATAAAGATGAAATTCGCCCTTTGGTGAATTTCGTTCGTCCGCATGTTGTTCTCATTACGCATATTTCTTCAGGGCATATGGGATTTTTTAAAAATCTTGAGGAGATTGCAGATGCAAAAGCTGAAATTTTTGAAGGATTAGATAAAGAGGGAACTGTCGTTTTAAATGCAGATAATGAGTTTTTTTCTTATTTAGTTCAAAAAGCCAAGCAATGCGGTGTGAAAAAAATCTTAAGTTTTGGTGAGGCTGAAAATGCTGACTATCAGGCGAGAGATATACGTCTTTTTACCGATTACAGCTCTATGATTGTTCGTATTGCTGGAAAAGATAAGATGATTAAAATTGGTGCGCCTGGACGACATATTATACAAAATAGTTTAGCTGTCATTGCTATTTGTGATGCTATGCATGTTGACTTGGAAACTGTTTTTCTTTCTTTGAGCCGCTTTTCTCTTCAAAAAGGGCGCGGTATTCGTTATCGATTGTCGTTATCCAATGGTGGCGAATTTCATTTAATTGATGAAAGCTATAATGCTAACCCTGCATCTATGCGCGCTGCTCTTGATCTTCTTGCTATCGGGCCAGTCGGCTTGCATGGTAGGCGAATTGCTATTTTAGGTGATATGTTAGAATTGGGAGCTTACAGTGAAGAACTCCATCGTGATTTAGTCAAGCCAATATGTCTTTCTGGTGCTCACCCAGTTTTTTTATTTGGTGAAGAAATGAAGTTTTTAGCCACAGAACTGTCTGCTTACCTCAAGGTTTATTATGCTGAAAATGTTGAAAAAATTTTACCGCTTATTTTTGCAGAAATCTCCAATGGGGATCTGCTCATGATTAAATCATCCCATAGTCTTTCTTCATCAGATATTGTGGATGCATTGCTTGATCGTTATCAAGCAGTTTCTTTATAATTTTAATAGGTTTTTACATTATGATGCTGTTTTTTTCTTCGCTTAGTGATTGGTTGCCAGGCGTGAATGTTTTTCGTTACATTACTTTTCGCACGATAGCAGCTACTCTGACATCGGGGCTTATTGTTTTTTTGTTTGGCCCTAGCATTATTGCTTCTCTTAAATTACGGCAGGGAAAAGGGCAGCCTATTCGCGCTGATGGACCTCAAACACATTTTAAAAAGGCTGGAACACCAACCATGGGTGGGTTGATAATTCTCACTGGTGTTGTGGTCTCGGCACTTTTGTGGTGCAATTTGTCGAATATTTATTTTTGGGTATCGGTATTTGTTATGCTTTCTTTTGGAGCAATCGGTTTTTATGATGATTATCTTAAGGTTACAAAACAAACGGAGAAAGGGTTTTCTGGTAAGGCTCGGTTAAGTTTAGAATTTTTGGTTGCAGCAATTGCAGCTTTTCTTATCCTACAAGTTAGTTCTCCTGGATTAGCTCTGCCCTTTATGAAAGAGTATTTGATTAGCTTGAGCTGGTTTTTCATTCCTTTTTCTGCTGTTGTCATTGTAGCGACTGGTAATGCAGTTAATTTGACCGATGGTCTTGATGGACTTGCTATCGTTCCTGTGATGGTTGCAGCTCTCTCTTTTGCTCTGATTTCTTATCTTTCTGGTAATATAAATTTTGCTGATTATCTGCAAATTCATTATGTCCCTGGGACAGGTGAATTGGCAGTTTTATTAGGTGCTGTTGTTGGGGCGGGTCTTGGTTTTTTATGGTTTAATGCACCGCCAGCGGCTATTTTTATGGGAGATACTGGTTCGTTGGCTCTTGGAGGGCTGTTGGGTGTTGTTGCTGTAGCAACCAAGCATGAAATTGTTTTAGCTCTCATTGGTGGGCTTTTTGCCCTAGAAGGGTTTTCAGTTGTTATTCAGGTTGGTTATTTTAAATTAACAAAAAAACGTGTGTTTCTCATGGCACCAATACATCATCATTTTGAAAAAAAAGGATGGACTGAAAGCCAAGTTGTGATACGCTTTTGGATTATTTCAATTATTCTTGCTTTGATTGGTCTTTCAACACTTAAATTACGGTGAGATTTTGATTTCTGTTGCATGTTATAAAGGTCAAAAAGTTGCTCTGTTTGGATTAGGACAATCAGGATTAGCAACGGCACAAGCATTGATGAGTGGCGGCGCAGAAGTGATTGCGTGGGATGATAATCCTTTAGCTGTACAAGAAGCTGTTCGGCGAAATATTCCAACGAGAGATCTGCGTCATGAGGATTGGTCTGAGTTTGTTGCATTGATTTTAACGCCTGGCGTTCCTTTAATTTATCCAAAACCTCATTGGACTGTTGATAAGGCATGTCAAGCAGATATAGAAATTATTGGTGATATTGAATTGTTTGTTCGTGAACGTAACCATTTTTTACAGAGCCATGGTTTTTGTGATAGAGATGTTCCGTTCGTTGCTATTACGGGTACGAATGGGAAGTCAACAACAACAGCTTTGCTTACGCATTTGTTAGAAGAAATAGGCTATGATGTACAGATGGGGGGAAATATTGGAACTGCAATATTGATGCTTAAGCCGTTTGTAAAAAAACGTATTTATGTGATTGAATGTTCATCCTTTCAAATTGATCTTACCCCTTCTCTTCAGCCAACAGTTGGAATTTTATTGAATCTAACAGCTGATCATATTGATCGCCATGGTAGCTTTTCTCGTTATGTGCAAACCAAAAAGCGTTTAGTTTCTCAGGCTTTTTGTGCTTTTATTTCAGTAGATGATGCTGCATGTCAGGCTTTGTATCAACAATTGGTTGATGAAGGTTGTCATGTTATAGCGAGTTCCAAAGAACATTTTATCGAAAATGGTTTTTATGCAGAGGGAACTAAGCTCTTTTCTGTTTCTCAAGGACAGCGCCATATGCTTGCAGATCTCGCATCTACTGTGGCTCTGCGCGGTTCTCATAATGCACAAAATACTCTTATGGCTTTAGCAGCATTGCAGGCTTTAAAGGTCACAGATCCACATATAGAAAAACATTTAGCAAGTTATAAAGGGTTGCCTCATCGTATGCAACAGGTGCGTAAAATGGGGTCAGTTTTGTTTATCAATGATAGCAAGGCAACCAATGCAGATGCATCAGCGCCGGCACTTTCTACTTTTCATGATATTTTTTGGATTGTTGGAGGGCAGGCAAAAGAAGGTGGAATTGAAGCTTTAAGAGGATTTTTTCATAAAGTTCGTAAAGCTTATTTGATTGGGGAGGCGGCAGAGGAGTTTGCTGGCGTTATAGGGTCTTCTTTTCCTTTTTCATTAAGTTTAACTTTGGAAAATGCGGTGCATGAAGCTGCTGCCGATGCTATGTGTTGCAAGGCAAAAGAGGTTGTCGTTCTCTTTTCACCTGCTTGCGCGAGTTATGATCAATTTAAAAATTATGAAATGCGTGGCGATGCATTTGTTTCTTTTGTTAGGCAGTTAAAAGAAGCTAAAATTTAAAAAAATGCTTTTGTGTTAAGACTCCAGAATCTTTTTTTGTGTAATTCAATTTTTGAGATGTTTGCTAAAAAATAGGGAACCATATCCCTTTGAATGTAATTATGAAAAAAATAAGGTAGATATGATGGTGACGCGTGCAGATAGAGACCCGATTGCTAATTGGTGGTGGACAATTGATCGCTCTATCTTTGCTGCTTGTCTGATTTTAATGGGGATTGGCATCATGCTATCTTTTGCTGCGAGCCCCGTCATTGCAAAAAAAATCGGGATTTCTGATAGTTTTTATTTTGTTCGATGGCATATCGTTTTTAGTATTTTGGCGTTTTTTACGATGATTACTATTTCTTTTTTCTCGATTCGTAATATTCGCCGTTTATGCGTTCTTTTGCTTATTGCGACTCTTATCCTTATGGTTGCAACCTTATTCTTTGGTCCAGAATTAAAGGGAGCACGGCGGTGGATTCCTCTATTTGGTTTTTCTATACAAGCTTCGGAGTTTATGAAACCAGCTTTTGTGGTGATTGCTGCTTGGCTTTTTTCGGAACAGGTACGCAATAGAGGTATTCCTGGATATACGTTATCTATAATGCTTTATGCTTTTTGTTGTGTACTTCTTGTTTTACAGCCTGATATTGGTCAAACATTTTTAGTCAGTGCGACATGGGGTGGTTTGTTTTTTGTTGCTGGTGTGCCTCTTACAGTGATTTTCCTCTTTATTATTTTAGGTTTAGTGGGAGTTGTTGTCGCGTATTTTTCTCTTCATCATGTCCGAGAACGCATCAATGGTTTTTTGACAGGTGAAGGCGATACATTCCAAGTAGATGTAGGACGTGAGGCTATTTTGAATGGTGGTTGGTTTGGGCAAGGGCCTGGAGAGGGAACGGTAAAACGTATCATTCCTGATAGCCATACAGACTTTGTGTTTTCCGTTGCTGCTGAAGAATATGGTATTATCCTTTGTCTTTTCATTATGATGCTTTTTGGCTTTATCGTTATGCGTTCGTTGTATATAGCATTGAATACGCGTGATTCATTTATACGTTTTGGGATTACGGGCATAGCGATGATGATTGGCTTTCAGTCAGCGATTAATATGGCAGTGAATCTTCATCTTATACCTCCCAAAGGTATGACATTGCCGTTTATTTCTTATGGTGGTTCATCTATGGTGGCGATTGCATTTTCAATGGGCATTTTGCTTAGCTTAACCCGTCGCTGGCCAGAAGCGCGTCTTTCAGCTCTTTCATCTTCTTCAGTTTTGGATACTCCTTATGACTGATAAAAAAGTTATTATTTTAGCTGCAGGCGGTACAGGGGGACATCTTTTCCCTGCTGAAGCACTTTCTGTTGAATTAAGGCGGCGTGGATATGAGGTTCATTTGGCAACGGATGAAAGAGTTCAACGTTTTGTACGCAGCTTTGATAAAGAGCACACACATATCATTTCGTCTGCAACATTTACACGACGCCATCCTTTTGCTCTTGTAAAAATATTTTGGTTTTTGTTAAAGGGAATGGGGCAATCGTTGATGCTTTTTTATAAATTGCGTCCTGTTCTTGTTGGTGGTTTTGGAGGGTATCCTACTTTTCCTCCTCTTTTGGTTGCTGCTTTAACAAGGCGAAAAACGTTTATCCATGAGCAAAATGCTATTATGGGACGTGCTAATCGGGCATTGGCAGTTTTTGTACATGCAATAGCAGGTGGTTTGCTATCGCAAAATAAGAGTTACGCTCATAAAATATTTTTAACTGGCAATCCTGTGCGTGAATCTGTTCTTAAAGCAGCAGAAATTCCTTATCACGCTTCAGAAGATAAAGATCCATTTCATTTTTTGGTTTTTGGTGGAAGTCAGGGTGCTTCTTTTTTTTCACGAATTGTTCCAGAAGCGATTGCTTTGCTAGATGATGCGATACGTAAACGTTTGCGCATTGTTCAACAAGTTCGAGGTGAAGCTGAAGAGTTAATAAAAACCTACCATAAGATGGGTGTGCAAGCAGAAGTTGCCCCTTTCTTTGATGATATAGCTGAACGTATGGCGCAATCTCATTTTATTTTATCACGTGCGGGTGCTTCATCTGTTTGTGAAATAGCTGTTATTGGTCGGCCTGCTTTGCTTGTCCCATATCCCCATGCCTTGGATCACGATCAAGCAGCAAATGCAGCATTGCTTGCAGATGTAGGAGGTGCTCAAATTGTCTCAGAAAAAGATTTGAATGCACAAAAACTGGCTTCTCTTTTAACAGAATCCTGTTGTGCATCGCACTTATTAGAAAAACAAGCGCTTTCTGCAAAAAAAGTTGGGCAACCTCGTGCAACCAGTCGTCTTGCATATATGGCAGAAGCATTGATTGCGGGGCAGTCATTGTCAAGTATAAAAGAGGAGTTTTTTGATGAAAATGCCGCTTAATATAGGTGTTATCCATTTTGTTGGAATCGGTGGTATCGGCATGAGTGGAATTGCGGAGGTTTTCCATAATCTTGGCTATAAAGTTCAAGGATCAGATCAGGTTGATAGTGCAAATGTTGAACGTTTACGGAGAAAAGGAATTAACATTTATATAGGTCACCATGCTCAGAACTTAGGGGACGCAGAGGTTGTTGTTTTTTCTACTGCCATTAAAAAAACAAATCCTGAGTATATTGCTGCGAAAGAGAGGCGCTTGCTACTTGTGAGGCGTGCAGAAATGCTTGCCGAGTTGATGCGGTTTCGTCGAGCAATCGCTGTGGGAGGTACCCATGGTAAAACGACGACTACATCTATGATAGCTGCACTCCTTGATACTGGGAGTCTTGATCCAGTGGTGATTAATGGGGGGATTATTAATGCCTATGGTACGAATGCTCGTATGGGGGGAGGTGATTGGATGGTTGTTGAAGCCGATGAAAGTGATGGTACATTTTTAAAGTTACCTGCTGATATTGCTGTTATTACCAATATCGATGCTGAACATTTGGATCATTACGGAAGTTTTGATGATTTGCGCAAGGCTTTTCGACAATTTGTGGAAAATATTCCTTTTTATGGTTTTGCTGTTTTGTGCTTAGACCATTCAGAAGTCCAATCGTTGGCGAGCTGTATCGATGATCGTTGGGTGATTACTTATGGTGAAAATCCACAAGCAGATGTTCGTTTTCTTAATCTTTCTATGGATGGTCAAAAAACCTATTTTGATGTTCTTATTCGTTCACGCAAGACAGGGAAAGAGACTGAGTTGAAAAAATTGATTTTACCAATGTCTGGGCAGCACAATATTTCTAATGCAACAGCGGCGATTGCTATTGCGCATGAACTTGGTATTTCGAATGAAGCTATAAAAAAGGGCTTAGAAAAATTTGGTGGTGTAAAACGACGTTTTACACAAACAGGCAGTTGGAATGGTATTGAAATATTTGATGATTATGGGCATCATCCTGTTGAAATAAAGGCTGTTTTAGGTGCAGCGCGTGAGAGTGCAAAAGGGCGCGTGATTGCGATTGCGCAACCCCATCGTTACTCGCGTTTGCATTATTTGTTTGATGATTTTTCTGTGTGTTTTAATGATGCAGATACAGTATTGATTGCGCCGGTGTACGCAGCAGGTGAAGAGCCAATTGCTGGTTTTGGTGCCAAAGAATTAGTAGAGCACATTCAAATGGCAGGTCATCGTGATGTGCGTTTGGTTGATTGTCTGGAAGATGTTGTTTCGGTTGTCTCTAGATTTGCTAAGTCTGGAGATTATGTTGTTTTTCTTGGTGCTGGCAATATTACACAGTGGGCTTGTGCGTTGCCTCATCAGTTAGCGGTATTGGATAGCAATGGTAAATTTTCAGATCATTGATGGTGAAGCGCTGTTGGCGCAATTGGAACCTGCACTCAGCGAGATAAAAGGTAAAATTACGCCCAATGTTGGTATGCGTAAAGTAGCGTGGTTTCGCGCTGGTGGGCTGGCAGAGCTTTTTTATCAACCTGCAGATGAGGCGGATTTAGCTCTTTTCCTTAAAAATCTGCCTGAACCTATTCCCGTAACAATTGTGGGGATTGGGTCTAATCTTTTGGTGCGTGATGGGGGAATCCCTGGCGTTGTTATTCGTCTTTCATCTAAAAATTTTGGGCAAATACAGCAAGTTTCTCCAAAGCGTTTTTTGGTTGGTGCTGCTACGGCGGATAAACATTTGGCAGCGGCAGCTTTAGAGGCTGAGGTTGCAGGTTTTCATTTTTACCATGGTATTCCTGGTAGTCTTGGAGGGGCACTCAAAATGAATGCTGGGGCTAATGGCGTCGAGACTTCTGCACGTGTTGTTGAGGTTTATGCCCTTGATCGCAAAGGGCAGCGCCATATCTTGCGTTTGGAAGATATGCATTATTCTTATCGTCATTGTGATGTTCCTGAAGGTTTTATTTTTACTGCTGCTTTGTTGGAAGGAAACTCGGGAAATAAAGATGATATTCGTGCGGCTATGAATGAAGTTGCAATGCATCGGGAAACTGTACAGCCTATTCGCGAAAAAACAGGTGGATCAACTTTCAAAAATCCTGAAAATGCATCTGCATGGCGTGTTATTGATGCAGCAGGGTGCCGTGGTTTGCAGATTGGTGGAGCTCAAATGAGTGAAATGCACTGTAATTTTATGATCAATACAGGAGAAGCAACCGGTTATGATCTTGAAGCTTTAGGAGAAACAGTCCGTGCTCGTGTTTTTGCCCATTCAGCTCATCTTTTGCAGTGGGAAATACAGCGTATTGGTCAATTTGAACAAGACCGTGTTGTTCCTTGTTTTGATCAGTCTCATGAATTGATTCAGTATTATAAAAAAATAGAAATAAAAAATTGAGTCATTTCAAAGAGATAATGAAGAAAATCCATTAAGAATCAATAAATTAACAAAGAAACTCTTGCGTCATGACTCTGATTCTGATTCATTACGTACAATGCTAGGTTATTGATTCGAAAAGAGAAATCCTGTTTTTTTCTGTATATGGTGTTGGTCGTTTTGACCAAGTCTATATATAGTATATCAGGGAGGTTAAGTTGTTATGAAAGATGAGCATATAGCTGTATTAATGGGAGGATTTTCCTCTGAACGGTCTGTAAGTTTGTCTTCAGGTACAGCTTGTGCTGATGTTCTTGAAGCTAAGGGGTATCGTGTGAGCCGTCTGGATGTTGATGGTCAGATTGCTTCTGTTCTTGAACAATTGCGTCCTGATATTGTTTTTAATGCATTGCATGGACCATTTGGTGAAGATGGTCGGATTCAGGGTATTCTTGAATATTTGAAAATTCCTTATACCCATTCTGGTGTGATGGCATCCGCATTGGCAATGGATAAGGGGCGTGCAAAAATTATTGTTGCGAGCGTTGGAGTTTCTGTTGCTCCTTCTTGTATTATGAGCCGCTTTGCCATTGGGCGTGAACATCCTATGGAGCCTCCTTATGTGGTTAAACCTGTATGTGAGGGATCGAGTTTTGGTGTCGTGATTGTAAAAGACAATGAAGCGTCACCGCCGCGTCATATTGTGGGGGGTGAGTGGGATTATGCAGATGAAGTGATCGTTGAAAAGTATATTCCTGGTCGTGAACTGACTTGTGCTGTTTTGGGAAATGAGGTGCTGGATGTCTGTGAAATTTTCCCTGAACAACTTTTCCAATTCTATAATTATGACTCGAAATATAAAGCTGGTGGCTCTCTTCATGTTTGTCCTGCGCAACTTTCATCAAATATTTACCAAAAGGTGCAAAAAATGTCTTTAGCGGCACATCAGGCGATAGGTTGTCGAGGTCTTACCCGTTCTGATTTTCGTTTTGATGAGGCAACAGGGGAGTTGGTTTGGCTTGAAATTAATACGCAACCTGGTATGACACCAACCTCTCTTGTTCCTGATATTGCAAAGGCGAGCGGTCGTACTTATGGCGATATTGTTCAGTGGATAGTGGAGGACGCGTCGTGTATGCGTTGAATGTTGATAAAACAAATGTTCCGATGGAGGCGCTGTTCGTGCCGATCTTGCCACGACTTTATCGTCGTTTTTTTCGGTTTATGTTTGAGTGTGTTTTTATCAATGTTCATGTTCCTCGTCATTTGGGTTCTTTTGCAGTTTTGTTGTTTTTCTTTGTTACATTGTTTTATGGGCTTTCGTCGAGCGGTCATATAGGAATGATTGTGAAGACAGTTGTATCGGATCTTGGGTTTGTTGTGACCAATGTCGATATAAGTGGTGATAAGCGCTTGGTAAAACAGGAAATTTTAAGAGTCTTAGGACTTGACTCTTTTCCATCCATATTCGCTTTTGATGTTGATAGAGCTCGTTCTATTTTGGAAAAGCAAGAATGGGTACAGTCGGCGAATGTTCAGAAGATTTATCCTAATCTTGTGCGTATTTCAGTCGTGGAGCGTGAGCCCTATGCAGTTTGGCAGCACGATGGTATAGTAGATATTGTTGATGATACGGGTCGTGTTATTGTGCCATTTCAAGGAGGAATAGTTCGGGGTTTGCCTCTTGTGGTTGGTCAGGGTGCGCAGAATACAGCTAAAATGTTTATTCAAGCTCTTTCTGAGTATCCACAGCTCTATAATCGTGTTAGAGCTTATGTGCGTGTGGGTGATCGACGTTGGGATCTGATCTTGGATAATGGGGTACGCATTATGTTACCTGAAAATGGTGCATTTGAACGTCTTGCTTCTCTTGTTAAGTCAGGGACAGCACAAGATCTTTTTTCTCGCGATGTTTTGCGTATTGATCTTCGTCTTGCTGATCGCATTACAGTTTCTTTATCGGATGAAGCGCTGGAGCGTCGTCGTGCTGCTGTGGAAGAAAAAGAACGCATTTTAAAAGTGCGAAAGGTAGGGAATTTATGATGTTGTTAGGTTCACATCATATAGGGGGACGCAAAACGCGTTTTTTGACGGTTCTTGATGTTGGATCAAGTAAGATTGTATGTCTTATTGCTTGTTTACGTCCTTTGAACAATGTGAACTATTTACATAGTCGTACGCACTCTATGGAAATTCTAGGCTTTGGAGTGCAGCGTTCGCGCGGTATAAAATCTGGTGTTGTGATGGATATGTTGGCGGCAGAACAATCAATAAGATTGGCTGTTGATGCGGCAGAAAAAATGGCTGGTTTGGTGGTGGATTCGGTGATTGTTAATTTTTCTTCAAGCCGATTACAGAGCGCCCTTATCAGTGGTACCGTGCGTTTAAATGGCCGTGAAGTCACTAAGCGTGATATACGTGTGGCATTTGCCGAAGTTTCACGCAAAGCTTTTAATGCTGAGCGTCATGTTGTGCATTCAGTTCCTCTTTCTTATGTCCTAGATGGAGATAAGGGAATTTCTGATCCTGTTGGAATGGCAGGCGAGTTGTTTGGTATGAATGTGCATGTTGTAACAGCTGAGACTGCAGCTTTGCGTAATTTGGAAATATGCATTAATCGTGCGCATTTGAGTGTTGAAGCTATGGTCGTAACTCCTTTTGCAAGTGGTCTTGCTTCTTTGATGAATGATGAGGCACATTTGGGGGCGGCATGTATTGATTTTGGCGGAGGAACAACAACATTTTCTGTATTTTTTGAGGGAAAATTTGTTCATGCCGATGCACTTGCGGTTGGTGGAAATCATGTGACTCTTGATATAGCACGTGGATTTTCTATGTCTCTCACAGAAGCAGAGCGGTTAAAGGTTGTTTACGGTTCGGCACTTCTGACAAGTGCTGATGAACATCAGATGATTAATGTGGCAGAGATTGGCTGTGAACATCGCGAAACTCAATATCCACGTGCTGTTCTTGGTCGTATTATTCGCGCACGTGTCGAAGAAATATTAGAAATGGTGCGTGATTGTCTGAATCGTTCTGGTTTTGGTCATGTTATTGGTAAGCGTGTTATTTTGACCGGAGGAGCAAGCCAGTTAACGGGGTTGCCGGAAATGGCACGTACTATGTTGGGAAGAAATGTTCGTATAGGGCGGCCTTTGGGTATTTCGAGGCTTCCTTCTCTTGCAAAAGGGGCGGCGTTTACATCTGCTGTTGGATTGTTAATTTATCCGCAATTGATGGGTTTTGAAGAAAAAACAATGCAATCTGCGGTGAATCATTTGTCTATGGGCACGCGTGGATATTTTCAACGTGTTGGTCAGTGGTTGCGTGAGAGTTTTTAGTAAGTCTATTGAGGTAAGTTAAATTTCATCGCTTTGGCTTGCGATGTCTTAGGAGAAGGAAAAGAAAATGACGATTAATCTGCATCGGCCAGATATCGCGGAATTGAAGCCACGTATTACCGTTTTTGGTGTTGGCGGTGGTGGTGGTAATGCCGTGAATAATATGATTAATGCTGGTCTTCAGGGAGTTGATTTTGTTGTTGCTAATACGGATGCACAGGCTTTGGCGATGTCAAAGGCGGAACGTGTTATCCAGCTTGGTGCAGCTGTTACGGAAGGTCTAGGTGCTGGTGCTTTGCCAGAAGTTGGGCAAGCAGCTGCAGAGGAATGTATTGATGAAATTATCGATCATTTGGCAGATTCCCATATGGTTTTCATCACTGCTGGTATGGGTGGAGGTACTGGAACTGGAGCTGCGCCTGTTGTTGCTCGTGCTGCTCGTGAAAAAGGTATTTTGACCGTTGGTGTTGTGACAAAGCCATTCCAGTTTGAAGGTGCTCGCCGTATGAAGACGGCAGAGGCTGGTATTGATGAGTTACAAAAGTCTGTTGATACATTGATTGTTATTCCTAATCAGAATCTTTTTCGTATTGCAGATGAAAAAACAACATTTGCTGATGCTTTTGCTATGGCTGATCAAGTGCTTTACTCTGGTGTTGCTTCCATTACAGATTTGATGATTAAAGAGGGATTGATTAACCTTGATTTTGCTGACGTTCGTTCTGTTATGCATGAAATGGGACGAGCGATGATGGGGACTGGTGAGGCATCTGGTGAGGGGCGTGCTTTAGCTGCTGCTGAAGCTGCTATTGCTAACCCACTGTTGGATGATACTTCTATGCGTGGTGCGCGTGGCTTACTGATTTCCATTACTGGTGGTCGTGATATGACTCTCTTTGAAGTAGATGAAGCTGCTAATCGTATTCGCGAAGAAGTTGATGCGGATGCCAATGTTATTTTTGGTGCTATTGATGATGAATCATTAGAGGGTGTTATTCGTGTATCTGTGGTGGCTACGGGTATTGATCGTGAAGTGAGCAATGTGATTCAGCCTTCTCATCCTCAGATTCAGAGACCTGCGTCTTCAATGCGCAAAAGTGATCCAGGAGTAACACAAACTTCTTTTCATGTTCAGTCACCTCCTTTGCGTTCTGAGTCAATGGTAGAAGTGATAGAAGCACTTGAAATAGAAAAGGGAAAATTGGCTGGAGAACAGTTCCGTCCTAAAAGTCAAATTTTTGCACAATCTGCAGATGCAGTGGCAGCACGGAATGCGAATGTTGCTTCTTCCGGATCAAATTTTGCACATGGGCAGATGTCAAATGCGCCACGTATGCAAGCAAGTCGAGGTTTACAGCAGCCTATGATGGCACCTGTAAGCATGGAGGCGACAGCGCATGTTCTTGAGGATATGCCAGAAGTTGTGAAGCAAGAAGAGAAAAAAGTTCAGCAAAAGCAAGAATCACAAATGCAAGCGCGTTCACCTATGCGTATGCCTGAACTGAAGGATTTTCCTCCTGTTGCTTATGGACAACGGGAAAGATTATCTTCTGCTGATCAGGGGCCTCGCAATCTTTGGCAGCGTTTGAAACAAAGCTTAACACATCGTGAGGTAAGTGAGCCAGAAGCAAGATTAGAACCTGCGGTGAAATCTTCTCAGCAGAAAGAGGCTCCTATTCATAATAAAAATTCTCAAGAACTTCCTCAAGATGCTTCTGTCTATGTTCCACGTCGTTCTGGTGAATTGCATCCTCATGTTCCGCAAGAACAGCTTAATTTTATAAGCGAAGAAGATCAGTTAGAAGTACCGGCATTTTTGCGTCGTCAGGCGAATTAATGAGCAAAAAGTAAGGAAGAGGAAAAAATTGAATTCCTCTTTCATGATCAATAGAAGCTTTATGAGATATGCTGTGTTTTTTAAACTCGCTTATTCTTAAGTGGGTTTATTATTTGCTATGCACGGAGTTTTATGGTTTTGTTAATATTTTAAAAGATACAAAAACAACTGAATGAAGTAACAGGATGAATCAGGTGCAAAAATATCAGTCTACTCTTAAAAAGACTGTGATATTTAAGGGTTACGGTGTTCATAGTGGGTGTTTATCTGTCGTAAAAATCTGTCCAGCTGAGGTTGGGTGTGGTATTGTTTTTAAGCGTTGCGGTTTAGATGGAATAGAGAAAATATTTCAAGCACATGCATCACAAACGGGAGAAACTGAATTATCAACAGTGCTTGGTCATGGAAAATTCAGAATTGAAACAATTGAGCATTTAATGGCTGCAATCACTGCTTATAATTTGGATAATTTGGTTATAGAAGTATCTGCTCATGAGATCCCTATTTTGGATGGTTCTGCTTGGCAATATTGTCAAGCTTTTGAAAAAGTGGGGATTGTACAGCAGAATATATTGCGTTCCTATTTTATGATAAAAAAGCCGCTACGGATTGAAAATGCTCATGGTTTTGCAGAGTTTTTGCCATTTGACGGACGCCGTTTTGATGTAACAATTTCTTTTCCTTCTACTGCTATTGGCAAACAACATTTAATTTTTGATCTTACCTTACAAGGGTTTCGAGATGATTTATCACGCGCGCGTACTTTCGGTTTTGTTAAAGACGTAGAAAAATTATGGATTTCTGGGAAGGGATTAGGGGCTTCTTTGGAAAATTCTCTTATTATAGGGCTGAATGATGAAATCATGAATCTAGGTGGTCCTTATTGGAAAAATGAATATGTTCGGCATAAAATGCTTGATGCGATTGGTGATACTGCTTTGCTTGGAGCACCTTTTATTGGATTATTTCGTTCTTATTGTAGTGGGCATGGAATTAATTCGCAATTGGTGAAAGCTGTTTTGAAAGACGAATCGTGTTACGAAGAGATTTACTTATAGGTAGATGAGAAAAAAAATTCTATAATCTATTTTATTTTTAAGGGGATGATTGATCTTAAGTCTCTAAATTTCTTAGTGGAATTTAAAGTGATATGGTATAAAAGTTTCTAATAAGTAATTTTTGCTACGTGGTGGTATTCTTTGGAGGCCGGAAAGACTATGATAAAATCTCATGTAGGTACTGAAAATATAGCATATAGAAAATCTCATGTTGTATGCAAGGTATTGGGAGTGGTGCTTTTGGGAAGCACTTTCACATTAGCAGGTTGTTTATTTAAAGAGAAAAATACCCTTGATCCATCTGCATATGTTTTTAAAATAGATCCACCAGATGTTTTATATAATCAAGCGCTTGCTAGCCTTAAGAGTGGGCGGCTTGCTGATGCATCAAAAAAGTTTCTTACAATCGAAAAACACTATGCTTATACTGATTGGGGACGTAAATCTCTCATGATGGGGGCTGTTACAAATTATCAACTTGGTAAATATGATGATTCAATTAGTATGGCGCGGCACTATATTACCCTTTACCCAGGGGCTGATGATGCTGCTTATGCTTATTATATTATTGGTCTTTCTTCTTTCCGTCGGATTCCTGACGTTACACGGGATCAAGATGATACGAAACGTGCAATTGCTTCTATGCAGCTACTTATAGAGCGTTATCCTCATTCTGAGTATGTTGAAGATGCTAAAGCTAAAATACGTTTTGGTCGAGAACAGTTGGCTGGTAAAGAGATGCAGGTTGGCCGTTATTATGAAGAAGGTCGGCGCTATCTTGCAGCAAGCAGAAGATTTCGTACAGTGGTTGAAGAGTATTCTGATACAAATCAAATTGAAGAGGCGCTTTTTCGTTTAACGGAAGTTAATCTTGCTCTTGGCTTAACTGTAGAAGCACAGACAGCAGCAGCTGTTTTAGGACGTAATTATCCCAAAAGTGCATGGTACAAATTTGCTTACAATTTATTGCAAAAAAATAATGTATCACCCCAAGAGCATAAATCTTCTTGGATTTCAAATGCTTTCAGTAGTGGTAAAAATAGGGCACGTTGATTCTTTATGCTGACACAGCTTTCGATTCATAATATTGTTTTGATCGAAACGCTCGATATTCATTTTGCAGCGGGGTTATCAGTTTTAACTGGTGAAACGGGTGCTGGGAAGTCTATACTCCTTGATGCATTGTCATTGGCTTTAGGGGGGCGTGGGGATGCTTCTCTTGTGCGTCATGGAGAAACGCAAGGGCAGGTGACGGCTGTTTTTGATGTTCCTATTGCACATCCTGTGCGCCAACTTATCCGTGAGAATGGTTTTGATGATGAAGGTGATATTATTTTACGGCGTGTGCAATCGAGCGATGGTCGTAGTCGTGTTTTTATCAACGATCAGATAGCCAGTGTTGCATTGATGCGTCGTGTTGGTCGTATGTTGGTTGAAATCCATGGACAGCATGATGACCGTGCGCTTGTTGATATTGTGACGCATCGCCAGTTATTAGATGCTTTTGGTGGGCTTGAGGAAGAAACAGAAAATTTACGTCAGTGTTATCGTATATGGTGTGAATTTGAAGAGCGTTTAGAGCAACAACGTGTTAAGGTGAAAGATGCTGAGCGGGAGGCTGATTATCTGCGTGCGTGCGTGGAAGAGCTTGAAAAGCTTGATTTTCAAGTTGGTGAAGAAGAGTCTCTTTCTCTTCGTCGTGCAGATATGCTTAAATTGGAAAAAATAGCGACGGATATTAAAGAGGCTGATGATCTTTTAAGTGGTTCAAAATCACCAATACCAGTTCTTTCTCATTTGGTGAGGCGTTTGGAACGGAAAATTCCTGAAGCAGAAGCGCTGATAACGCCTGTAGTGAAAGCCATTGATGATGCATTGCATGCACTTGCAACAGCGCAAGAAGGTATTGAAACGGCGGTGCGGGCATTGGATTTTGAACCTAGTGAATTAGAGCAGATAGAAGAGCGCCTTTTTGCTCTTCGAGATTTTGCACGTAAATATCATGTTTCTGCTGATGAGTTGGTTCAGTTGCGCAATAAAATGGAAGCTGAACTCACTGCGTTTGAGGAGGCTCAGATCACATTAACGCGTTTTGAAGAAGAGGCGCGAGAAGCACAGAAAAATTATGATACATTGGCACAAGCGTTGTCAGTAAAACGTCGGAAGACGGCAACACATTTATCAGAAAATGTTATGGCGGAATTACCAGCGTTAAAATTGGAAAAGGCAGAATTTATTGTTGAAATGCAAAGTGATGTTGAAAAGCGAAGTGCAGAGGGGATAGACCGCATAGAATATTGGGTTCGAACAAATCCTGGGACACGTCCTGGACCAATGTTGAGTGTTGCTTCTGGTGGTGAACTTTCTCGTTTTTTATTGGCATTAAAGGTTGTTTTGTCCGATCATGGATCAGCGCCTACTTTGATTTTTGATGAGATTGATACAGGAGTTGGTGGAGCTGTTGCTGCTGCCATCGGTCAACGGTTACAGCGCTTATCAGAAAATATTCAGGTTTTTGCCATTACGCATGCACCACAGGTAGCATCGAAAGCGCATAGTCATTTTCTTATATCAAAGGTTGAAAGTGATGATAAATGCTCCTTTGTTACGGCTGTTCATAAAATGGAAGAGCATGAGCGTGCAGAAGAAATTGCTCGCATGTTAGCAGGAGAACAGATTACTAAAGAAGCGCGTGCGGCTGCTCAAAAGCTTCTCGCATAAATATAATTGATAAGCAATAAAAATATCTTTATCAATTATACCACCGGTGAGTATGGGGTTATTTGGTTTCATTTCGTGAAAAAGAGTTGGGATTCTTATGATCATAGCCCATAATGTGGAATAGATTTGATGAACAAAGATGAAGCTAAAAAACTCACTGCTCTTGAAGCAGAAAATGAACTAGAGTGGTTAGCAAAAGAGATTGCGCGTCATGATGTGCTTTATAATAGTAATGACCAACCTGAAATTTCTGATGCAGAGTATGATGCTCTTCGCCGGCGTAATGCAGAAATTGAATCTCTTTTTCCAGAGCTTATTCGTGCAGATTCTCCTTCATATAAAATTGGCGCACCAGCTTCTGAAAAATTTGAAAAATCTGTTCATGCACAGATGATGCTTTCACTTGATAATGCATTCAGTGCCGAAGAAGTCACTGAATTTGTTGAGCGAGTTCGTCGCTTTTTACGGTTGCCAGAAACACAAATATTGGAAATAACAGCAGAGCCAAAGATTGATGGTTTATCTTTATCTTTGCGTTATGAAAAGGGAAGGCTTGTAAGTGCTGCAACGCGTGGCGATGGATATATTGGTGAAAATGTAACGGCAAATGCGCGAACAATTTTAGATATTCCGCAGAGTTTGCAAGGAAAATTTCCTGATATTATTGAGGTTCGTGGTGAAGTTTATATGAGGCGAGAGGACTTCCAAGCACTTAATGGGAGCCAAGAGGAAAAAGGCAAGTTTACTTTTTCTAATCCTAGAAATGCTGCGGCTGGTTCTTTGCGTCAACTTGATTCACGGATAACGGCTAGTAGAAAGCTTCGATTTTTTGCTTATGCTTGTGGTGAGGTGAGTGAAATATTTGCAAAAAGCCAAATGGAGATGATGAAAAAGCTAAAAGAATATGGATTTGTTATCAATCCATTAACAAAAGCTTTTAAGACAGTAGAAGAAATTATTTCATACTATCACGATATAGAAGAATGCCGTCATTCCTTAAGCTATGATATTGATGGGATTGTTTATAAAGTTAATGATTTGATACTTCAGGCACGTTTAGGATTTGTTTCTCGTTCACCTCGTTGGGCTATTGCGCATAAATTCCCAGCAGAAAAAGCTATGGCGCTTTTGGAAGGTATTGATATTCAAGTCGGTCGTACGGGAGCATTAACCCCTGTTGCGCGCCTTTCACCTATTACTGTTGGTGGTGTGGTGGTTACCAATGCAAGTTTACATAATGAAGATTATATTAAGGGGGTTGGTCATAAAGGGGAGCCTCTTCGTGAAGGGCGTGACATCCGTGTAGGTGATACAGTTATTGTACAACGTGCTGGCGATGTCATTCCACAAATTGTTGATATTGTTGCTGAAAAGCGTCCAAAAGATTCTTCCGTTTTTGTTTTTCCCGATGTCTGCCCTGCTTGTGGAAGTCATGCTGTTCGTGAAGTCGGAGAAGCTGTACGCCGATGCACAGGAGGGCTTATTTGTCCTGCACAAGCTATTGAGCGTATTCGTCATTTTGTTGCACGCAATGCTTTTGATATTGAGGGACTTGGAAAAAAGCAGGTAGAATTTTTCTTTCATATACAAGATAAGAATCTTTGTATTCGTACACCAGCTGATATTTTTACTTTACAACGCCGACAAGAAAAATCTCTGGTTCGTTTGGAGAATATGGAAGGTTTTGGTGTTGTTTCAGTTCGTAAACTTTATGATGCCATTAATGCTCGTCGAGAGATTTCTTTAAACCGTTTTTTATTTGCGCTAGGAATTCGCCACGTTGGAGAGGTTAATGCGCGACGTCTTGCTCGTGCTTACCAAAATTATACAGCTTTTGAAACTGCTGTAATGGCAGCGACTGTTCCGTGTGATAAGGAAAATGAAGAAGGTAATGAGGCTTGGATGGAGCTTACCAATATCGAAGGAATTGGACCACAGGTAGGAAGCGCAATTATTGATTTTTATCAAGAAGTGCATAACCGTGAGATTTTATCTGTTTTGCTGGAGGAAGTAACACCTCTTGATGAGAAACCTGTCATGACTTCTTCTTCACCAGTTGCAGGGAAAATCATTGTTTTTACAGGAACTTTGGCACGTATGTCACGTGATGAAGCAAAAGCGCTGGCAGAGCGATTAGGTGCAAAGACTTCAGGTTCTCTTTCTAAAAAAACAGATCTTCTTGTTGCAGGCCTTGGAGCAGGATCAAAGTTAACCAAAGCGCAAGAACTAGGGGTTGAGGTTGTTGATGAAGAGGCTTGGATGCAATTGATTGAAGGATATTATGTTTAAGAGCTTCTTCTTTCAATGCAACGGATATGATTGTGCTTACAACTCATTGATTTATAAAGTTATTCATCTTTTCCATGCTATTCGAGAGAGGTATACGATAATTATCTCATTATAAGCTTTTTATGTTTAGAGTTTGAAAAGTTATTTCTTTGCATATTACAAGAAGGAGAAATATGTGGATGAGAGCTGTTTATTTTTTCATGAATGTGCAAGATGAGAGTTAACGATATATTTTTCGTGATCGTTTTTGGGATCATTGCTTTTATATGAGGTATAATCTCGCTCATCTGTTACAGTGAAAACATTGATAGTTTCCTTCCTTTGAGGAGTATCATAATATCTTGTAGAAAAAGTGTAGCTATTTCTTCAATCTGTTGCTAGGAAATCTGTAGTTTTAAGCGCTGTTCTCTTCTAAGAAAGCTTGCGGTTCTGTTGTTGCTTATAATTAATGTACATCCCTAAGATAATAATGTTTTTGAGATAAAAATTGTGGCAGAATATAATTCCTGCAAGTTTATATCAGTTTTTGTATGGCAGATTGGATGGTACGCGTATTATTTATCTTTGAAATACGAATACAGTGTTATTATTATATTTGTCAGCCCCCAATGTTGCGATAGCCCTTGCATTGAGACGGTTCATAAGAGGTATTTTGGGTCATTTCTTGTACAAATTTTATCCACACACTTATCGCGCTTGTGTGACGTGCAAGCGAATAATTTTGATTGATTTAAGATAAACAGACTTGAAGCCTTACGATATTCGTAACTCTCATTCAACATACAAAATAGTGAATTATCATTATAAATCAAATCCTTGTCATCAGGTAAAAATATGAGAGCGGTAAAGGAAAAAAATTAGTATTCATCTTTACTATTGCCTTTAATTAGGCTTTATGACTTTCAAAAGTATCTATAGAATTATCTTTTAAATATCAGAAATTATCCATTGTTTCATGCTTTTATTTGTAGCATTTTTAAATAAAAATAATTCTTCAAAAAATAGAATAATATTTTGCAGTGGTATTTATAAAAGAATTTTGCGTTGGCATTTATGAAAGGATATAAAGTAAGCTTTATCGTGCGTCACTTCCTTTAAGATTATAAAATTATGCATTTAATATCATTAATTTGCTAGTTTCCAATGTTACCATTTAAGATAGTATATGAGATATATTTATTCTTTTTTATTGATGTACTATAGGACAGCTTGAAGTAAAGGAAAGCTATTGTATCTTTTTTTAAGAAAAATAATAAATTATTATAAATCAAAATGTTAGATATTATTGTACAATCTTAATTTCTTGAAACTTATCAAGAAAAGTTATTCGTATGAGGAATATTTTTTATATTCTTTTACTATTTTGTTTTTTAAGAAGAGAGCAAGGATATAAGAGAAAATAAAATTTATATACTAACTGATTTAAAGAGGCATTGTTGCTTCTTTTGTCCATTTTTTGTCTTCTTCATTTAAGTAAGGTGCATTCACTTGATAAACATGAGCATGATAATCATTGAGCCATTGTCGCTCTTGTTGTGTCAAAAGTTCTGGGAGGATTAATTTTCGATCAATGGGACAATTTGTGAGCGTTTCAAATGAAAGCATTTCTATATCACCACCGTTAATTTTTTCGGCTGGTTTTACAATCATCAAATTTTCAATACGAATGCCAAAAGTCCCTTCACGGTAATAGCCAGGTTCATTAGAAACAATCATTCCGGGGATCAATTCTTGGCTGCCATTGCGTGAAATATTTTGTGGTCCTTCATGAACAGAGAGATAAGATCCAACCCCATGACCCGTACCATGAGCATAATCAAAACCCGCCTTCCATAAGGCTATGCGTGCTAAAACATCAAGATCTTGACCTCGTGTGCCTTTTGGAAATCGTGCAGTTGAAAGAGCAATCATACCTTTGAGAACAAGAGTAAAACAGCGTTTTTCTTCTTCTCCAACCTTTCCAATTGCTACCGTGCGTGTAACATCTGTGGTACCATCACGGTATTGTCCACCTGAATCAACAAGATAAAGTTCACCAGCATTGAGTTGTTTATTTGTTTTAGTTGTTACACGATAATGAATAATGGCACCGTTTGCACTTGCTGCTGAGATTGTATCAAAAGAGAGATCTTCAAGTTTTCCTCCCATTTCTTTTGCAGTGGTTATGCGAAGTTCTTCTAATTTTTGAGCAGCAGAAATTTCATCGACTGTGCTTGGTGTTTGGTTCTCTAACCAAGAAAAAAAACGGGTAAGGGCTACACCATCACGCAGATGCGCTCTGCGTGCACCATCGAGTTCAGTATTATTCTTCACTGCTCGTGGTAGGGCAGCGGGATCAGTAAGTGTAATGAAAGAGCATTTTTGTTCTTCAATAGTGGTACGTAATTTTTCGCATGTTAGTCGTGGATCTAAAGCAAAAACTGTTCCTCTTTGAGCATAATTTTTGATCTTTGATATAAGTTGTTTTGGTCCATATAATTTTGCATAATGTTCCAGATATTGTTTTTGTTCTAGGCCAAGTTTTTTACGATCAATGAATAAGGCTGGTATTTCTTTAACAGGAACGAGAGCAAAACAAAGAGAAAAAGGTGTGTTGGAAACATCATGTCCACGTATATTGAATGTCCATGCGATAGAGGAAGGATCTGTAAAAATAAAAGCATCTGCATCGGCTTTCTCGATATTTTTTCGAAGCAATGCGAGTTTTTCATCGGTGTTGCATCCTGCATATTTGATAGGATGAATCGATAAAGAGGATTGCGGTAACTGTGGTTGATCATGCCATAAAAGGTCAATGGGATTTTGTTGTATTGCTATAAGTTTTCCACCTGCTTTAAATTCTAATGCTTTTTTTAACGCATCTGTCTCAGCAATGGTATGCAGCCATGGATCAAAGCCAATAGAAAGTTTTTGCCCATTTTTTTCGAGCCATTGTGAGGGAGGGAAGGTGATGAGATCTTCATATTCAAAGATAAGAGGATCGGTTTGTTGGCGGACTTGGAGTTTATAACGTCCGTCAGTGAATAGAACAGCTTTGTTTTTTAAAATGAGTGCGATACCAGATGATCCAGTAAAGCCTGTGAGCCAGCCAAGGCGTTGAGCATGTGGGGGAACATATTCTCCTTGATGTTCATCTGCACGCGGAACAAGAAAGCCATCTAATCCGAGGCGATCGAGTTCTTTACGAAAAGAGGAAATACGCTCGAAAGCATGAGAGGGATTTGTTGTTGCCTCAAAAGATTGATACATAACAACGTTCTTTCCTTTTATTTTACTTTTCTTTTATTTTAAATGTATGGTAACCCACCCTTGACGATGATATGTTTCAATATGTTTCAAACCTTGTGCTATATAAGCTTTTAAAACAGCAGCATGTTGTTCTTCAAGGATTCCAGAGAGTATGAGTGATCCTCCTTTTTGAAGAGCTTGTACCATCTTTTGTGCAAACTCAATAAGAGGATTGGCAAGGATATTAGCAACAATGAGATCAAAAGGCGCACGTGATGTAATCTCATCATGATGAAAGTCTGTTGCTGTAACAGCTGTGATATATTTTTTTACGCCATTGAGAGCGATATTATGCTGTGCAACTTGGATAGCAATTGGGTCAATGTCGGATGCGAGGATAGTAATAGGTTTGAGCATTGCTATACCAATAGCTAAAACTCCACTGCCTGTACCAAGATCAAGAGCATTTTGCGGATTTTCATTTTGCATTACTTTGGCAATCATTTCCAAACAACCGGCTGTTGTTCCATGATGCCCTGTACCAAAAGCTTGATTAGCTTCAATTTCAATAGGCAAAACATTGGGTGGAATGTCATCTCTATTATGGCTTCCATGTAGAAAAAAAGGACCAGCACGCACAGGTGTTAACCCTTCAAGACTTTGTTTGACCCAATCAATATCGGGTAAAATTTCACAGTTAATTTTATCAAGATCTACAGAAAGGATTTGCGCAAAACGCTTCGAAACACTTTCTTGGTTTACTTTGTCAACATACAGAGAAAGTTCACATACGGAATTTTTTTCATCTATCTCTGCAAGTGCAAGAGGATATCCTTCCTCTTCAAAAGCTGTTTCTATAAGAGTATAAAATAATTCTGCTTCATTTTTAGAAGCCGTGTAATACAGACGAATTTGCTGCGACATTCTCTTCTTTCTTTTAGTCTGAGACAAGTTTTTTAAGCCGTTCCATGGCAGCTTCGTCTTTTATATCGTTATTTTCAAGCTCATAAGGAATGACGCCAGCTAATTTCCCGCCTTTTTTTAGTAAAAAAATTGCTGCTGTGTGGTTATAAGTGTAGTTTCCATCCGTTCCAGGTACTTTTTCAGCAACAATATTAAAAGAATCTACCATTTTATGAACTTTTTCAGGATTTCCACTGATACCAATAATTTTATTGTTGAAATTACTGAGATAATTATGAAGAACTTCTGGAGTATCACGTTCAGGATCAACAGTGACAAACCATATTCCTAATTTATCAGCTTTTGGGCCAAGGGCTGTCAGCCATCGGTCAAGATTGATCAATGTGGTAGGGCAACTTTCAGGACACATGGTGAAGCCAAAGAAAATAATTGAAGGCTTGCTTCGAATATCAGCTTCGGTAATAGTGTTTCCATTGGAATCGGTGAGTGTAAAATTATCGCCTAAAGGTTTATTTCTTAACGTATCATAACTAAAAATGCCTATAAGAAATATAATCGTCAGCCCTAGAATACGTATTACATTTTTCATGGTTTGTCTCTCTTAAAGTACTAGGAAATTGTAGCATTGGTGGTTTGGTTTTGCAATCTTTGTTTCATGGTTGGTTTTATTCATCTCGTCGCTATGTCTCTCATGTTATTGATAAAAACAATTGGTAAAAGATGAATGGGTATTGAGCAGGATCTTCGATTTCATAAAAGTGAGCCTCATATCAGTACAACAGCACGATTGCATGGTTGTAAATTAGGACGCTATGTTGGAATCAATGAACGGGTGATTTTGCATGATGTAACAGTTGGGGATTTTTCTTATTTTGAGCGGAATAGCGAAGCGATTTATAGTGATATTGGTCGTTTCTGTTCTATTGCATCTCATGTACGCATTAATGCACTAGAGCATCCTATAGAACGGGTTTCAACGCATAAAATAACATATCGCCCTAATGAATATTTCCGTTATATGCCGTTAGATAGTTCTTTTCGTGAAAAGCGTCGTGCAAAACGTGTGATTATTGGGCATGATGTATGGATTGGGTGTGGTGCGGTTATTATGCCAGGGGTAACTGTTGGACATGGCGCTATTATTGGTGCTAATGCCGTTATAACAAAAGATGTTACACCCTATACGATTGTTGCTGGAGTCCCTGCAAAGCTGTTGCGGATGCGTTTTCCCAATGATGTGATTCAGGTACTTTTAGAGATGGCGTGGTGGAATTGGCCGCTTGATAAAATTTACAACGCAGTATCCGATATGCAAAGCTTATCAATTGAAGATTTTATTCGTAAATGGAAGTAAAAAATGTGGAAATATTCTTTTTATATTTGCATTTTTAGACTTTGGTTACGAAATTATCAAGGACACGTTTTTCGCCAACTTTCTCAAACGTAATTGTTAATTTGTGTCCGTCTATAGCTGAAATATGTCCGTAACCAAATTTTATGTGAAAAATTCGGTCATTGATTGAAAAACTTGATGGCATATCAGATACTGATTGCGCGATGACTTTTCCTTCAATGTTTTTTTGTGCACGCTTCCATCTTGGTGTTGCGTAATCGCTATAAAAGGGATCAGTCTGTTTAAAATGTGAGTTTCCATAACCACCATAAGAGGTTCCCATTTCTATAACTTCTATATGCTCTGCTGGTAACTCATCCAAAAAACGCGATGGAGTCGTAGATTGCCAAAGACCATGAACTCTTCGATTGGATACAAACCATATATGCAAATGTTTTTTTGCTCTTGTCAGTCCTACATAAGCTAATCGTCGTTCTTCTTCTAATCCTAAACGTCCACCTTCATCCAATGAGCGTTGGTGAGGAAACAAACCTTCTTCCCAACCAGGAAGAAAAACTGTTTCAAATTCAAGTCCTTTGGCTGAATGAAGTGTCATGATGTTGACTGCATCGGTATTTTCGTTGTTTTCGGTATCCATTATCAGTGCAACATGTTCTAAAAAGCTTTGAAGACTTTCAAATTGCTCCATAGAGCGGATCATTTCTTTGAGATTTTCTAGCCGTGTTGGTGCTTCTGGTGAACGATCTTCTTGCCACATAGCCGTGTAGCCTGAATCATCAAGAATTGTTTCAGCAAGTTCTCTATGGGGAATGTTTTGCAGCATGCTTTGCCAGCGGCGAAAGTCTTCAATAATACTTCGTAGTGCACTGCGTGCCTTGGGTTTTAATTCATCCGTTTCAATAATTGCTGCGGCGGCGGAAAAAAGAGGAACAGAACGTGCACGTGCACTCTCATAAAGGATGCGTAGGCTTGCATCTCCTAAACCGCGTTTGGGTGTGTTGATAATGCGCTCAAAGGCTAAATCATCTGCTGGTTGGACAACAACACGTAAATAAGCCAGAGCATCACGTATTTCCATGCGTTCATAAAAGCGTGGTCCACCAATGATACGGTAGTTAAGACCAAGTGTTACAAAGCGATCTTCAAGTTCACGCATCTGAAATGATGCACGTACCAATATAGCCATATGATTTAATAAATGGCCAGCTTGTTGAGCTTGTTCAATTTCTTCTCCAATGGCGCGCGCCTCTTCTTGAGAATCCCACGCGGCATGGATTTTTACTTTTTCTTCTTTACTATTTATCTGATTAGAAAAAAGTGTTTTTCCAAGCCTTCCTTGATTATGAGAAATGAGATGAGAAGCCGTTTTGAGAATGTGTGATGTTGAGCGATAATTGCGTTCTAATCGAATAATTTTTGCAGGAGGAAAATCTTTCTCAAAACGCAAGATGTTATCAATTTTAGCTCCACGCCATCCATAAATAGATTGATCATCATCACCAACACAACAAAGGTTGACATGTTGCTCTTTGGATCGTTGCGCTAGAAGGCGAAGCCAAAGATATTGTGCTGTATTTGTATCTTGATATTCATCTACAAGAATATAGCGAAATTTAGAGTGATATTCGTGGAGAATATCTGGATTATGTTGGAAGAGAGAGATGGAATGAAGCAGAAGGTCACCGAAATCACAGGCATTAAGACTTTTTAACCTATCCTGATAGTTACGGTAAAGTGTACGTCCCATGCCGTTACCGAAGGAATGAGCATCGCTTTCTGAAATGTGTTCTGGTGAAAGTCCTTGATTCTTCCAAGAATCAATCATCATTGCGAAGCTACGTGCAGGCCAACGTTTATCGTCTAATCCTTCAGCTTGGATCAGTTGCTTTAAAAGACGAATAACATCATCGCTATCGAGAATTATAAAGTTGCTTTTTAAGTTAATTAGTTCTGCGTGACGGCGCAAAATTTTTGCACCGGTGGAATGGAAGGTTCCAAGCCATGGCATGCCGTCAACAGTTTCACCAATAAGTTCACCAATACGTGTTTTCATCTCGCGTGCTGCTTTGTTGGTAAAAGTTACTGCAAGTATCTGTTGAGGAGAAGCAAGTCCAGAACGCAAAATGTGAGAAAGGCGGGTGGTTAAAACGCGCGTTTTTCCAGTACCAGCACCCGCAAGAACTAAAAGAGGCCCCTCTGTATTTAATACAGCTTGTCGTTGTTCTAGGTTGAGATTTTCTAAATAGTCTGCGTCACATTGTGCTTGTTTTGTTGTTATAATGTGAGAAACTAATCCAGAGTTTTTTTCATGCTTATGGGGAGGAGACTCATCACCTTCTTCTTCAAAAAATGGTATGTGATCGAAAAAATTATTCATTATATCTTTTGTGTAATATTTTTTTCATTTGAGTGCTAGATCTAAAAAACCTTTTTTCAAAAAAAGATATAATAATTTCGGTTAAATCAAGAGAAAGAAGAGAGAAAAAACAAGCTATTAAAGATTCTGATTAAGAATACTTTGAAGGGCATAAATACGTAATGAAGCCGAGAGATTTATTTTCTGAGGCCTTTTGCTGTCAATATCAGCGA
The DNA here is from genome assembly GCF_040545385.1 of Bartonella japonica. NCBI lineage: Bacteria > Pseudomonadati > Pseudomonadota > Alphaproteobacteria > Hyphomicrobiales > Bartonellaceae > Bartonella > Bartonella japonica. The sequence continues at coordinate 59,743 of NZ_JBEPLT010000003.1, forward strand.
TAATAAAAGTTAAAGATTGTCCTTTTTTACGGGCTATAGTTTTGAGAATATCTAGAAATGGCTGCTCTAAAGATACACTTGTTGCATGCCCCTTAATTCGAACAGATATTTTTCGCGCAACCGCTTTTGACCAATCGATAGAATTATCTCTGTGCATTTTTTCTATTCTTGTTCGTTGTATCGTAAATGATTTTGATCAAGAAATTTTTGTGTTTTTATAGCTTCGTTACGTTCGAAAAGTTTTTCAGCTTTTGTGCGTCCAAAACGATAGCGATTTTCCTCTGCGTGAATAGCTTGCGCTGCACGCTTTTTTTGTTTTCGAAATTGACGAAGGTTAATGATTTCAGTCATAAGAGAATTTATTCATTTTTTTCGAAAAGAATCTAAGGAAACAACATCAGCACTCTGTTTTATGTCATTGTTTAAAGGTTCCTTATTTGTCGTGTTTGAGGGTTCTTTATTTGCCGTAAGATTTTGTTTTTTTATGAGTAAATTCTCTTTTTTTTGTTTGTCCGATAGAACAAACGGTGTTTTCTGGGTATTCTCTGAATTTTCGCTCTCTTCAGAGGTAAGGTTTGAGGGCAGGTCGAATGCTGCTTCAAATGATGCCACAGGATCATAAAATACTTGGATAGAATTAAAAGGAATTACTAGTTTTTCAGTAATTTCTTGAAAAGAGAGCGTTACTTCGAAGGCAGTTTCCGAAACGTTTAAATCCCTGAACTGATATTGTAATACGATTGTCATTTGTTCTGGGTAACGATTTTTAAGCCGAGGAGAAATCTTTATGCCTGGAGCATTTGTCAAAAAAGTAATGAAAAAATGATGATTTCCTGGAAGACCCGCTTTGGAAACTTCTGATAAAACTTTACGAATAACCCCACGAAGTGCATCCTGAACGAGAACATCGTAACGGATTTGATCTTGAATCATCGAAGCTTATTCCTTCTATCACGTGCAAAGACGATTATACATTATATTGTGCAATGGAATGTATTTAAAAGCTAGTCATATTTTGCTTTTGTACACTTAAATTCATCGAAAAAGAACATAAAATTTTATGACAAATAGTATCTGAGAGATCAACCAATAACATTTAAGAAAGTGAAGGCTTCTGTTGCCAGGTGCCTTCGAACCCCGCTTAAACCTGCGACGGTTTAAGACTTAATTTGAAGCATTCACACCACCTCAAGCGGCGAGACGTACTTCCGCATAGTTGTCATTTGCAACTACTCATTTAGTCCGATAACGGTGGTACTATGCCGAGTAAAAGAGCAATCTTTACGCTCTTGTCGATCCTATTTCGCCCCCACCAAAATATAAGAGATGAAATTATATTTTGGTGGAGGCGCCGGGTACCGCCCCCGGGTCCAACGAGTTTATTTCATTGTCCATTTATTACCATAGCTGGCAAGCCAGCACTTTAAATATAGATGAAGAACGGTCTTTGGAAAAGGGGGGGTTGTTAATATTTTAAATCCTCTAATTATTTACGGAGCTATATAGTGCGGTTGTAAAGTACAGTTGATAATTTTTGGAGAGGAGATGCACACAATGACAAATGATCTAGCAGATATTAAATTATATGATCAAAATCCTGATGAAGCAGCGATAGAAAGGCTTAGCCATCGTTTAGCTTTGGTGATGAAAAAGCAGGACGCATCGCTTGTTGCTACTTCAGATCTAAAAGAGCTGGAACGTGTTGAAAAATGGGTGCAAGAGGTTTTAGGTGTTGATGAGCAGAGTGCTAAAACAGCTGTTGTAAAAGTTGCAGAGATGATGTCTGGAAATCGCAGAAAAAGCCGTATGACGTTTTATTACTTGGTTGCTAAACAATTAAATAAGCTTCATAAAATTTAAATAATATGAAGACTGAATTTTTATGTAATAACAAAAAGCCCAATTTCTTGGGCTTTTTGTTTAAAAGAGGCTAATTAATATCGTCTCCCTGCAGATATCCCTTTTTTCGAGCATCTGGCATTAATAAAATTGCAATGAATGCAATGATCATTATACCAATTATGTAAAAATGAAATACAGATTCATACCCAATCTTTTTAAATTTGAGCGCTACAGCTTCAGCTGAACCACCAAATAACGCGTTGCCAATAGCATAAGAGAGCCCAACTCCTACGGCGCGTACTGAAGCAGGAAACATTTCTGCTTTTACGATACTAGAGACGGATGTATAAAAGCTCATAATGCAGAGAATTCCAATAATGATGAAGAATGCAATCCATGTATCGTTAGTGCTACCAATGATTCTCAGTGCAGGAATTGTAAAAATAATGGATAAAGTACTCCAAATGATGAGTGAAGTTTTTGTACCAATTTTATCAGCTAAAGAACCAAATATGGGTTGAAGTAACATAAAAACAAAGAGTGCAGCAGTCGTTATTGTTGTTGCAGTGTGTTTATCAAATCCGGTTGTTGTGATCAGATATTTATGCATATAAACTGTATAGGTGTAAAATGTGAGCGATCCTCCAGCTGTAAAGCCAATAACAAGAAAGAAAGCTTTCCTGTGATTGCGTAAGATCTCTTTAAGACTACCGGTATTTTCTTTAGATCGGCCTTCTTTACTGGTTGTTTCATGAAGTGAACGGCGTAGATAAACCGCAACAAGTGCTCCTAAGCCACCAATCGCAAAAGGAATACGCCAGCCCCATGCTTTTAATTGATCTTCGGTAAGATAAAGCGCGAGAGCAAACATAACCAAGCTCGCAAGAAGCTGACCACCGATAAGTGCGGCATATTGGAACGAGCTAAAGAAACCACGATGATTTTTAAGAGCAATTTCACTCATATAAGTTGCTGTGGTACCATATTCACCACCCACTGAAAGTCCTTGAAGCATACGGAGTATAACGAGCAATACCGCTGCTGTTGCTCCAATAGTTTCGTATGTAGGAAGTAAAGCTATGAGGAATGAGCCACTGCACATCATAAAAACAGAAATAAGCAAAGAGCGCTTACGTCCATAACGGTCAGCAATAAATCCAAAGAGCCAACCACCAAAGGGACGCATGAGGAAACCTATAAAGAAAACAATAGAAGATTTTAAAAGTTCGGTAACAACATCTCCGTCAGAGGGAAAAAATTGTGATGCAAAATAGATAGATGTGAAAGAATAAACATAGAAATCATACCATTCTACTAGATTACCTGATGTACTAGATATGATAGAGAGAATACGTTTTCTTTTATCATGTGGTTCTAGAGTTGTTTTATTCTCCATAAGTCTATCCCCTTTTAATTTCTATTCATGTTGTGTTTATTATTTTGTATTTATTTTTTTGAAAACTGTTTATAGTATTTTATTTTTTACGTCAAAAATTTAATCGGGTCGTGATAATTTCTTGTATGACTTAAGGAGAAAGATTTGAATTGCATTTTTATGAATTTTATAGTTTCCATTTTCTATCATCGACAGAATCGGGCATAATGCTTATATGAAAATCTACCTCGATCTTTTATCTCACGTTTTAAATCAGGGCACTGATAGTGCAGATCGAACCGGTGTTGGGACGCGATCGATTTTTGGATACCAGATGCGGTTTGACTTACAGGCTGGCTTCCCATTGTTAACGACGAAGAAATTGCATTTACGTTCGATTATTTATGAACTTTTGTGGTTTCTTAAAGGTGATACAAATATTGCGTGGTTGAAGGAGAATGGTGTATCGATTTGGGATGAATGGGCTGATGAAAAAGGAAATCTTGGTCCTGTTTATGGTTATCAATGGCGTTCTTGGCCGGCTCCTGATGGACGCCATATTGATCAAATCAGTAATCTTTTGACTATGATTAAGGAGACACCTTATTCTCGTCGTCTCATTGTATCTGCGTGGAATCCTGCATTGATAGAGGAAATGGCCCTTCCACCTTGTCATTGTCTTTTTCAATTTTATATTGCTGATGGTAAATTATCCTGCCAACTTTATCAACGTTCAGCAGATATTTTCTTAGGCGTTCCATTTAACATTGCTTCTTATGCATTGTTAACGATGATGGTTGCGCAAGTCTGTGGACTTAAAGTGGGTGATTTTATTCATACTCTTGGTGATGCTCACCTTTATTCTAATCATTTTGATCAGGCTAGATGTCAATTAACCCGTACACCAAATACTTTGCCGTTGGTGTTTATAAATCCAGCGGTAACAGATCTTTTTTCTTTTAAGTTTGAGGATTTTGAATTGCTTAATTATGAAGCGCATCCCCATATTAAGGCACCGGTAGCAGTATGACTTTTCCAGTTTATTTAATTGCAGCTGTTGCAGAAAATGGCGTTATCGGCCATGAGGGTGTCATGCCTTGGCGCTTGTCAACGGATTTGCAACGCTTTAAGGCTTTGACTTTCGGTAAGCCGGTTATTATGGGGAGAAAAACTTGGGATTCTCTTGGGCGTCCTTTACCAGGGCGCACAAATATTGTTATTACCCATAATCCTAGTTTTACAGCTGAAGGTGCTACGATTGCTCATTCTTTATCTCAGGCTTGTTCTATTGCAGAAAAGGTGGCTTCTCAAAATGGTGCAAATGCAGTTTTTGTTATTGGTGGGGGGGAAATTTTTAAACAAGCATTACCTATTGCTGATAAAATATTTCTTACGGAAATCTTATCTTCTATCAAAGGTGATAGTTTTTTTCCTATTTTTGATAAAGAAAAGTGGACTATTGTGCAAACACAATATATTCCAGAAGGAGATAATGACAGTCACCCGACATGTTTTGTAGTTTATGAGCGGAAATAATCATTTGTAATTTAAGCGAATAGAACTTGTCAGTTAATGTTGTAATCAGATAAGAAATATTCTGTTAGATCAGGTAAATGGTTGGTATTTGATTAATAGTAGTCGATTAAAGAGGTGATGATGCCCTGGACAAATCAAAATGGTGGTGGCCCGTGGAGCGGTGATAAAAATAAACTCGGTGGTGATAAAAAAGCACCAGCTAAGAACCTGTTCGGTTCTAGTGGTGATCATGGTCCCAATTTTGACGACATTTTGCGTAAAGGGCAGGATCAGTTTAAACAAGTCGGGGGAAGTGGAATGTTTATTTTATTACTTCTTCTTGCTGTGTTGTTTTTATTATATCAGTCTCTTTATATTGTCCAGCAAAATGAACAAGCCGTGGAGTTGCGTTTTGGGGTGCCTAAAACGGGAATTATCGGCGATGGCTTGCATTTTCACTTTTGGCCCATTGAGACTTATATGAAAGTTCCTTTAACAGAAAAGACAATCGCGATTGGTGGACAGACCGGACAGAAGCAACAAAGTGAAGGTTTAATGCTTTCGAGTGATCAGAATATTGTTAATGTCAACTTTTCCGTTTACTATCGAATTTCACGCCCAGGTCAATTTTTATTCAATGTAAATGATCAAGAAGGAACAGTTCGTCAGGTCGCTGAGAGTGCAATGCGTGAGGTTATTGGTTCAAGGCCAGTTGATGACGTTTTACGTGACAAAAAAGAAGAAGTTGCCGACGATGTTAGGAAAATTATCCAAGTGACTGTCGATAAATATCAACTTGGTGTTGAAATAAGCCGTGTATCGATCAGTGAAGCCGCTCCTCCTACAAAGGTTGCTGCTGCATTTAATTCTGTTCAGCAAGCAGAGCAAGAACGTGGGCGAATGATAGAAGAAGGAAATCGTGTGCGCTTTACTAAGATTGGTTTAGCAAATGGTGAAGCTTCACGCACACGAGAAATCGCAAAGGGTGAAAAAGCACAAATGGTTGAAGAGGCAAGAGGTCGTGCTGAGCGTTTTCAGGCTATAGCGCGTGAGGCTGCAATTTCACCAGAGGCTACGCGTTATCGTCTTTATATGGAGACTGTGGGGCGTATTCTTTCTTCACCTAATAAACTGGTTCTTGATCAAACAAATTCTCCAGCGGTGCCTTATTTGCCTCTGAATGAATTGCTGCGTAGCAAAGCATCAGAAAACACTAAAAAGACATCAGCACGTCCTGCATCGCTCTTGGATTCTCATATTTCTGGAGGTCGCTAATTATGCAGCAGTCTCGTTTTTTATTTGTTTTTAGTGCGATCATGCTTCTTTTGATGGCTTTATGGATGTCTATCTTTATTGTCTATCCTCGCCAACAGGTAGCAATTAAGCGTTTTGGGCAAATTGTTAAGGTAGAATCTAACCCAGGAATCTATTTAAAAGCGCCCTTTGTGGATAAAATGATTGTTGTTGATAACCGGTTGTTGCGTTACGATGTTCCTACACAATCTGTCCAGGTTCGTGGTGGTGCTTATTATGAAGTGGATGCATTCTTTATCTATCGTATTACGGATCCTAAATTATTTTTACAGCGCATTGCTTCAGGACGTCCACAGATTGCTGCGCGTGAAAATCTTGCACCGCGTTTTATCGATGCTTTGCGTGCTGTTTACGGTAAGCGAGAATTTAAGGCGGCTTTGTCAGATGAACGGGGGGCAATGATGGCTGAAGTGCAACGGCAGTTTTCTGTCGATGCAGGTTCATTGGGGATTACCATTGTTGATGTACGTATTCGCAAAACTGATTTAACTGATGCTGTTTCAGAAGATGTGTATCGGCAGATGGCAGCTGAACGTGAGGCAGCTGCAGAAAATATTCGTGCTCGTGGTCAACAGGAAAAAGATCGTATTGTGGCGGAAGCTAATCGTGAATATGAGGAAATCGTGGCAGCTGCAAAGCGTGATGCTGAAATTACGCGTGGTGAAGGTCAGGCCGAAAGTATCCGCCTTTTATTGAGTGCGAGGGAAGCTAATCGGTCCTTTTACGATTTTTGGTTAGCCATGGAACAATATAAGAATTTGGAGCAGATTCCGATGGTGATTTCACCAAACGAGGATTTCTTCTTCTATTTCCGGAATCCATTGCAGGATAAGAAAAAACTTTTATCCACACTGAACACTGGTCTCAGTGAAACTGATACACAAACTGGGAAAGAATAAAGGAAACGATGTGCTATGGACACACTACTTTGGCATGAGAATTGTGATTTGAGATTGCTTTCTTTTATGATGAAGGCGGAAAGTGTTGAGCCATACTGATATTGATGCAATGTGATGAGGTTTGTTGTAGCATTTTGTTAAAGGCATGTTATGGGTATAAATATTATAGGTAAAAATACGTCTTTGAAGCTCTTTGCTACAAGGGTTGTTGTTTGTGCGGTTTTGTTTTTATCAGGATCAATCAGTGTGTCTTGGGGAGAGGAGAAAAAAAATACTCTCCTTTCCGTTCCTGATTTGGCTGCTGAACTTTTGGAAACGGTTGTAAATATTTCTATAGCACAAACCGTCAACGGCACAGAGCAGGACGAACATACCTCTGTACCTACTGTTCCAGAAGATTCATTGTTACAAGAATATTTTAGTGATTTTTTTTCACCTAAAGATGGTCAAAAAGACAGTCAATTTCAAAAGGTACGTTCTTTGGGATCTGGTTTTGTGATTGATGCGCAAAGAGGGCTTATTGTTACAAATTATCACGTTATCGTTGATGCCGATGATATCGAAGTTAATTTCACTGATGGTACAAAACTCAAAGCAAAATTACTCGGAAAGGATAGCAAGACTGATTTGGCTCTGCTTCAAGTGGATGCAGGAAGTAAAAAATTAAAAGCTGTACATTTTGGTGACTCAGACAAAGTACGTATTGGCGATTGGGTAATGGCTATCGGAAATCCCTACGGTTTTGGTGGAAGTGTAACGGTTGGTATTATTTCTGCACGTAATCGTGATCTTAATGCTGGTCCTTACGATAATTTTATTCAGACAGATGCTGCGATTAACCGAGGTAACTCTGGGGGGCCATTATTTGATAGGAATGGTAAGGTGATTGGAATTAATACAGCAATTATTTCACCCTCTGGGGGATCTATCGGTATTGGTTTTGCTATACCATCGGATATGGCTCTTTCTGTTATTAATCAATTGCGTGACTTCGGAGAAATAAGGCGTGGTTGGTTAGCTATTCGTATTCAACCGGTCACAGAGGATATTGTAAAGGGTTTGAAACTAGACAGCATTGAGGGGGCGTTGGTTGCTGGTAAAATGGAACAGCAAGATGTTGATAATAGTCAATTGCAGACGGGCGATGTTATTCTTTTCTTTGGAGATACAAAAATTAAGCATGCGCGTGATTTGCCACGTTTAGTAGCGGAAACTCCAGAAGGAAAAGTCGTGGATATTACTGTTTTGCGGAATGGAGAGAAAAAAACAGTAAAAGTTAAGCTTGGACGTTTGGTTGAAACAGATGCAAATGAAAATACAGAAGAAGAATCTGGCGGTCAAAAAAGCAACTCTGCATCAAAAAGTGTGACAATGCAATTTATGGGAATGACATTATCTGAGCTGACAGAGGATTTACGTCAACATTATTCAATTACAGATAAACTTCAAGGACTTGTAGTGACATCTGTTGCACAAAATAGTGCTGCGGATAAAAAGCGTATTCGTATTGGTGAAGTGATTGTGGATATTAATCAAAGTTCTATGACAACAATCGAGGAAGCTAAAAAACGTATTAATAAATTACGTGAAGCTGGGCGCAAAAATGCTCTCCTTATCGTTGCACGAACAGATGGAGAGTTGCGGCTTGTGACGATTCCAATAGATTGATGTTTTGGGAATTAAGTTTTTTAAATATATCTTGAGTTTTTTGTTATCGCACATAAAAATATGTGAAGGTCTTTCTCTTTAATTTGCAAAAGAGAAATTATATAAAAAACTTAATATGTAAGTTTTAATCTATGAGTATTGCTGTATTTTGCTTCCTGACAATGGATTTATTCTTTTCATGCTGTGTGTGAGAAAACAATTGAGACATGGAAGATTGACGGAAGTTATGTAATGGGTGCTTATCACAAATTAGAATATTATCTTTTGTATAAGCTAAAGCTGTTTTATTGTGTGTATTAAGCTAAGAAATTATTTTTATATAGGATTGCAAAAAGCGTGTTTGGTCATCATGCTCGATCTGAGGGAGGTAGCTGTATTTATTATTGAAGAATGATAGTAGAAAAAACACTCTAAGATTTTGTGTCGTTGTCTTTATTTTTTCAAAGGATTAAGAATTATTGTCAGCATTTTCTCCATGTTAAATTTAGCAATTTTCTTTGTCTTTCATTTGAAGTGCTTACTCTATAGAATATAGGTGTGAAATGGAGGAAGCTTTAGGATTTTCCATGGTTGTTGAATAAAATTGATTCAATGTAGGTTTATGATATTTTGAGTATTTTGACGGCATGAACGAAGTTTGTTGATTGATGGATATAGGGATTTCCATTCGTGACACAGAGAACAATTACCTTGATAGCGGGGCCAACTGCAAGTGGAAAGTCGGCTTTTGCTTTAAAAATGGCTCAAGAAAAAAATGCTTTCATCATTAATACTGATTCAATGCAGATTTATGATGTTTTAAATATTTTAACAGCACGGCCGACAAAGGCAGATACCGCAATCGTTCCACATTACCTTTATGGTTATGTGAGTCCTTCTTTGAATTATTCTGTAGGGTTATGGTTGCGTGATGTTGAGAATCTATTAACAACATTTATAGAAAAATCGTTTGTTTTTGTTGGTGGAACAGGGCTTTATTTTCGTGCTCTTTTAGAAGGAATTATAGAAATTCCTTCTATTCCGGATACTGTGCGGCAAAAATGGCGGTTTTATCTTGATGAAGAGGGGTCTGAAAGCCTTTATCGTCAATTATTGCAGGTTGATGCTGTTCTTGCTGAGAGAATTTCTCCGCGAGATGGTCAGCGTATTATACGTGCTTTGGAAGTTTATGATGCAACAGGTAAGAAGCTAAGTTGGTGGCAGAAGCAAAAAACGACACCCCTGATTGCTTCAAATTGTGTAGAAAAAATTCTTCTTATGCCACCACGTGAGTTGCTTTATGAGTGTATTCAGAAGCGATTGGAGTCTATGATTAAAAGAGGTGCTTTAGAAGAGGTGATAGCTATGAAAAAGCTTATGCTTTCGCCTTTGTTACCGGCGATGAAAGCTATTGGTATACCTGAATTTATTGCTTATTTGGATGGATATAGAAGTTTTGAGAATGCTTTCGAAATGGTAAAAACACAAACGAGGCGGTACGCAAAAAGGCAAATGACATGGTTTCGTAATCAATTTGATGAAGAATGGATGCTTACTTCTTAATAAGATAGTTCATAAGTGAGAAAGCTTTTAAGTCAGTTGATAAAAGACGAAGATATTGTAAATGAAAAGTTTTTAGCGAGATAATTTTCGATTGACGAATGGTATTGATGAAATTAGAACTTACCTCGAGAAGATGTTCTTCTTATATATTTTAGCCTTAGAGTAAGGGGGGCATCATTATAATATGTGCTTTTGCGTGTAGCTGGCTCCTTCGGAGCTTTTTTTATGAGCTCCTTTGTGGAGCTTTTTTATTTTGTTATCAAATAGGTGAGTGAGAAAAATGACACATCATCCAAGAATACAAGAGAGTATGGACGGAAAAATGATGTCGGGGGCTGAAATGGTGGTTCAAGCTCTTATTGATCAAGGAGTTAAGCATCTCTTTGGTTATCCTGGTGGAGCTGTCCTTCCTATTTTTGATATTATTTATCAACAAGATGCAATTCAGCATATTTTGGTGCGTCATGAACAAGCGGCAGGTCATGCTGCTGAAGGGTATGCTCGGAGCACAGAAAAGGTTGGTGTTATGCTTGTGACTTCTGGTCCAGGTGCAACAAATGCTGTGACACCTTTGCAAGATGCATTAATGGATTCTATTCCTCTTGTTTGTTTGTCTGGTCAAGTGCCTACAACCGTGATTGGAACAAACGCTTTTCAAGAGGCTGATACTGTTGGTATTACAAAAACTTGCACTAAATATAATTGTCTGGTTAAAGATGTAAATAATCTTGCGACAACCATTCATAAAGCGTTCTTTATTGCTCAATCAGGGCGTCCAGGACCAGTTTTAGTTGATATTCCTAAAGATATTCAATTTGCTTCGGGTATTTATAGAGCGCCTCAAATTTCTGCATCTCTGCCTTCTTGTTTGCAGTCAAAAGAAAATCTTAAGAATATCGAATATGCTATTTCTCTTTTAACAGAAGCAAAACGTCCTGTTATTTATTCTGGTGGTGGTGTTATTTCTTCGGGTTCTAAAGCTGTACAGCTTTTGCGTGATCTTGTTCAATTAGGAGATTTTCCTATTACCTCAACATTAATGGGGCTTGGTGCTTATCCTGCTTCTAGCAAAAACTGGTTGGGAATGCTTGGAATGCATGGAACCTATGAGGCTAATATGACCATGCATGATTGTGATGTTATGTTAGCTGTTGGTGCACGGTTTGATGATCGTATTACTGGACGACTTGATGCATTTGCTCCTCATGCGCGCATTATTCATATTGATATTGACCCTTCTTCTATCAACAAGATTGTAAAAGCAGAGGTCGCACTTATTGGTGATGTGGCTGATATTTTAGAGGATGTGAATCGACTCTTGCATATGCAGAAATCAATTTTTAAGCGCGAAAATTGTGATGCGTGGTGGGCCAAAATTAATCGCTGGAAAGCACGTAATTCTTTGGCATATACAGAGAAAAGAGATGTTATTATGCCACAATATGCTCTTGATCGGCTTTACGCACTTACTAAAGATGTGCATGCTTATGTCACAACGGATGTTGGACAACATCAGATGTGGGCTGCACAATATTATCGCTTTGATGAACCAAAACATTGGATGACTTCTGGAGGGCTTGGAACTATGGGGTATGGTCTACCTGCTGCTATTGGGGTTCAAATAGCCCATCCTGATGCACTTGTTGTCTGTATTTCTGGTGATGCTTCAATACAGATGAATATTCAAGAACTTGCAACAGCAGTTCAGCATAATACGCCAGTGAAAATTTTTATTTTAAATAATCAATATATGGGTATGGTTCGTCAGTGGCAGCAATTGCTGCACGGCAATCGTCTTTCTCATTCTTATACGGAATCGATGCCTGACTTTGTGAAATTGGCACAAGCTTACGGAGCGGTTGGTATCTATTGTTCAAAACCGGATGAATTGGATGATAAAATTCAGCAAATGATACACTGTGATAAACCGGTTCTCTTTGATTGTCGTGTTGATAATTTAGAAAATTGTTTTCCTATGATCCCATCTGGGTGTGCACATAATGATATGCTGTTACCTGATGAGGCGAATGATGAAGCAATTGCAAATGCTATTTCTACAGAAGGGCAGATTTTAGTATAAAATATGCTTATGCAAGAGTAGAGAATAAAGGGATAAAGAATAGAAGGATTGGATGGTTATTGATTTGATGATTTTTTTCCTCTATCTCTTATTCTTTGAGGTCGTTTAGTGCTCTTAGAGTTTATTTTTACGATTTGCACCTTTTGTTTAAAAAGGTAGTATACTCCCATCATCCAGTTATTAAGAAAGTATTTTGAGTTGTACATTCTACTACATTTGAATAGGCTTTGCATGCATTGCTTTTTATTCATCATCTGACTTTGATGGCTGTTTAGTTGTATCCTTTAAAACATGGTGAAAAAACCGGTTTTGTATATGAATTTGGCTACTTTTTTCTTAAAGAAACTCCGTTGATGATTTTCAGGTTTGTTTCAGATCGTGCTCGTGAAGATTATAATAAAGACTTATATCTTTATGCTTGTGAAGTTATGAGTTTACACAATTATTTTATTTGTTAGTTTCCATATTTGTTAACCTCTAATATTTGACAGTTCTTACAATTGAGGTGGTTCAAGGAATTTTATTCCTTAATCTTTTTGATCGAGCCACTGGAAACTCTATTTGCGGTGTGTAAGAGAATGGTTTTAATGAATTTATTATAAAGAAGATTCGAAATGAAAGGCTTTTATGATATTTAGGACTTCCATTCAATACATAGAATTATTATAATACAATGTCTTATAAAAGGATATTCTTTCCCATAAATGTGAAGAATTTATCATGAAGGTTTAGGTAAATTTTGCAGCAGTGCAATATTGAGGTGATTGAAGTATTTTTCATGAAATAATTGTACAGGAGTTGTCAATTGTGCCGTGAAAGTGATGAGATATCTCTGTCTCAGAAATTCTTAATGATAATTTTTTTTGAGAATGGTTTTGTTTCCAAAACGCTTGCTCTTTTTATGCGAATCTTATTTTGATAAACAATGCAGTTTTCACGGGAACAGGATAATGCATTGAAGGCTGTTTCTGCATGGTTAAAAGATGGGCGTTCTCCGATTTTTCGCCTCTTTGGTTATGCAGGAACAGGGAAGACGACGCTTGCACGTTATTTTGCTGAAACAGTTGATGGCTCTGTCCAATTTGCTGCGTTCACAGGTAAGGCAGCACAGGTTTTGCGTTCTAAGGGGGCGACAAATGCTTGCACGATTCATTCGCTGATTTATTGTCCGCGTGGAGAAGAAGAAGTTTCTGATGAAGTAACAGGAAAAAAATCTATTGCGCCGACATTTGCACTCAATCGGAAAAGTGCTGCTGCGCAAGCTAAGCTTATCATTGTTGATGAATGTTCGATGGTCGACGAACCGTTGGCGCGTGATTTAATGAGTTTTCGAACGCCAATTCTTGTTCTTGGTGATCCTGGTCAATTGCCTCCTATATCAGGAGGTGGCTTTTTTTCTAATGGTGAGCCGGATTTTCTTCTTTCAGAAATTCATAGGCAAGCGCGTGATAACCCGATTGTTCGTTTGGCTATGGAGGTGCGTGAAGGACACGATATTGCTTATGGTGATTATGGAGCAGCTCGCGTTATTACACGCAATGAGGTGGATCAACAACTGGTTTTGGAGGCTGATCAGGTATTGGTAGGGATTAACCGAACACGCCACCTTTATAATAAACGTTTGCGTGCGTTGAAAGGATTTACGGCAGATTATCCTCAAGCAGGGGATAAGCTTGTGTGTTTGCGTAATGATCCCACTAAAGGTTTGTTGAACGGTTCCTTATGGAAAGTAATGACGTCACAGAAAGAAACTGTTAAACCAAGCATTAATCTTCTTGTTAAACCTGAAGAAAGCGAGCGTGGAATAGCGAAGATTAAACTTTTAAAAGCAGTATTTGAAAATCCTGATCACGAGATTTCATGGGCATTAAAAAAAAGATATGATGATTTTGATTATGGATATGCATTAACTGTTCATAAAGCACAAGGTTCTCAATGGGATAATGTGGTTTTGTTTGATGAAAGTTTTGCGTTTCGTGATATGTGTGCTCGTTGGCTTTATACGGGAATTACGCGTGCAGCAGAGCGCTTAACAATTGTTCGATAGAAAAACTTATTCTCAGACATTATAATGGTGAATGTTTCTTTATTTCTGTCTTGCATAATTATATAGGGAAATGGGAGTGTGCATGGCAATAAAACTTTCGGTTAATCTTAATGCTATTGCCGTTTTACGCAATCGGCGTGATCTTCCATGGCCGAATATCAAGCATATTGGACATATAGCACTTACGGCTGGTGCAGCAGGTTTGACCGTTCATCCGCGACCAGATGAACGACATATTCGTTTTGCAGATTTGCCAGATATACACTGTTTAATTAACAGCACATTTCCTACTGCTGAATTTAATATTGAAGGTTATCCGAGCGATAGATTTTTGAATATAGCAGAAAAATATGCTGATCAGATTACTCTTGTTCCTGATGAGCCTGATCAGTCAACTTCTGATCATGGTTGGAATTTTTCTTATAGTGCAGAATTTTTAGCGCCTATCATTCAGCGGCTAAAAGAAAGAAAAATTCGTGTTTCATTATTCGCTGATCCCGTTGTTGAGGGGCTTGATATTGCTAAAGCGATCGGTGCTGATCGGGTGGAGTTCTATACTGGACCTTATGGTGGTATATTGCAGAATAAGAAAAAACAAGATCAAGAGTTACACAAACTTGTTTTAGCAGCAAGAAGAGCTAAAGAATTACAGTTAGGTATTAATGCAGGCCACGATTTGACAATTGCTAATCTTCCTGCTCTCGTTAATTGCATTCCTTGGATTGATGAAGTTTCTATTGGTCATGGGCTCATTGCTGATGCATTAGAATATGGAATGCATGAAACTGTTCAGCGTTTCATGCGGTTATTGTTATGATCCTTTCTCCTCTGTAGGAATTGGAGAGGGTGCTTATCATAGTTTATCTCAAAACGATAATTTTGCAAATTAGATACAAGTTTCGAATGTTATATAACATTTCTCTATTACAGACATTTTAATGATGAAATAGTCAAAACTGATTGTTTGCATGTTATTAAGAGAAGTTAATCTATGGATAAAATCATTTAAGAAGGATTCAAAAATTTTTTTATGAATTACTTCAATGTAAGAGCAATGCAGCATTGAGAATGTTGGTCAATAGGGTGATTGCTAGGCTGGTTTTTAGAAAAATAAAAATAGTGTGCGTAATGCGTTTTTTATTATACTATTCAGATAAAATAAAAACTAAAGTTTTGAAAATGTTTTTGATTAATGAATTACGTTGAACTTCAGTGATAAATTCATAAAAGTCTTTTCAATTTGATAAAACTTGAATGAGGCGTTTACAACGTTTATCACGACATTTGAATCGTAGCAAAAGAGTTTCAATAATTCTCAGTCAGTCAAAAAATAAAAATGTGAAGCTGTATGTGCAGATAAATAATATCAGAGAAGATTTTTGCACAAATTTAAAACAGATTTGGTTTAAGTCTTAGAACAATTTATTGTGTCGTTTCTCATAGAAAAGGAATATTGAAAGATCCACTATTATATGCTCTTGAATAGCAAAGTTTTTTGAATTTCGACAGCTATGAGAGTGTAATTAGCATCTTGTAATTGTCAGATTATTTTGACTGATCATTAATAAGGTCAGTATTAGAGTTTGTTGCTTATTATATAAAGTTGCAACATTATTTTTTATTTTTTGAGAGGAATATATTTTTATGACAATATGTGTTATGGGAACAATAAAATGTTCGCTCAATTTAAATAATTGTTGGTAAATTTTCATTTTTGAATCTATGGTAAGAAAGGCTATGGTTAGAGCTTTAGGGTTCTTGTAAGGACTACCTTAAAGAAGCTAAAAATCAGTGTCATCTTTTATAAGAAATAAAAGCTTTATATGATTTGATAGAACATTTTTAAGAACAAGAAAAAGCTTTTAGATTTATAGTAGAATGCACTGATAAGACGGATTGTGATGAAAATACCAACTTTTATAGTTTTCAAGAAATCATTACTCAGAAGTTTTTTTCACAGATAAATCTTTTAAAGTATTCTATATGACTCTTTGTAGGTGTTTTGCTATAACTCTTTAATTGTAAATTTATACCGATTCCTTATGTGCGGAATTATCTTAGATATTTTGTATAACGGATCTGCTGAAATTAAGGAGTATCGAAATAGTGTTTATATATAGAGATATAAAATTGATTTTTTGCACTTAAGTAAAGATGACTATTCCTATCCTATAATTTTTCTCATGTTATTTTATAAAATATAGATATTTTATAAAATTATTCAGATAATGTATTAGGAAGAGAAATATTTTTATTATTTATAGTTTGATAAGTACTTAAGATAGTTTTTTATTGTTTATTCAATAAAAATAGGATGAAATTTATTTATAATATTAAAAAGAAGGAAGTATTTTTATGCGTGTTTATTATGATCGTGATGCAGACGTTCATTTGATTAAAGAAAAAAAAGTAGCTATCATTGGTTATGGTTCACAAGGGCGCGCGCATGCTTTGAATCTAAAAGATTCTGGTGTGAAAAATATGCAGATTGCTTTACGTTCAGGATCTGCAACAGCTGAAAAGGCTGCTACAGATGGTTTTGAAGTTGTTAGTGTGGCTGAAGCGGCAAAGTGGGCAGACCTCATTATGATGGCAACGCCGGATGAATTGCAAGCTGATATTTATAAAGAGCATATTCATGATCATTTACGGGATGGGGTAGCGATTGCTTTTGCGCATGGTTTGAGTATTCATTTTGGTTTAATTGAACCTAAAAAAACAGTTGATGTTGTGATGATTGCTCCTAAAGGTCCGGGACATACAGTGCGTAATGAATATCAACGTGGTTGCGGTATTCCTTGCTTGATTGCAGTAGCACAAGATGCTTCAGGATATGCTTATGATGTAGCATTATCTTATGCGTGTGGTCTTGGTGGTGGACGTGCTGGGGTGATTGAAACAACATTTAAAGAAGAGTGTGAGACTGATCTTTTTGGTGAACAAGTGGTTTTATGTGGTGGTCTTGTTGAGCTTATTCGAGCAGGTTATGAAACATTGACACAAGCAGGTTATGCACCGGAGATGGCTTATTTTGAATGTTTGCATGAGGTTAAACTAATTGTTGATCTCATGTATGAAGGTGGTATTGCAAACATGAATTATTCAATTTCCAATACAGCTGAATGGGGTGAATATGTGACTGGACCACGTGTCATTACTGATGAGACAAGGACAGAAATGAAACGTATTTTGAAGGATATTCAGTCAGGTAAATTTACGTCAAATTGGATTCAAGAATATAAAGCTGGAGCAGCACACTTTAAAGGTATGCGGCGTTTAAATGATAGCCATCCTATTGAAGAAGTTGGAAAAAAACTTCGTTCTATGATGCCTTGGATAAAATCTAATGCTTTGGTTGATAAAGAGCGTAATTAAAGTTCATATAGATGATATAGTGTGATCTTATGCTTTATATATAAAAAGGGCAACAAAAGTTACCCCTTTTTTGATATTCTTAGTTTATAAAAGAACTTGAATGAAACAATAATTATATAATTAAGGTAGAGAATAAGCTTGCTTTATTTAAATACGCATATTCCATAATATTAGCTAGCTCTTTTTCGTTTATACGATGATTTGGCCTAGTAGCATGCAAAATCTTGATGACTATTCTTAAGAAAAGAAAGATAGGTTTCAATACGCTTTTTATTTGAAAGGAGATACGCGAGATCATCAGATATCAATGTATTCGAGAAATGGATTAACAGCTTGATTATTGTATAAAGTGGATTTTTTTATCAATTTACTAACAGACTAACCATCTAATGAACTATGATGAAACTGTAGTTTTAAATATTTTCTTTCTAGCTTTTCATAAATATCATTAACAAACAGTAAATTGTCTAAATCATATCAAAAAAATCATTTGTCAAAATTGAATCTATAATAGATGCCTTTTTTGAGACAATTATCCTGAAAATCATAAAAGTAAGAAAATTTTAGCGAGTCATTTGAAACAATTATATTTGTAATAACTGATTTAGCTTTTATATATCAGTATTAAAGGGGATTGGTCAAACTTCCTTAATTGTATAGATTGGTTGACCATATTTGAGTTCTGCTGAAAATAATAAATTCTCTTGTAGATTAGCAAAAAAAGAATTCATAGCTAAACCGCTATGTGTTTATTGGAATAAACTTTGAATTCACCAAAGGTTATAAAACCCAATTTTTTATAAATGCCAATTCCCTCGTGAGATGCTTGCATACCAATAACATGGCATTTCTTTCTTTTTAAATGTTCAATAGCAATTTTTGTCATTAATGTCCCAACACCTCTTTTCTGAAAATCTGGATTGGTGACAATATCATACACTCCACCAATTCCATCTGCTTTAATACAAAAACATATCGCTACAGGATTATTATTGATATAATCAACGAACATTTCTACATCAGCGGCTTTTTTATAACAACGACCTATTGTTTCATAAAATATTACCGCCTCTTCATCAAAAGGTTCGAATACTGATGCCATAACATTTCCATAATCTCTAAAATCTTGAAATGTTTCAACTTCCCTAATTTTGAAGTTATCCGGCATAGAACTAACATGTGAGTCTATGTTTTGTCCTAAAGCTGCCATTCCTACCTCTGTTTCAACATGCTCTAAACCCATAGATAAAAGAACTCTATCAACTTTATAATGAGATGAATGAGGACCAACCCACCAAGCTAAAGGAAGTTTCTCTGCATTAAAGGAGTCGATTATGGATTTTTCTTGGTCTACAGGTATCGTTTCTTGTAAATTTTTAGCAGAGATAATATTGAATGTGTCTGAAGAAAATGTTGAATTAACAGAAGACACTTTATTCGAAAAATCAATAACCTGCATTTTAGAGCACAATTTTGGTAAAAAAAACGTACCTTTGACCAAAAATTATTCTCTAACGATAGTTAATTTTTGATTTGTTTAACATTTGCTCTCTTTGTAATTGTTCATCATTTTAAATTGATCTTTTAATACTGGAACTGTAAAAAAATCCGCCAGCTCAAAAGTAACACCAAATTCTTTTAAATAAGCCTCTATAATCTGCAAGGTCGTGAAAGATTCGCTATCAATTCGCAGTTTTTTTAAGAAACCTTTCTTAAAGCACTTAAGCTCATTTCGTGACGGCGCTCATGAATGTAACGGTAAATCTATTGAGTTCTCCATCTTTATGCTTGTGAAGGAGAAAGCTGTAACCATCATTATATTTGCCAGCTCCCAATGTTTCTACAGCTCTTGCATTAAGACGATCCATAAGAGGAATTTTTAGTCCTTTCTTGTTCAGTTTTTACCTACACGCTAATCACGCTTATGAGGTGTCAGTGAGTGATTTTTATTGATTCAAGATAAACAGGGTTGAAATGAGAAAATCTTGCAATATTCGAGGTTCTCATCCAATATATAAATTAATAAATTATCTTTAAAATCAATGTTTTGCGTCTATTATTCGGAATGAAATTGATGATATAATGGGCGGCTATGTTTATCAAATCGAGGAAGATATTTGTTGTGTCTTAGGTAAAGCTAAATATTTTTCTTCATAAGAAACATCGCTGAAATTATAAAAAGTTAACATTTTAAATATGCGAAAAGGATGATTAAATTCACCCTTTTCGCGTGATATTTTTACGTACAGATTTTATTCGTTATTTTGAGTTGATTTTTTTCTTACAAATATAAAATATGTTACGCCTAAGAAAATGAACCATAATATACCATATTTTAAGGCTATGAAAGTATCAGGTTCTAATGTTAACAAATAGAGAATGAAGGCAAAGAAAGCCAAAATAACCCAGCACATAACAACGCCTCCTGGCATTTTATAGATGGATTCGTTGTGTAGAGTAGGGCGGTTGCGCCGGTAAACAATGTAGCTAATCAAAATCACAGACCATACAAATAGAAGCGCAATTACTGAAATACTGGATACAATTGTAAAAGCACTCATGATTGTTTCAGATTGCGACGCAGTTATGTATCCTAACAAAATACATAAGCAGGAAAAAATTAGAGCATTGGCTGGAACATTATTTTTAGAAATTTTTCCTAAAATTTTAGGAGCTCCTTTTTGTGTTGCAAGTCCATATATCATGCGACTGGTAGAAAAGATTCCACTATTTGCAGAGGATGCCGCCGATGTGAGAACAACAAAATTTACTAAACCAGCAGCTATCGGAATACCAGCAAGCCAAAACATCGTGACAAACGGGCTTTTATCTGGAATAACTTGATCCCAAGGTGTGACTGACATAATTACAATAAGAGACAGTATGTAAAAGAGTACAATGCGAATAGGTATTGAGTTAATTGCTTTTGGCAGAACTTTTCTGGGTTCTTTCACTTCAGCTGCAGTTGTTCCAGCAATTTCTATACCAATAAAAGAAAAAATAGCAATTTGAAATCCAGCAAAAAAACCTGCAATTCCCCGAGGGAAGATATCGCCCCCGTTCCATACGTGACTAAGAGAGGCAACGGTACCATTTGGAGAGGTAAACCCAGTTACAATCATATAAAATCCCACAACGATTAATGCTAGAATTGCTATGACTTTGATAAGACCAAACCAAAATTCAAGTTCACCGAACAATTTTACGGCAAGGAGATTAAAGGTTAAAAAGAACATAATACAAGCGAAAACGATAGCCCATGAATTGAGGGTCGGCCACCAAAAGTGCATATAACCGATGATCGCAATAATATCTGCGGCTCCTGTTACAACCCAACTTAACCAATAATTCCATCCGATAAAAAAGGCAACTCCTGGTCCTAGAAAGTCGGTTGAAAAATCAACAAGAGAACCGTATTGTGTATTAGAAAGCAATAATTCTCCCATAGCGCGCATGACAATGTACAGAGCACAACCTATAATCGCGTAAACGAGTAGGATTGAAGGACCTGCTACGCTAATTGTTTTTCCTGACCCCATGAAGAGTCCTGTTCCAATAGCGCCTCCGATGGCTAACAGTTGTACGTGACGGTTATCTAGTCCACGTTGTAGTTTATTTTGAGAACTATTTTCTAAATTTTGTTTATCACTCATCTTTTTTGAGATTCCCTTTAAATTATTTAAGATTTATTAAATCTGAAAAAGTAATCATTTATATCGAAGCATGATATAAATGAGGAGTAAAGCAGAAAAATATCTTTTACGATTTCATGTGGATAAAGAGAAATGATATAGATTTAACAAGGATATACGACTTCATTCCAAATAATGCAATAGATATTTGAGCTTTATGAGCAAAAGCTTATGGCAATGCTCATGTTTTTGATAAGGCTATAGTTTATGGCGGTAGCAATATTTATGACAATGCCAAGGTTTTTGGCTCGGCGCGCGTTGGTCCCTGTGCAAAAATTCACGATAATGCTCATGTGAGTGGCAAGACACAAATTTGCCAATTTACAACAATCTATGGCAATGCTGTGCTTAAAGAAAAGGCAACAGCAAAGTTTCTTGAGACAGATATCATTGGTTCAGGAACACCGATCCCTCTTAAATTTTTTCAAGCAAAAGAAACAAAACGCGGTGTGACTTACAAAATGTTTGGAAAAAGTGAAATCTTACCTCATGCCTTTATCAAGGGAGGGAGCTTTCCAAAGCGTGTTAAATTAAAAAGAATGAGCGGTAATGTCTTTCAAAGAGCCAATGGAGATCAATTCCCTATTGAAAAACAAAGCGGACCCTCAATTGCTGAAGTGGTGTCTAAGTCAGAAATTGCCAGTTCTATCGCACAATATGCCAATGAAAGATTAATCAAGAACATACAGCATCAGATTGCTCGTCAAGAATATGCTGCTGAGATGAAAGCTAAATAATGTCTTTAAGTTATGTTGGTGCATTACTCATTTTAATTGTAATTTTAAAAGTAGATTATCACGTTTCCTTTGGTTTTTTTCTGAATAAAATCAATGAGAATTTTACTCTTTATTAAACTTATTTTTTTATATTGAAGAGGAAATATTTAATGAGGAAAGTGAAAAAATAAGAGCTTACTCATATTTTCTATAGAGCGATCAACTCATCTTTAACGATGCGAGGGGGGTAGAAGAAGATGTTTAAATTATTTGTTTCTGTAATAATTATTATGTTTTCGCAATCTGTTTTTGCGGATGTTATCCGTGAAGTTTATCGAGCGGCTATGGAATCTCCTGAAGCAATAAAACGCGACGGTGGTTTCATACCCCGAGGGATGGATGGAACACGGCCTAATCAACCTCCACTAGATATCAATTTATGGAATCATGTGCACGGAAGTGAAACAGGAATGGCACGCTATAATTCTGGCTATGTATCTACAACAATCAATCGAGGAATTGCAATTAATTGGGTAAATAATCACCTTAATCATAATGGTTATGTTTATCATATTAGAGCCACTCCTAATTTCATTGATGTTAATGCGTCGTTAAGGCGTTATTCTCCACACCAAGATGAACAAGAAATGGCTGCGTTGGGTATGATTCACTGGAATCAAGTTATTGGATGGCAAAGAGTGAGAGGGGGAACTGTTGGTGAGTTTGTTCCGAATCCAGATTATAGAGAGCGATTATATACGTCTCTTGCAGCAGGAGGAGCTCAACCGCAACTAGCTGCTTTTCCTGATGCGCATCCAGCTTGGAGAGAACAGCCATGGTCTGAATACGCTGAGTGTGAACTTAAATCATCCTGTTCTCCTAAGAAATCACCACAGAAATTTGGAACGGATTGGTTTTGGAAATCTTATTATGCTGTATTTCCAACATTATTGCTTAGTATTGATCATGAGTAGATTACCAATGTATATATTATAACAAAATTATATATATTATTTTATAAATAAAATACCGCATAAACAATAACAGAAGCTTTATCCTATGTATTATAAGACCTTATTTTAGGGCATGAATATAAGATTAGTATACTGAATATATTGTTGCATGGCAATCAGCCACATAAATCTATAATTATTGAGAGGAGGATTGACCCATAGAGAGCTTATGAAGTGACTTTCATAAGTAATCAGCAGTAAGAATCTATCGAAAGAAGCTGGTTTACTTACCGATTAGAGATCTTAAGAATCTTTATCCTTTGTGATGAGAAGGAAATTAAATTCTAATATTTTAAATTTTAGAGAGGGAAACTATTATGAAAATTAAAGGAAAAATATTTCTATCCTTGATTATGACAATCTTAATGATAGGACCATCTATCAGCGGGCCTTATATACAAGAAGGCTATATAGTTTCGGTTCAAGTTGATATGCAGACACAGTACTGTACTTTAGAAGTAACGGATAAATCCAGTCCAAATAAACAGATAGGAACTTGGTATTGTAATAATATACCAGGAAGAGCCCTTCTTGATTTAGCTAAAATAGCAGCCTTGCTAGATAGACCAGTAGAGGTAGTTTTAAAGGATAGTAACCAAACAATGAAAGAAGTATTAGGAATTACTTTAAAACAAAATCAATAATCGAAATTGAGTTTAGGAGTACTGGTATTTTTGCAGATGCCTTCGATATTATTCTCCTTTCTGCTATAGTAAAAAAGTAAGTTGACTAGTGAGAGCTATGTTATTTAAAATAACATGGTAAAAGGGCTTTCAATGGTTGAGCGCAATGCAGAAGGACGTCAAGCACGCCGCTATTTTATTGAATGTGAAAAGAAACTAAGAAGCCAATCTGTTAATAATAATAATGATGAACATTCTCCTTTCCCAAAAGATTGGGGCAAAATGTCTCTTACTAAAAAAGCTGTCTATA
This sequence comes from Bartonella japonica, assembly GCF_040545385.1. Taxonomy (NCBI): domain Bacteria; kingdom Pseudomonadati; phylum Pseudomonadota; class Alphaproteobacteria; order Hyphomicrobiales; family Bartonellaceae; genus Bartonella; species Bartonella japonica. The sequence goes on from NZ_JBEPLT010000003.1 coordinate 83,754, forward strand.
TTTATGGACCTCTTCACATGCATCTTGTGAAAGCCTTTACGCTAGCAGAAGAAAGCAAACATTATAAAAAGCTTGTTGAAGAAGCAAAAGAAGTTTTAGCAAGATCTGCGATACAAGCTGCTTAGATTTAGAATATGATCTCATCTTCTCCACTTTCAGAGTGGAGAGGATATTAATTTAAAGAAGATTGCCAATTATGCCGCTCTTTTTTCATAAAAAAGTCAATAAAATCAATGCAAAAGGTACTTCCCAGCGGGGTGGCTTTGTTGCGGGGCAGGCGAGCGCAAACTATCGCTAGCGACAGAATTTTTTAATTGACTGTACATTGTACACATAACACATTGATAAATAACAATTTAATGTATGAAGAATTTTCTTATCGTATTAAATATTGTTTTTCAGTTGCTACCCTTTGTTCTGATATGTCGTAAATCCTTACTTCTTAGGACAGAGAAGAAAGCAAGGGCAATAATGAATAAGAAATTTCGTCAAGGTCTATCGCTTCGTGCATTTGCGAAAAAGATGCATGTTTCACCTAATGCAGTGGTTTCTCGATTTAAGACAGGGAAGTTTGATGCTGCTCTTTTTGAAGATGGTTCTGTTAATAAAGCCGTTGCAACAGCTATCTGGAATGAGAATCCCACGAAACGACCAGCTCCATTTTTAGCACCTGATGGGCAAGCTCGGACAAAGATCAAACAAGTTTCTACAGAAGGAGCCAACGAATACAAGATAAAACTGGAGCGAATGCAAGTTGCTCTTGAAAGCGAGAAGATTGCTCTTGAACGCTTGCGGAATACTACTGTTGATCGCGAGGAAATGAAAAAAGCGGCACGTGAGTTTGGCAGAGCACACCGTGATGCTATGTTAAATTTTCCTCATCGTTTTGGTGCAAGTATTGCCGCACAAGTTGGATGCGATGCTGCTAGCCTTATAGGTGCTATTGATTATTACATGAGAACAGCTTTGCTTGAGGCAGTTAATATTCCAGTGCCTTTTCATGAATCACATTCTTCAGAGTTAGAGAAGTTACAAGAAACGAATAATGTATGAAAATGCAGTTGAAGAATTTTTTGCCAATGCCAATGACGCGCGACAACCTGACCCACCATATACTGTTTCCTAGTGAACGGACCTATGCAATGGGCTCTAGCGCTAATTATGGTTTTTGCTTCCTGTGTAGGATTAGTTTTTATTATTAATCGCTTAAGAGAACAAGGTTTATGATCTTGTGGGGAAAAAATATTTTGTGGTGATAATGGCAGCTTTAGCTGCTTTTTTTATGGCTTTAGCTAAGGCTTTTCGTTTTGGCAAGAAGACTGAACGGCAAAAGCAGACATAGACTATCGTCAAGAGAGCAATAACACGGCTAGAAATAGAAAATGAGGTTAATAAGAAAAGTGATGCTGATGTGCGTGCTGAGCTTTCTCGCTGGGTGCGCAACAAGTAAATACTCTTCTTGTATTGGCTGGTCTCCAATTTATTTAGAGCAGAAAGATCTTCCTGTGATGAGCCAAAACTTAGCAAGAGAGATATTAAAACATAACAAGCAAGGTGAGCGCTTATGTGGGTGGAAAGGTACTAAGAAAAAACACAAGACGATACAAAACTTACAGAAGCAGAAAAAAACATGCTTCAAGAAATTATCATTGCTTACCAAAGTGTGAAAATGATGTCGCTTCTCATGAAGTAGATAGTATTTTTTTTTGCTTATCCTTGATTTTGCGCGTCTAATGGATGCCATAGACAATATTTTTGCACATTTTAAACATAATTCTCAAAGAATTAGCCTTTTGAATTAGCTTGTTTCATGGATTTAAAGCTTTTAATAATGTATACTTGATATGATCAGCTTCGGAATTTTCGTTTTTTAAAGACGAAAAGAAAGTTAAATTTTTATAAAACAACACGATTGCTTATCTTGTATAGATCAGGAGGGGGATAATGAGAACAAATTTAAGTGGCCGCGTAAGAAATACATCTTTACCAGAAAGTCATGCTTTACTACCTCTTTTTGAAGCAGTTGTGAACTCTATTCATTCTATTGAAGAAAGGGGAAATGATTTTTCCTCAAGTTACATTACAATCTCAATCATAAGATCAAACCAAGCTTTACTGCCACTTAAAAAAGATACAGAAAAACTAAACGAGAAAGAAGTTGTAGGTTTTAAAGTAATTGATAATGGTACAGGCTTTAATGATCATAATTTTCAATCATTTGAAACTTTAGACTCAGATCATAAAATAGAAAAAGGTTGCCATGGTGTTTAGGACGACTTTTATGGCTTAAAGCTTTTGATAATATAAAAATCAGGAGTATTTATGAAACGGATAGAGGATTAAAAGGGCATGAATTTTCATTCGATGTTGTTAAAGGTATAAAAGCATTAAACGATTTTCAAGACAATTGTACAAAGAGAGAAACTGTTGTTGAGTTAACAGATCTAAAACAAAACTATAAAAAACGTATTCCTAAAAAACTACAATCTATCGCAAAAGCACTCTTAGAACATTGTCTCTGGTATTTTGCAAGAGCCGGTAGTTGTCCTTCTATAGCTATTAAAGATGACTCAGAAAAGATATTATTGAATGATCTATATGAACAATGCATGCATGGAGCCGTTTTTAATGAAGAAATAAAAATAGAAAATTATAACTTTTCTATTATGCATATTAAATTTAGGTCCTTATCTTTAGAAGGACATACTTTATCTTTTTGTGCAGACAATAGAGTTGTCACAGAAGAAGTGTTATCTAAGAAAATTCCTGGTATGCACTTAAAACTGCAAGATAATATAGGTGAATTTATCTACTCTTGCTATGTTAGCTCCTCTTTTCTGGATGAAAGGGTACGTTCTGAAAGAATAGGCTTTGATATTGAAGAAAATATTTCAGATTTGCTTGAGAAGGTAGAGATATCATTTGATAAAATACGGAAAGCTGTATGCTCTAGGATTCAAAAATACTTAGATAAAGAATTAAAGCAAAACATTCAAAATAGTGAGAAAATAATTGAAAAATTCGTAGCCGAAAAAGGACCACGTTACCGTCCAGTTCTAAAACGTTTAACTGAAAATGCTTACATAGATTTCCCCTCAGGCTCTGACCAAAACTTAGAGCTTTTCCTTCATAAACATCTTATTGAATTAGAAGAAAAGGCTTTAAAAGAAGGTCGTGATATTTTGCAAGTTGAAGAAAATACAACTTATGAAGAATACTTAAAGAGAGTTAGCGAATATGTAGAAATGGTAAATGATCTTAATCGCTCTGATCTAATAGGTTACTTATGCCATAGAAAAGCTATCTTAGATCTTCTAGAAAACGCTTTAAAGAAAGGCGATAAAGGCTACGCTAAAGAAAAAGTTATTCACAAACTCATAATGCCAATGAAGTGTGATTCCAATGACATTTTTATAGATAATTGTAACTTATGGTTAATAGATGAAAAGTTAGTTTTTCATAATTATTTAGCTTCTGACCTCCCATTGAAAGAAATGTCTATTACAGGTTCTATAGAAGATAAAAGACCTGATATATGTGCTTTAAATGTATACGACAAATCTATTTTAATATCAGACGAAGAGCCTATGAAATTGGCATCTCTTTTTATAATAGAAATTAAACGCCCAATGAGAGATGATGCACAATTGGGAGATAAAAAAGATCCTATTACACAAGTGTTTGATTATCTAGATAAAATTAGAGAAGGTAAAGTACAAACATTCAATGGTCGCCCTATAAACAATTCTGTTAATATACCTGGTTATTGTTATATTATCTATGATTTAACTCCTAGCATGATGAAGTGTTGCAAAAATTGGGATTTAAGAATGACAGGTGATAAAATGGGGTATTTTGGATATCATAAAAGCTATGAGGCCTACATAGAAGTGATTTCATTTGACAAGCTTGTAGATAATGCCAAGAAAAGACATCGGTTATTTTTCGATAAGATGAAGTTGTAAGTAAAATGATTTCTCCTCCCAATATTGGCAAATCAAAGCGTGTATCACGGTCATAATCAACAAATTGGTTTTTTAACTTTTTCTCACGCTAAATAAAATAGCGACGAGCATGTCTCCCTTTCTCATTGCGTTCAACCATTGAGAGTTTTTTCGCCATGTCTAGAGTAAGATGATATTCGATACTTGGACGACTACCTTTAGGTTTTACTAAATTAAAAGACATTCTTGAGAGAGTTGACAAAAAAGAGGCATCCTATAGAGATAGGTTGCAAAATCCTATTCCCGCACCTTTATTTTACTATCCCACACCATGAAAAAAGATAAATAAGATCAATAGATTATATGTAAAGAAAAAGCGTATGGTGGGTGATGAGGGGATCGAACCCACGCCCCGCTGATTAAGAGTCAGCTGCTCTACCGACTGAGCTAATCACCCATTACCCTTTAAAAGATGAGGATAAGCGGTTCTATAGCGCTCCTAAAGGAGGATGTCTAGATAGTTTTGTTATTTTTGAGAAAAAACTGTTATAGTCTATAGTTAAACTGGCTGTCTGATTAAAAATATGGTACTGTCTCTTGATCTTATATAAAAGTAGAACCATTATAAAAAACTCTATAAATGGGATGGCTATTAATAGAGAACTGTGAGTTGGAGGACGGTCGCGCGTAATGCCCGAGAAAAATTCAGATGAACCTTCTTGTAGCTGCAAGTGGTGTAGGCTGTTGTTCTGTTTTATAATTTTTTTCAATAACCATGTGTATTTAAGCAATATTTTGCGGCTTTTTGCGTTGAGTGCAATTTTTTTGCGTTCAATATTTTTTATCTGTCGTGGGAATAAAAGCCTATGAATCTGTTTTTTCAATCGTACACTTTTAAGTTTTTAAAGGATGAACTGTGATGGAGTGGATCGTGGATCCTCATGCGTGGTTTGGCTTGGTCACGTTGATTTTTCTCGAAATTGTTTTAGGAATAGATAATCTTGTCTTTATTGCGATTTTAGCTGAAAAGTTACCGCTGCATTTGCGTGACCGTGCACGCTTGATAGGTCTCACTTTAGCATTAGTGATGCGGCTTATTCTTCTTATGGTTATTGGATGGGTGATGAATCTTGATACGATCATTTTTTCATTTTCGTCCTTTGTATTTAGTTGGCATAGCCTCATCTTGATTGGTGGTGGAGCTTTTTTGCTAGCAAAGGGAACTCTAGAATTACATGAAAGGTTAGAAGGTGTTTCGCACGAAAGAAAAGTTGGTGCTGCCTATGTCGTATTTTGGCAGGTAATTGTTCAAATTGTGGTGCTGGATGCCGTGTTTTCTTTAGATAGTATTATTACTGCAACAGGTATGATCGCAAAAGAGCAAGCATCGGTTATGTATGTAGCTGTCATTGTTGCTATGGGCGTTATGATGTGTGGATCTGGTTCTCTTATGCGTTTTATTAATCGTCATTCCACTATTGTAATTCTGTGTCTTGGTTTTTTAATGATGATAGGTTTTACTCTCATTGTTGAGGGATTTGGTTTTCATATTCCAAAAGGGTATTTATATGCCGCTATTGGTTTTTCTGTTCTCATTGAAGCTTTTAATCAAATTGGACGTCGTAATCGTGAAAAGATGATTACGACAAATGATCTGCGTGGTCGAACAGCTGATGCAGTTTTAAGACTCTTAGGTGGAGGAAATAAAGATGGTAATCTTGGTGAGACTGTGGATGTTATTGCTGAACAAGCAGCTGCTTCTGATCTATTTAGGCGTGAAGAAAAAGAGATGATTCGTGGTGTTCTCGATTTGGCTGATCGTCCTGTTCGTTCTATTATGTCACCGCGGAATGAAATTGAGTGGTTGGATTTAAATGGTGACGAAGGTGAAATGCGTGAAGAATTACAAAAGGTTAAACATAGCCGTTTAATTCTTGCTCGTGAGAAAGTAGATGAGTTTGTTGGGGTTGCTTTAACAAAAGATCTTCTTTTAAATTTGGCTGAGGGCAAAAAGATAAATTGGAAAAAAGCTATGCGAGAACCGCTTGTCGTTCACGAAAATACAAGCGTTTTACGATTAATGGAGCAATTACGCCATTCTTCGGTTCAGCTTGCAATTGTTGTTGATGAGCATGGCTCTTTTGAAGGAATTGCAACACCAACCGATATTCTTGAAGCTATTGCGGGTGATTTTCCTGATGATGATGAAGAACCTATGATAGCAGAACAACTTGAAAATGGAAGTCTTCTCGTTGAAGGATATGCTGATATTCGACGTTTAAGTGGTTATCTTGAGCGTAATCTTGTTGATGAAGCAGATCGTTATACCACTCTAGCAGGATTTATGCTTTGGAGGTTTGGTCATTTGCCGAATGAGGGAGAAAGTTTTGAAGCTGACGGTTTACGTTTTAAGGTTATCGAAATGGATCGACGCAATGTATCTAAAATCCTTATTTCTCCACTTGTGATACCAGAAAAAAGCTAATTATTTGGCAAATAAGGTGATAATAAAGCTCTTTTTATGATAGAGAGCGTGAAGATTTGTGGTCTAATTGTGTTGTCATTATTTTTTTAGTTCCTTAAAGTATGAAATGATGAATATATGAAAGTTAGAATATAAAAACATTTTCATGTATTTTGAATCATTAGGTTGGTATGGAAAGAGAAGTACTTTAGAGCTCAATACAAAAAAGACAAATGAAGATAATGTCCATGATAATTTATCCATGGAGTAGAATTTGGTGCTACTATTATTAATATATGTGCATGAAAAAAAGAGGGCATTTGGGGGATCAATTTGTTTTTTCATTTATTCAGGAGGTGTTTTTGAGTTTCGTTTCCAATATTGGTGAGTCTCAAAAATTGTTACAACAAATAATGAAATGATGAATGGTATAATTAAATAAAGCATTCTAAATACAATAAGTGCAGCAACAACATCAGGTGGATCTACACTAGGCATGCCTGTTATGAATAAAGCTTCCAGAACACCGATTCCTCCAGCTGGAGCATTAGAGAGAAGAGTTATAGTGAAAGATGCTAGAAAAACACCAAGTACAGAAATAAAATGCACATCTGTATTGTGTGGAAGCACAGCATATATAATTCCTGCTGCTCCTACAAGCTCTAAGGGGCTGATAAGAAGCTGTTGAATAACAATTTTGAGTCGTGGGTAGGAAAGCTGAATTTTTTTGCTCAAGCGTAAGGGTTTTAATTGAAGCCAACTGCCAAAAGTATAAAGCACTATACAGCTGAGCAGAGCTGCACCAACTGTTATACCAAGCCATTCAGGAAGATCATCATGAATAAGAGTGATAATTTTAGGTTGCAGAATCAAAACGATCCCAAAAAGCAAAATTGTGCCTATCACAAAAGTAAAAGAGCAAAAACCTACCAATATCGCAATTTCTGTTCCATTTAGTCCTTTCATTTTATAGGCTCTATAGCGCACAACTGCACCAGAAAAAACAGAAGCACCAATATTATGTGAAAGTGCATAGGTCGTAAATGAACATATGGCGATAAAAATCCAAGAAATTTTATGGCCTAGATGCTGTAAGGCAATTCGGTCATATCCCGCAAGAGCAGCATAAGCTAAGAGAGAGCATAAACAGGCTAACAGCCAGTGTTGCGCACTTAAATTGCTTAAGCGTTCCAATACATCATTGAAAGAAATGGTAGAGAGCTTTATATAGAGAATGCGGATAGATATCAGCATTGCTAAGACACCAACAAATGGCCATATAAACTGTTTTATTTTCACGCTTCTTTATCCATTTTGTGTTTTCTGTGAATGTGATTCATAATTGTGCATATTCTTTACAGATCTTTGCCCTGTTATATGTTCGATAAACCCATGAGCAATTTCTTCATTATCAGTTACTACAACATTCGCTCCTAAATCAATAAGATAAGTTGTCTCTACATCGGAGAGTGCATGGGTGATGATTTGGATGTCTTTTCTCATAGCACGTATATTCACGATACATTCTCCTACTTCAATGGTGCTTCGCATTGTAATAACAACTTTGTATGCATTATCTATATTGGTTGCATTTATTACTTCTTGTTGAATGATATTACCGCAAATTACCTCGAAGCCATCTGCAATTGCTTGATCAGCAAGGCGTTTTGATTCTTCCACTATCACTATAGGATTATTTGTGTCCATTAAAGATAGTGCAATATATTTACCAATACGACCATAACCAATAATTACAATATGGTTCGTTTGTAAGGTCATTGGCAAAGACTCTTGGTCAGAATCTTGAGGATCAATATCAATGATTGTTTGCGTATCTTGTAATTTTGCAGGAAAATTTTCTAGGTATTTTTTAATTTTGTTACAGGCAATAAAAACAAGAGGATTAAGCAAAATAGAAAGAATAGCACCCCCGAGAATTAAATCATGGGCATCGTTGTTTAGAAGTCCCAAGCTCAAACTTAAACCCGCAAGAATAAAAGAAAATTCTCCAATTTGGGCAAGGCTTGCAGCAATGGTCAAAGCGGTTGCATTAGAATATCGAAAAGCTTTAACGATAAAGAAGGCAACAGCAGATTTTCCTAATATAATAATGAATAATGTTGCTAAGAGAGGGAAAAAATGAGTTAATAGTTTCCCTAGATCAAATAACATACCTACAGAAACAAAGAAAAGAACAGAAAATGCGTCTCGTAATGGTAAGGACTCTTCTGCTGCACGATGGCTTAATTCCGATTCACTCATAACCATACCTGCAAAAAAGGCGCCAAGAGAAAGAGAAACCCCAAATAAATGGGCAGCTCCGAAAGCTACTCCTAGTGCAATAGCAAAAACACTAAGACGAAATAATTCACGTGATCCTGATTGTGCACTCATTTTGAGTAACCACGGGATCATGCGTCGTCCAATAATGAGCATAAGGGTGATAAAGACAATAACTTTCAGAATGGTGAGACCAAAAATTCCCCAAATACTTAAATCCAACCATTGAACAAGGGGATCAGGGGCTTCTTTTTTAGTATTGCTAAGGACGTTTGCTAGTGATGGTATGAGGACAAGTATAAGAACCATCGCTAAATCTTCAATAATCAGCCACCCAACAGCAATACGTCCTTTTTCTGTTTCAATAAGATGGCGTTCTTGCAAAGCACGCAGCAGGATAACAGTACTTGCTATTGATAAAGCTAAACCGAAGACTAGGCTCCCGATAAAGCTCCATCCCATAATCAAACCAAGGCACAAGCCTAGGAAAGTGGAGAAAGCCATCTGTGCAATGGCAGCAGGGATAGCAATAGCTTTGACAGATAAAAGATCCTTTAATGAAAAATGCAATCCAACACCAAACATCAGCAAAATAACACCAATTTCAGCGAGCTGATTAATAATAACGGAATCTATTTTAAATCCGCCTGTATTGGGGCCTACAATGACACCAGCCAACAAATATCCTACAAGTGGTGAAATGCGTAAACGACTTGCAATCATTCCCAAAAGAAATGCTAAACATAAGCCTGAAACGATAGTTGTAATAAGAGGTGTGTCATGGAGCATGGGCTATTTACGACTCTTTATCAAAAAATGAATAGGCTAAAACAACAGTGATTTTTGTGAGAAAAAAGGAATGAGATATTATATGAAGTAGTCATGGCATTTTTATTTCGTTTGAGTGTTTATATGATTATTACGTTCACGCCACCAATTCCCTAGAAAGAGTAAAATAGGAGCAGCAATAAAGATAGAGGATGATGTTGCAATAATAATGCCGAAAACCATAGGAAGTGCAAAATTATAGACAGCACTTCCGCCCCATATAGCCATAGGTAACATAGCGAGAATTGTGGTCGCTGATGTAAAAAGACAACGTACAAGAACTTGGTTAATTGAAAGATCAATAAGTTCACGCAACGGCATTTTTTTATAGAGACGCATATTTTCACGCATTCGGTCATAGACAACGACTTTATCATTTATCGAATAACCAACAATTGTTAAGAGAGCGGCTATGGCTGTCAAATTGAAATCAAATTGAAATAAAGCAAAAAAACCAACCATTTTTGTAGTGTCTAAGATAAGTGTTACAATCGCACCAACGGCAAAGAACCATTCGAAGCGCAACCATATATAGAGAGACATCGCAATTGCTGCGAGAATAACAGCGGTGAAAGCAGCTGTAGAAAGCTCACCTGAAATTTTGGGACCAACAACTTCTATTTGATCGAATGTGGCATCTGGATAGATGTTTTGGACGGCTGTTTTTACCTTATCAATGGCGTTGGTTTGTTGTGCTTCGTTACCATTTTGTTTCTGTATACGGATGAGAACAGTGTTTTCATTATCAATATTTTGCAATGTAATTTCGCCGATGTTAAGGGTAGCAAGCTCAGAGCGTAAGGTTGATAAGCTTGCTGGTATTTTGGTGGTAATACTCATTTGGCTACCGCCAATAAAATCAATTCCAAAATTCAATCCAGGCTTAAAAAACAGAAAAACTGAAGCAAGCGATAAAATAAGGGAAACACCAATACCAATGAAGCGCGCTTTCATGAAGTGGAATGTTGTATTTTGTGAAATGAGGTTGAAAAGAGAGTGAAGATGTAGAGTTTTAATTTTCCATTTGCGAATAGCCCAAATCATCAAGATACGCACGATGGTGATATTTGTGAACATGGAGATGATAATACCAAGCAACATTGTTACAGCAAAACCACGAACGGGACCTGTACCAAACCAAAATAGTAAAATAGTTGCAATAATTGCAGTAACATTGGCATCAATAATAGTTGCAAAAGCGTGCTTAAATCCACGGTCTAAGGCTGCAAAAGCACTGACACCTTTTTGGCTTTCCTCACGTATACGTTCGTTGATAAGAATATTGGCATCGACGGCGATACCGATGCCTAAAATAATACCAGCAATACCCGGTAATGTAAGCGTTGCACCGAGAAGACTTAGGGCAGCAAATGTTAAAATAGTGTGGAGTGCTAAGGCTATATTTGTAATGGTTCCCCAAGTTTTGTAGAGAAGAAAAATAAAAACTGTGACAAGAATAAAGCCAATTATTCCGGTGTAAAGTCCCATTTGGATGGCATCAGCACCAAGATTTGGACCCACAGTTCTTTCTTCAATTACAGTGAGTGGCGCAGGTAAGGAGCCAGCACGTAGAAGAGCAGCCAAAGTTGAGGCTTCTTTAGGGTCAAAATTCCCTGTAATTTGACCTTGTCCATTGGGAATGACGCTATTTATAGTGGGATAGGTCAAAACTTTATTATCAAGAACGATTGCAAAAGGACGATTAATATTTTGTCGCGTTATATCTGCAAATATTTTTGCACCAGTAGAGTTTAATGTGAATGAAATAATAGAACGTCCTGGTATTTGGGGGTCGAAACCAGCACGGGCGTCTTTCAAGACATTTCCATCTAAAGCAATTTGGTCATAAATTACGTAGCGTTGTGTCTCGTCTGTATATCCAGGAAGGATTGAAACGCCTATCGGAAGGTTATTGATATCCACGTGAGAGGGCACAAGATGAAAGGTCATTTTAGCAGTTGTTCCTAAAAGATTACGTAACTGCTTTGGGTCTTGTAAACCGGGTAATTGAACCATAATACGATTAGTTCCGACCTTTTGGATGGCTGGCTCAGTAACACCAACTTGATCTATACGGCGACGAATGATTTCTAAGCTTTGTTCAATAGCTTTGCTTATGCGGTCCTTAATACCAGCTTCAGTTAATGTGACACGGATCGTTTCATTTTGAGTACTGATTGCGATATCATTAGCTGTTGTGCCAAAGCTACTGTGTATAGGGGTGATCAATGTTTTCAAAGCAGAGAGTGCTTTTTCAGTTTCTAATGGATCAGAAACAAGCACAACAATACTACCTTCAATGATACGAGTACTTGAGGTACGGATTTGTTTTTCACGGAGTATGTTACGTACATTTCCTAAAACTGTGTGTAATTGATCGCGTTTCAATGTTTGGCTATCGACTTCAAGTAGGAGAGAAGAGCCTCCTTGAAGATCCAGACCAAGCGTTACACGGGTGTTGGGTAAAAATCGTGCGTTTTTAACTTGTTCTTGCGAAAATAAATTGGGTAGTGCAACGTAAATGCTGCTTAAAAGGACAAAACAATAAAAAGTGGTCAACCAACCAGGTGTACGCATGATAATATTCCGCTAATAGACAATCTAATAGTTATTAAAATTAAAAGGCAGAGGTAAGATAATAGTTTCATAATTCAAACAAGAGGAGGAGCGCGTTGATTTAAAAAATAGTGTGTTTGCAGGTCTTCAAGCCGTATGTAAAAGACTATATTTCTTATTAAAAAGAGGTTCAATGCTACAAGATTCTGAAAAATATCTATAGGCAGAATAGGATCTATATAAAATACAATCCTTTTGTTTTCAATTGTTACTGCATTGAAATGATCACATTTGCTTTCTGGATCAAGTGTATTCATTTTTATGAAGTGATTTGTCTGTAGTTGTTTGAGCCAATAAGCTCGCATTTCTGGATTATTTGCCAGTAACATGCCAAAGCCGGACAAAAGAATCCAGGTCGTAAAGGAAAGAAAATCTTCTTTTCTGCAAGGGAGGTGCGAAAAAAGCATGTTAGGGCGCCTTCTTTAATCTTCTTGAGTGCTCAACGTACTGTTATCATTTCTATTTATCAGTATTATAGGATAAGGGAAAGCTTTTATAAGATTATTCTATAAAAGTTGAAAATATTTCTTTTATATCATATTTTAAAAAAAAGGGGGATAGATTTCTCTTTATACATTTAAGGCAGATATGTATTCATTTTTTAGAAAAAAATTACGCATAGTTTTCTTTATTTTTGGAATTATTATTATATTTAACTCTTGTGCATGGAAGCATCTTGAGGCACAAAATGTCATTATCGGACAGTCGGTAGACGCTCATTCAATTGATGAAATTATTCAACAACAACAATTGGTTATTAAAGTTCTTGAACAAAGTACAGAAACTTTAAAAAAAGATTTTGAAAATAAACCAGAAGATGAGCGTGCTTTGGCAGAACTTCGGTTACGTGCACGAAATATCAGTCAACGTGCTTTAGAAGAAGCATTTATTTTACGTACACCTCTTAATAATATTAATATATTTCTTAATCAATTCACAGAGCTTGATGATGATTTAAAAAACTCGAAAAACCAAGATAAGAAGCACTCTCATTTGATAGAGCAAAAAGCTAAAATTAATAATCTCGTACTTCGATTTGAAAAAGTTTTTTTAGCGACAAATAGAATAGCCGAACTTTCTATTTCTCAATCTCGAGAACTTTTTAAACGTAGGCTTACACACAGGCTTGAGTTTTCGATGCCTGTGGTTAAACGTCTTGTTGAAAAAACCAAAGAGGCTTCTTTTGACTTCCTTTTATTGTTGAGATCTTGGTTTAATTTTGTATTTTATTTCAAGTTATTACAGCTGTTTCTTTCCTTTTTAATTCCGTTTTTTATTGCTTTGGGTCTTTCTTATTTTTCTAGAAAATTTTTAGCTCATATGCGCTGGAACTTTATCAAAAGGTATGAGGAAATATCTTATTTACAACGTTTATTCGTTGCTTTTATTTCAGTTTTTCTCCCTTCGCTTATCTGTATCGTTTGCATTTATTTTGTGTCGTTTTTATTTCGTAGTTTTAGTTTGGATCCAGGAAAGCTCACGACGGTATTTGATATGGTTGGCTGTCAAATTATCTTAGTTTTTTTGATTAATCGTTTAGCTGTTGTTCTTTTATCGTCGAATATGAAGCACTTCCAGCTTCTGAATATTGCGCCGTCTGCAGCGTATCAATTGGTAATTTTGTTTACTGTTTTAGGTGTAGTTTTAGCATTTGATGCTGTTCTAGATAGTATTTATCAAATAATTTCAGCTTCTCTTTCTTTAACAATTGTCAAAAGCTTCATTACTGTTTTTTTGGTCGCGATATTATTGTTTGTGATCTCATTTGTGCCTTTACGGTTCCGATGGCGTTTCCCTCAGAATAATAAAGAGAGTGAGGCGCTATTTTTTCCACTTTATATACGCATTCCTCTCATTTTATTGGGATTATCGCTGCTTGTGATGGATTTGTTAGGCTATGTTGGTCTGGCGCGTTTTATTGTGCAGCAAATTATGATTAGTGGAGCATTTTTAGTTTTAATGTATTTGGGGATAAAAAGCGCTCAAGCTATTAGAACTAAAGGGCAATTTATGAAAACAAGAGTTGGTTTTGCTCTCATGCAATGGTTGCATTTGGAAGAGAAGACGATGAATCAACTAGGGGGTGTTTTGAGCATTTTTCTCAGTTTGTTTGTGATCGTATTTTGTGTAGTGCCAATTATCGTACAATTTGGGTTTTCTTATTCTGATTTGAGAGCGGTGTTATGGCAATTCATGACAGGTTTTCAGATTGGAAATGTCTATGTTTCCTTGACTTCTATTGGTACTGGAGTTGTTGCTTTTTTTGCTTGCTGGTTTTTCGTCCGTCGATTTATTAATTGCTTAGATGAAACAGTGTTAGCGCATGGGGAATTTGATTCTGGTGTACGTAATTCTATCGAAATGGTTATAAATTATGTCGGAGTTGTTGTATCTGCTTTGATAGGATTATCAATAGCAGGTTTGGAACTCAAAAATTTTGCGCTTATTGCTGGGGGGCTTTCACTCGGTATAGGCTTTGGGTTACAAAATATTGTTCAAAATTTTGTATCTGGGCTTATTATTTTGATTGGGAGACCGTTTAAACTCGGGGATTATGTAGAATCTGGATCGGTAGGTGGTATTGTAAAACGTATTAGTGTGCGAGCAACGGAGCTTGAAACATTTCAGCATAAGACGATTATTATTCCTAATTCAAGCCTCATCAATAACAATGTCAGTAATTGGACCCGACGTAATAAAATAGGGCAAGTTGATATTCCTATCACTGTTTCCTCTCATATTCCTCCAGAGTGTGTTGCTGAAATTTTGCTAGAGATTGCTTGTGCTACAGAAGGGGTTTTAAAAAATCCTGCGCCACAGGTGAGTTTTACTGCATTTGATAGTAAGAAATTTACATTTAACTTGGCTATTTATGTGCCTAATATTACCTCTCCCTCTAAGGTAACCAATGCCCTTCGTTTTGTATTATATAAACGCTTTGTTGAGGAAGGAATACTGGAATGTTAAAATGTGTTTACGTTCTTATTACGGTTACATTATTGAGTATTCTGACCATGACAGCTTTTGCAGCAACTATAAAAAATACTGATTTAAAGGTACAATCTTTTATTATCGTTGAAGGAAGTATAGCTACAAATATCTCGTTGAATGCTCAGCAAACGGTTACGATTTGTATGAAGGGGTGTTTTATCACTTTTCCCAATAAAGACCGTTTTGCAATAAAAATAGAAGATAATATAGAAATCAGTGATGGTAGAGCGATCTTTAAATAAAATGTTTTAAGATTTTAATTATGATATAAAATTTGGAAGAAAAGAGAATATCATTCATGTATTTATTAAAAATGTTATGATTAAAAAGTAATATGTAAAAAGATATGATTTTAGTATCATATTTCTGTTTTTATAATTAATAAATAAGTATAATTCATTTATATTAAAATTTATTGTTTTATAATTGTATACATTATTATTCTATAATATTATTTATAAAATAAATATCTATCTTATTTAAGATGACTATTTCATGCAAATAGGCTATTGAATAATTTAGTTTCTGGATTTTTTTGTGTTAGTTTATATTAGAAGAAGATCATATTTGTATAGTTTAAAAATAAATATAATAGATATTTTAAGTATTTATATATCTCTTAATCTATAATAAAATTTATTTACTAATATTAAATTTTGGTGTAATTGTATATTTCAGTATAATTACAGAGGAGTATATTTTTTATAGCATAAGGTTTTATAACACTTTGTTTTTCTAAATGTGATTTTTTATTATGTTTAATATAATAGTGGGGTATAATTTTATGAATACAAGATTTATAACAGCATCCGTTTTTGCTTTTGTTTCAGCTTCTGGAGTGCAGGCGGCAGATGTAATCTCTCCTGAAGAGCCAGAACATGTTGCTTCATCGGTTATCGTTTCTCCATCTTTTTCTTGGTCAGGTTTTTATTTTGGAGGTCAAATTGGGGGGTTTTCAAGTAAAACTTCTGCAATGACGCCTGATGTTGATGTTCCTCTTTTCCCTGATGCGGAAGCTAGGAATAAAGATTGGATTCCGGTTGAAAAAAAATATATGCCTAAACTTTCAGGCTTTACAGCGGGTCTTTACACAGGCGTTAATTTTAATACGGGCAAAGGTTTTATCTTAGGTATTGATACTGATCTGCTTTTGTCTGAGCGGAAAGATACAAAATCTATCGTTATAACTGCTGAATCCGAACCTGAAGGGACGAATACTGAAGGGACGGATACTGAAGGGACGGATACTGAAGGAACTGAGGAAGATGGTAAACAGAAAAAATTACTACTAAGCTTATCTTGTGGAACTTCTCGGTTAAGTGGAAAGAGTGATGAAAAGCCAAAAGAAAAAAATAGTGTAAATTTTAGTCATACTTTAAAACAAAAATGGTCTGGTGCTACACGGGTGCGCGTTGGTTTGCCTGTTGATCGTATTATGCCTTATATTTCCGGTGGTATTGCTTATGGGCAGTTTCAGGACATTTTGTCTGTCTTAATTACCGGAGAAGATGCTTTTAGTGCTACATCAGATACTACAAAGACAATGATTGGTTATACTCTTGGGGGAGGTGTTGATTTTGCAATAACAGATGATGTTATTATGCGCGCGGAATACCGTTACTCAGATTTTGGTAAGAAGAAATTTAAGGACGAAATTGAAATTAAACATAAAACAAATGATTTTCGGGCTGGAATAGCTTATAAATTTTAGTTTTCGTGAAATTTAAGTGCTTTAAGGAGGTCCTATTTTTTAGGACCTTTATTTTTTTATTTTGTGCGTTGTAAATTAATTTTATGAAAGAATAGGCGTTATTATTTTTGAATGCTTGCGAAAAGTAGGAAAAATTCAGATTTTCATTGTTGAAAATGAAGTTACTTTTAATGATCAAGGATAGCTCTAGCTTTCGTTTTTCAAAATAAGACATAAAGAAGAAGTGATTCGATTTTTGTACAATCACAGCTTCATCTGATAATACTGCAACAAAATCATCAAAAGTTGATCTTAGGCATCATAACCAACCATTGGAAAATAAGAAAAAGTTCTTAATATTGTGGTGCGGACGGCGGGACTTGAACCCGCAAGGTCTTCGACCGGCAGATTTTAAGTCTGCTATGTTTACCGTTTTCATCACGTCCGCGATGAAAGCTCTCTCATAAGCTATATCTTTTATTGAATCAAGGATTAATGATGAAGAGAGAAATTTTTCATTTTTGGATAAAATTTTAACTGACAATAGTTGTCTTTATCGCTAGATAAGAGCTTGTATAATATAAATGAAGTATGAAATGATCAGGTGGTTATGGGGAAATTTATTCAAGACGTAAATGAAGCTATGGTGGCTTTGCACAATGTATTTACTGAAACACCACTTCAAAAAAATGATTTTCTTAGCCAAAAATATGATGCAGAAATTTATTTGAAACGTGAAGATTTAACGCCGATACGATCTTATAAAATTCGCGGTGCTTTTAATTTTGTTTCAAAAATGCTTGGGGAGATATCTTTAGATGCTGCATTTGTTTGTGCTTCGGCAGGAAATCATGCGCAAGGAGTTTCGTTTGTTTGTCGCTATTTTAAGCGTTATTGTGTGATTTTTATGCCTGTGACGACTCCACAACAAAAAATAGAGAAGACACGTATTTTTGGTAAAGAATTTATTGATATTCGTTTAATTGGAGAGACGTTTGATCAATGTTATTCGGCTGCACAGTCTTTTGCTGCACAAAGTGGTAGTATAATAGCACCACCTTTTGATGATGTTCATATTGTTACGGGGCAAGCGACAGTTCTCTGTGAGGCTGTTTTGCAATGGAAAAAACTCAATGGAGAAAGCGAGCCAGATTTCATTATTGTGCCTGTCGGTGGAGGCGGTTTGGCTGGTGGTGTAAGTCAGTTTTTACGTGAATATGATTGGAAAACAGAGCTTCGTTTTGTTGAGCCACAAGGAGCTGCAAGTTTGCTTGCTTGTTTGAAGAGCAGAAAACGTGTCAAACTTGAAAATATTGATACATTTGTAGATGGTGCTGCTGTGGCTGAAATTGGTACATTAAATTACACACTGTTGAAACAATTTTCACCCGATTCTGTTATTACAGTTCCTGAAAATCGTGTTTGTTCTACAATGGTTGAAATGCTTAATATTGAAGGTATGGTTCTTGAACCTGCTGGTGCTTTATCAATTGATGCGCTGAACAGTCTTTCCTCTCAGGAATTGAAAGGAAAAAAAGTTCTTCTCATCATTTCAGGGGGCAATTTTGATTTCGAGCGTTTGCCAGATATCAAAGAACGTTCTTTGCGTTTCCAGGGATTAAGAAAGTATTTTATTTTTAGTTTTCCGCAACAACCTGGTGCATTGCGCAATTTTCTTGCTACGTTATCGCCAGATGATGATATCGTGCGTTTTGAATATCTTAAAAAATCGGCAAGAAGCTTTGGTTCTGTGTTGGTTGCAATTGAGACAAAAAAATACGATAATTTTTCTCTCTTAGAGAAAAATTTTCAAACTTTAGGTTGGCGCTATCATGATATTACTAATGATCAAACCTTATTTGATTTTGTTATTTGAGAAGCCAAGACTTTTTTAAAACGAAAGATATTAAAATGAAGTCTGTTTTTTATTTTGTACTTGGTTTCTTTTTGTTTTTAGAAGCTGGTCAACAAAGTTTAGCATTTGAGCCAACAGAAATACAAAAAGCTGAGCTTTTAAGCATAGTTGTTGAGATTAATAATTCTATAAAAAACGGGAATTTTTCACCTCTTCCTTCTTATATGCCCGATCGGCTTTATAAAGAGATAGCGCGTCGATTGAATACAACAGAAGATAATTTACGTCATAGTTTTCTTCAAGAGCTGCGTGTTCAATTTGAAAATTTGCCTGCTGGTGCTTATCATTTAGATGAAACAAACATAGATTATTTGCAAACCGATAGTGGTGCTTTTTATGCGTTGATTCCAACAAAATTAGAAATGAAAGATCGTATTATTAAATATAAAACTTTGGCGATTTTTGATAACACACGATGGTATTTAATTTATGGTGGATACAAAACTGTACAAAATCCAGTTTTTCTGGAAATTTATCCTGATTTTAATCAGATACATTTACCTCTGAAAAAAATAATAAAGAAATAAGTGTTTGAAATATTATGTTTTTTGCGTATGGTAAATATATTCGGGAGGGTACTTGCTTTTTTGTTATAAACTAACGATAATACAGGTGAGGGTGTTAAAGTTGGTTTACTGACTTTTTTAAATAAATTTATTCCCTTTACCTTGGTTTAAGGTGCACATGGGGTGTGCAAATCGCTCTTTCAAGTGTTGCTTCATAAATTTGAAATATCAAGATCTCTTTTGTGCGGATTCTTGAGAAACAGAGTTCAGCTTGTTACTTGTTTAGAGTTGTTGGGCTGAGGAAAGATTTTATTTTGGATAATAGAGAAAATGTTTTTACAACGTTAGGTTTGTCTGACCTTTTGATTAAAAACTTGTTTATTGCTGGGATGAAGACACCCAAGCCTATTCAGGAACAAGTGATTCCAGTGATGCTGAAAGGGCATGATGTTTTAGGTATTGCACAGACAGGTTCTGGAAAGACCTTGGCGTTTGGCTTGCCTATTTTAAGTCATATTTTGACTTTGGGCGATAAACGACGTCCTAAAACTGCGCGTGCTTTGATTTTGGCTCCTACGCGTGAACTTGCTGTTCAGATTGATGAAACAATTTGTAGTGTTGCGAAGGGAACGCATCTTTCGACATGTCTTATTTTTGGTGGGGTATCACGTTTAAAACAAATTAAACGCATGAAAGCAGGTGTAGATGTTTTGATAGCAACGCCAGGACGTTTAATAGACCTTGTTCGTGAAAAATGCGTTGATCTTTCTCAGTCTCATTTTTTGGTTCTAGATGAGGCAGATCGTATGTTAGATATGGGTTTTATTCATGATGTAAAACAAATCGCAAAGCTTTTGCATCCAGAGTGTCAGACAGCACTTTTTTCTGCGACAATGCCGAAAGAAATTACAGCACTTGCAAAGGGTTTGCTCCGTGATCCAGTAAAAATAGAAATTGCTCCTCAAGGAACAACAGCTGTAGAAATTACTCAAAAGTTATATTGTGTCCAGACGCGTGAAAAAAAGAATATTTTAGGTAAACTTTTGACAAATCCAGATTTTGTTTCGGTTATTGTTTTTACTCGGACGAAACACGGTGCTGATGCTGTCACACGTAGCCTAGAAAAGATAGGATATTGTGTTGCAACAATTCATGGAAATAAATCACAAAGTGCACGGCAGTCTGCTTTGAAAGCTTTTCGCGAGGGAGCAGTACAGGTCCTTGTCGCAACAGATATTGCAGCGCGCGGTATTGATATACCAGGAGTAAGCCACGTTATTAATTATGATTTACCAGATGAAGCTGAAAGTTATGTGCATCGTATTGGTCGTACAGGACGCAATGGTGCAAATGGCGAAGCACTCACACTTTTTGATGAAGGAATAGAGGGTGCACGGTTGCGTGCTGTAGAGCGCTTGATTCGTATGCAATTAACGCGTGAAGCTGTTCCCGAACAGTTGTTTGCTGCATTTCCAGAAAGATCGATTGAGGCAGAAAGTGGAGGAAAAGAAAATGGTAAAGAATCATCTTGTGTTAAAAAATCTAAACGTCAGAAGCGTTTTTTAAATCGTAAAGAGAAAGCTGAACAGTCGCAGAGTAAGAATTCTCTATCCTCTCATGAAAGACACAAAAAAGCAAAAGCAGCAGCAAAGCGTGCAAAGTCTTTTCGTTTTCGAAAGTCAGTAAAGAACGCGGCTTGAACGAAATATTAGGAAGAAATAGTGCGGTGAATATTTTTTTCTTTTAGATGTTTTCTCAGTGTGAGTAAGAGCAAAATAACATTTTTTCTAAAATGAAAGAGGTTTTCAAAGCTGTTTATTTTTTAGAAATAGAAGCAGTTTGAGAGGTTAAATGTACTGAAGAGCTATTTTGAAAGAATTCTTACTTTGTAAGTTGGAGAAGCGTTTTTAAAAACTCTATTCTCTATATTATGCGTAGTACATTCTGTGTCTTTAAAAATATGAATAAAGACAAATATTATTTTATATAAAAATATATTTTATCTCTCTATGCTGGATTATAAATATGCTGAATTGTAATGATAATTTATTGTTTTTGAACTCGATAGAGTAAAGATGAAGTTTTTTGGTCATTCGCGCAGTTTAATTTTTTTCAAAAAAGTTATGACTGATAATTTTGCACGATCAGAGTACTCTTAGATCATGTCGCAATAATTTGATAAAGATGACATTATTTTTGCAACTTTGGTAATTAACAGGAAAGCGGAAAGCTTATAAAGCGGTTATTTCCATAAATATGAATTGATGGTTTTTAATTTTATTGTACAAAATAAATTTACAGAATTTTCTATTTTTATCTTAAAAGGATTTACAGAAACAATAAACTCTATGGAGGAGAGTATAACTTTCTGTTTTGTGAAGTGAACAGTTTTTATTCTTTGAATATGGATAGGCATAAATTGGATGTTTTTGTGCAAGTTACTTGAGTAGAAAAGTTTGTACGACTTCCTCATATTGCCATTCAAGATCTTTATTTGGACAAAATTTTATTGTGGTGCTTGTCGGATTTGCTGGACATGGAGAGTTGGGAAATTGTGTTTTGGTAATTGGCGGGAACTATTATCGACATTATCGAGACCATTCTTCATGATATTTATAGAGCTCTCTAAAGTTGAAAAAGTTATCCGATTTCTGTTTCTCTGATGTTGTGTCATGTATGGGAAAAAAGATTACGTATCTTTTGTCTTTGGTAAGAAATGTCTATAGTATTTCATCCTAATAAGCTTTTAGCAAGGATGAAGCGTGTTAGACGAAAGCTTTTTGATACTACAATCTTAAACTATTCGTGGGAATAAATTGTTGTCCTTTTTGATGTATCCGACAGTTTATTTTATTTAGACCCGCCTGATCTTATGAAAAAGAAGTGCTACATCTCTAGAAATTTTGTTGAAGATGATTTTATGATGATGTTAAAAATTCTCAAAGGCATTCAAAGGAAATTTGTCTTGAGTCTCAATAATTGTGATGCGGTTCGAGAGATCTTTAAGGATTTTGACTTTTTAGAAGTTGAGACTCTTTGGGCAGCAGGTATGGCAAAAAAAACACCCCGAAAAGAACTCTCGATTCGTAATAACTGAGAAGCATATTGTAAAATCTTATTCCCCCACTTTTATTTGGGAGTCCCTCATCTTAAAAAAAGTATAATAAGGACAATACAGTAAATGTAATAAGGAAAATAGATGGCTCCCCGGGCCGGATTCGAACCAGCGACCAACCGGTTAACAGCCGGTTGCTCTACCACTGAGCTACCGGGGAACAGTGCCCAAACATTACTAATAGCAAGGGCTATAGCAAAGCGATCGTGATTTGCAAAGGATAAAATTACTTTTTTTAAAAAAAAATGTTAGAAATTGTAGAATAAGAGGAAAAAAGATTAGAGAGAGTTTCTATACCTTGACGGATGCGTTGCCTTCCCTTATTGACGCTTTACATATTGTTTATTACGAGGCCTCGTGGCGGAATGGTTACGCAGAGGACTGCAAATCCTTGTATCCCGGTTCGATTCCGGGCGAGGCCTCCAGATAATTTTAAGGATGATCTTTAGGGATAATATGTGTAAGTAAATGGCTTTCATCCATAATAAAATGCTTTATCGTGGGAAGTAGTGTGGTTAAAATCTAATTGTTGACTATAGCATACTTTTTTGTAACACCTACAATAGAGGTTTGAGGTCCTCATTATCGTCGTTTGTTGTGGTCCTTGTATATATGTAGGAGAAAATGGTTGTTATGGTTGTAGATTTTGCAGAGCTTCGCCGCAAAATGGTTGACAATCAAATTCGTACAGTAGATGTGACGGATTTATCGGTTCTTGAAGCATTTTTGACGGTGCCACGTGAAGATTTTGTACCGAAAGATATGAGAGCTTTAAGCTATCTTGATACTGATATTGTTACATATCTTGGGAAAAATGGGGAGCCTACACGTTATTTGATGGGACCTGCTTCTTTAGCAAAGTTATTACAGCTTGCTGCTGTTAAATCATCAGATATTGTTTTAGATGTTGGTGCGAATAGTGGCTATTGTGCAGCATTGCTTTCAAAACTTTCTGGATATGTCATTGCTTTAGAAAGTAATAAAGTTCTTTTAGAGAGAGCTGTTGAGGCTTTAGAGCGCAATCAATGTGATAATGTGGTTGCTGTTCATGGACCTTTAGAGCAGGGATATGCCGCTGAGGGACTTTATGATGTGATTTTTATTGAGGGGTCTGTTGATTTTATTCCGAAAGATATTTTTGAGCAAATGAAAGATGGTGGACGTCTTGTCGTTGTTGAAGAGAAAGGTAATGCCGGTGTTGCGAGAATCTATATCAAAGAAGATGGAATTGTTTCGGCGCATCGTGCTTTTAACCTTGCTGTAAAATGTCTTCCTGGTTTTTTAAAGACGCCTGATTTTATATTTTAGTGCTTGTTTTGTTTGCAAATAAAATATAGCTTCGCAATTAATTTGGGGATTTGTGTTGTGTATGTTGTGTTCAAAATAAATAGAAAATTTCAGGTGTTTTTATTGTTGGCTATGAGTGTTTCTCTATCACAGCCCGTTTATGCTGAAACATTGATGGATGCTTTTGCTAAAGCCTATATACATAATACTAAGTTGAATAGTGAACGTGCAGCTGTACGTATATCAAGTGATGATGTGGACATTGCGCGCTCAGGGTTATTGCCACAAATTGAGGGAGTTGGAAGCTATGGGCAGAGTAAGTCCAGCACGGGGCCTTACATCACTTCTGGATCTGTGGGGATAAGATTAAATCAAAGGTTGTTTGATGGTTTTATCACACAAAATACCTTTTCTTCGGCTCAAGTGAAGTTACGAGCACAGCATGAATATCTTCGGAATGCTGAGCAAAATACATTTTTAGATACTGTGATAGCTTATGCGAATCTATACCAAGCGCGGCGTATTGCAGATCTTCGTAAAGAAAATTTGGCTGCTCTTGAAGAGCAAGTTCGTTCGAATAAAGCAAAATTTGATGTAGGAGAAGGAGGAAGTGTTGATATTGCTCAGGCACAAGCTGCACGTTCTTTGGCTGTTTCAGAACTGAGTCTTGCACATGCTGATGTAAAATCAGCGGAGGCAGTATATCGACAAGTTATAGGTTCTGATCCTGAAAAATTAGCACGTCCACTAGCGGCAAGAAATTTACCGGTAAATCTTGATACTGCTTATAAAATGAGCCTTGCGCTGCATCCAGCAATCCTTTACGCAAAATATTTGGTTGATGCTGGTCTTTACAATGTAAAGGCAAAAGAAGGTGCGCTGCTTCCTAAAGTCGATTTTTCTGCAACAGCGTCTTATAATAGGGTTTACAATGGTGTTGGAGAGGACGGAGTTTCTAAATCAGTAGGCTTGTCGGTTAGCGTTCCAATTTTTGAGGGTGGGCGTACGTCTGCTCAGATTCGCCAATCAAGAGAACAACTGGGGCAGGCTCGTTTACAGCTTGATTTGGCACATAGTAATACAAGGCAGGTACTTACTTCTGCTTGGTTTCAGTTAAAAGGGGCAGATGCATCTGTTATTGCTTATCGTGAAAGTGTTCGTGCTGCTGAAATCGCTCTCAAGGGGCGCATTCAAGAAAATCGTGTGGGACAGGCGACAACATTAGATGTTTTAAATTCTCGGACTCAGTTGATTAATGCTCAAATCGCTCTTGCGATGGCAGAGCGGAATGCGGTTATTGCGAGTTATAGTGTGCAATCCTCCGTTGGTAAATTGACAGCAGACTATTTAGGTTTAAAAACGGTTAAATACACCCGATAAATGCATAAAAATGCCTTTTTAATCTGCAAGTTATTTTAATTTTTAGAAGATCAGAAATTAATAATTGGGCATGTTAAGAAAATAGAGTGATTAGGTATTGTTTTATTAATTTAGATGTTGTTTTATTAATAAGCAAAGTTATGTGTAAGGCTCTTTTCGTGACAATCGTGTTTGAAAATATAGTGGGAGTCATGTTGATCTTATGATTCTTTTGCTTACACTATAATATGATTCTGTTTGTTGTTGCGTTTTTGAGAGGTTTTAAAGAATGGTACAGAGTTCAAGCGTATTACGTGAACCTAGTATGGATGAGATTTTAACATCTATTCGTGAAATAATTGAAGAAAATGTGGTTCAACCTGATCACTTTTTAAATGATAGCGTTGCAGTAAATACTTCTGGAAATCATTCAGAAGTTGCATCAGAAGCTGATTATAATGCAAGTTTATCTGTTGATGATGCAATGAAGGCTTTGGCTGATCGTATTGGTCTTTCTTCTGAAAAACAGGATTTTTCTTTAACGCAAGAAAAAGAAAGTACAGAGGTAGAAAATAATACGGTTGGCGTGGATATGCAAAAGATGAAGCTTTCTTCTGAAGAGCGGCGCTCTGTTCATAAAACAAAAGAATATAGAGATGAGGCATGTATCTCACAACCGGAAGATATGATGGCTGGTCGTGTGGAGCTCTCTGAATATTGTATTTCTTCTGCAGAGAAGGTTACAAAGGATATTTTGCGTCCGGCTATAGCAGAATGGTTACAGAGTGAATTGCCTGTTTTGCTTGAAAATGTTTTACGAGAAGAGATTATTAAGGTAATTAAGAAGTCATCTTAACTGTTTATTTTTTATTTATTTTTGTGATTTTCATTTTATTTATGAGCATTTCTTTTGCGTCCTTGGAGGCGTAATGTAAACAAGTAGGATTGCAGATATATGATCCGTTTAAGATCATATGTCACGTTTTTCAGTGGCGTTATGGGTGAGTAGAATGTTAGAAAAAAACTACAATGCTGCTTCTATAGAACAACGGGTTGCAAAAAGGTGGGAGGCTCGTGGTGCTTTTGAAGCGGGAGTGGGTTTAAAAAATGAGGCGGAATCTTTTTGTGTTATGCTTCCTCCTCCTAATGTTACAGGTTCTCTTCATATGGGGCACGCACTGAATACGACAATTCAAGATATTGTGGTTAGATTTCAGCGTATGCGTGGTAAGAATGTGTTATGGCAGCCAGGTATGGATCATGCAGGGATTGCTACACAAATGGTTGTCGAGCGTCAACTTGCAGAACGTCAAGAGCCAACGCGTCAAGAAATGGGACGGGAAAAATTTATTGAGCGTATCTGGGAATGGCGCCATAAAACTGGTGGGGTTATTGCAAATCAGCTGCGTCGTCTTGGGGTTTCATGTGATTGGTCGCGAGAACGCTTTACAATGGACGAAGGCTTATCTCAAGCTGTCCGTGAAGTTTTTGTTACGCTTTATAAGCAAGGATTGATATACAAAGATAAGCGTTTGGTTAATTGGGATCCTAAATTATTAACGGCTATTTCTGATCTTGAGGTTGAGCAAAAAGAAGTCAAAGGCCATTTGTGGCATTTTCGATATCCGCTTGAAGGAAAAACTTTTAATCCTAATGATTCTACAACTTTTATAACAGTGGCAACAACACGGCCAGAAACAATGCTTGGTGATACAGGAATTGCGGTTAATCCTGAAGATGAGCGTTATAGAAATCTTATAGGTCACAATGCTATTTTGCCTCTTGTAGGGCGTAGGCTGTTAATTGTTGCTGATGCTTACGCAGACCCTAATGAGGGGAGTGGTGCTGTGAAAATTACACCAGCACATGACTTTAATGACTTTGAAGTTGGACAGCGCAATAATTTGCGTTTAATCAATATTTTTACAAAAAAAGCTGAGATTTTTTTGCGGGAAAATGAAGCATTTTTTGATGGTCTCACTTTATCGGATGAATTAAAAGAATTTATAGAAAGTTTAGATCAATCTGATCGTTTTATTGCGCGTGATCGGATTGTTTCTTTGATGGAAAAGGGAGGATATTTGGCAGCTGTTGAGGATCATCCACACAGTGTTCCGCATGGGGATCGCAGTGGGGTGCCTATTGAACCATTTTTGACAGATCAATGGTATGTTCATGTTGCAGAATTAGCTAAACCGGCGATAGAGGCTGTTCATCAAGGGAAAACGCAATTTGTTCCTGATAGTTGGAAGAAAACCTATTTTAATTGGATGCAAAATATTCAACCTTGGTGTATTTCGCGCCAATTATGGTGGGGGCATCAGATACCAGCTTGGTATGGGCCAGATGGTGCAGTTTTTGTTGAAAAAACTGAAGAAGAAGCTTTAGCTTCTGCTCTTTCTCATTATGGTACAGTGGTTGAATTAGCGCGTGATCAAGATGTTTTAGACACATGGTTTTCATCTGCTCTTTGGCCTTTTTCGACACTGGGTTGGCCCAATAAAACAGCTGAGCTTGCTACTTTTTATCCAACTTCTCTATCGGTTACAGGGTTTGATATCATCTTCTTCTGGGTTGCGCGTATGATGATGATGGGACTTCACTTCATGGGAGAAGTTCCCTTTCCAACAGTTTATGTCCATGCTCTCGTTCGGGATCAAAAGGGAGCAAAGATGTCTAAGTCAAAAGGGAATATTATTGACCCATTAGAGCTTATTGATCAATATAGTGCAGACGCGCTTCGTTTCACTTTGGCGATTATGGCAGCACAAGGGCGTGATGTGAAACTTGATCCTTCCCGCATCGCAGGTTATCGTAATTTTGCTACGAAATTGTGGAATGCTACTCGATTTGCACAAATAAATGGTGTTAAACATGATCCAGATTTTAAGCCAGAAAAGGCAAAGCTTGCGCTTAATCGTTGGATTTTAACAGAGTTATCTAAAACTGTTTCGGTAGTAACTTCTGGCATTGAGAATTATAAATTTAATGAGTCTGCTAGCGCACTTTATCGCTTCATTTGGAATACGTTATGTGATTGGTACTTAGAACTTCTCAAACCAATATTTCAAGGCTCAGATGAGGAGGCTAAAAATGAATCTCAAGCATGTACTGCTTGGGTTTTGGATGAGGTTTATAAGCTTCTTCATCCTTTTATGCCTCATATGACTGAGGAGTTATGGTCTCTTACGGAAACGACAGGCATGAAGCGTGAAGATATGCTGGCATTGACCGCATGGCCAGAGGGAATGTTTGTAGATGAAGAGGCTGCTTCTGATATTAATTGGCTTATTGAGGTTGTCAGTGGGATTCGGTCTGTGCGTTTTGAAATGAATATCCCAGCTGCAACACTTGCTCCACTTGTTATTGTAGAAGGTGATAAAATAACGCAGGAGCGTGTAAAGCGTTACGATTCTCTTCTTAGAAAGTTAGCACGTATTGAAACAATTGATTTTTCTCAAAAAGTTCCGGATGTATCAGCGCAAATGGTTTTAGGAGAGGCGATTTTTTGTTTACCATTGGGGCAGCTGATTGATTTGGAAGCTGAACGTACTCGTTTGATGAAAGATATCAAGAAAATTGAACAGGATATTGAAAAAATATCAGTTAAATTAAACAATCCTAAGTTTATAGAAAATGCAAGATCAGAAATTGTTGAGGTGGAGCGTAGCAGAATTACAGAATTACGTGTTGCGCAGAAAAAAATATCTGTTGCTTTAGAACGATTGGCATAATCGCATTTTCTTATTCTCTAGAATAATTTTCTGCTACTGCTTTTTTGATAGAAATAGAAAGTTTTTCTTTTAAGAGAGTCTCTTTTGTATTTCAATTTCAACTCTTAGCGTTATTTATGAAATGCTTTCATAAAAAAAATTATAGAGCTTTATTGTTTTTGCATTTATGAAGTACATAGCTGAGCATTCATTATATTGGTTCACTTAAGTTGTTTGTTTTTCTTGTATTTAAATAATCTATTAATTACAGGTTTTATCCATTCTAGAATGTTTTTCAGTATACTTTTCTATTGAACAGTTTTTTGATCATAGTAAGAATGTTTAAAATACAAAATACAATGACAGCAAGGTATTTTGTAGAAACAGGACATTGATTCATTTTTAAAAACTAAATTATTTTACAGGATGATGAAAGATTCTTTTGGTTATAGATTTTAGATGATTTCTGTTTGTTTACTTTTTTTGTTAAAATTTTGATATTTAAAATATCTTTTTCTCTTGCTACAAGCACTGTGAATCTATTGTAATAGGTGGAATTGAGATAGGGGGGGCATGTGATGAACAAACTCAAAATATGCGAAAAAGTTGCAATTATAATTGCTTTTGGGGGTGTTATTCTTCTTGCTTATGTAATGAATGCAAATAGCGCACATAAGGTTCCTGATCATTCGTTTGATTTTTTAAAACGTGGTATGTTTTCTTATAAAAATGGTCAAATAAATCAGGCTATTTCAGCATTTCAGTGTGCCGCTGATATGGGTAATATTGGAGCAAATTGGAAACTTGGCCATATTTATGCAGATGGTGATGGTGTCTCTGTAGATGATTATAAGGCATATAATTTTTTTGCATATATTGTTGAAAAAGGTGCTTATCTTGGTTCAGAGGATGAGAGCTATATTTCTGATGCTTTGGTTAAACTTGCGGAGTATATAACAAAAGGCATTCCTCAATCGCCTGTAAAATCTAATCCTTCTTATGCAGCCAGTCTTTATATGCAGGCTGCGATGAATTATGGAAATCCCAAAGCTCAGTACCAGTTGGGTAAAATATTTTTAAAAGGAGAGGGAAGAGAAAAAAACCTTGTACAGGCAGCACGATGGTTTCAGCTTTCAGCAAAAAAAGGAAATCCTCCAGCTCAAGCGATGCTTGGAAATATGCTCCTTCAGGCAGGAAAAACCGTTCATGGTGCAGCAATGTTAACTGTAGCCTATGAGAAAGCTAATATAAAAGATCGAGATTGGATCCGTCCTCTGCAAAAACATGCTTTTGCTCTTTGTGATGAATTTGAAAAACGTATGGTAATGTCTCTGGTTGGTGATATTAAAAAAAATAACATCTTTTGAATATTTTATTACACATTCTTTATCATTTTTGACATTAGATTTTAGCCTCTCATGTTTTATACTTATAGTAGAGAGGGATACCCATAATATATAGAGATATTTTTCATCACAATGTGATGGTTAGTGGTTAAGGATTTTAGATAAAAATTCTTGTGTGCGTGATGTTCTCGCTTGGGAATATGAAAAGAATTCTTTGGATGAACAGTCTTCGAGAATTGTTCCTTGGTCCATAAATATAACACGCTCTGAAACTTTTTTTGCAAATCCCATTTCATGGGTTACACACATCATTGTCATACCTTCCTCTGCTAGACTCACCATGACATCTAATACTTCACCTACCATTTCAGGATCTAAAGCAGATGTTGGCTCATCAAAAAGCATAACAAGCGGATCCATAGTTAAGGCACGGGCAATAGCAACACGTTGTTGTTGTCCTCCAGAAAGTTGACCAGGATATTTATCTTTATGTTCAATGAGCCCAACGCGTTCAAGGTATAATAAACCGCGCTCAAGTGCTTCTTTTTTGCTGCGCTTTAGGACTTTGACTTGTGCAATTGTTAAATTTTCTGTGACAGATAAATGTGGAAAAAGCTCGAAGTGCTGAAATACCATTCCTACCTGACTACGCAATTTAGGCAGATTTGTTTGTTTTGAATGAACGGGAGTTCCATTAATCCAAATTTCACCTTTTTGAAAAGGAACTAAAGCATTAATGGTTTTAATGAGTGTTGATTTCCCTGAGCCTGAAGGTCCACAAACAACAACAACTTCTCCTTTGTTTATATTGGTTGAGCAGTTTTTAAGAACATTAACTTCGCCATACCAGTTAGAAACATTTTTTATTTCGATCATATGTGTAGACATTTTTTCCCCCTGTTAGCGAATAATGGATACTTTTTTCTGTAAATATGAAACGATTTGCGACAATGTGAAACAAATAACAAAATAAAAAATAGCCGCCAAGACATAAGCTTCTTGCTTTACACCAAAATTATTAGCAACGATATCAAAACCGTTCAAAAGGCTATTTCCGCTGATTGCATAAACAAGCGTTGTATCCTGAAAGAGGATAATAACCTGTGTTAAAAGGACTGGGAGCATGTCTCTCAAGGCTTGGGGAAGAATTATAATATACATATTTTGCCAATACGTCATTCCGAGAGCTTGTCCCGCATATTTCTGTCCTTGCGAAACGGAACTTATACCGGCACGTATAATTTCAGCAAAATAAGCGGTTTCAAATGCAGTAAAGGTAATGAGTGCTGATTTATTTGCACCAATTGATGTGCCAGTTAGAAAAGGTAAAAGTACAAAAAACCATAAGATAACCATAACAAGTGGTATTGATCGCATGGCAGTTATATAAATTATTGCAAACCAAGAGAGTAGCTTTATAGAAGAAAGCCGCATCATTGCTAAAAGTGTTCCGAAAATAAGTCCTAATACCGTTGCAAAAATAGTTAGAAAAACACTAAAGAACAATCCTGATAAAATGTAAGAACAAAATATATCAAAAGTGAAAAATGAAAAATCAAAGTCTGAAAAATGAAAAGGAGAAGAAAATCCAAACTGAGAGGGTATGAAATTTATCATATTTAGTGTTCCTCTGTTCGAAAATTAGGAATTTTAAGCATTTGTTCAATGATAGTCATTATGATAAATACGCATAAAGCTACAAAAATATAAAGAACCGTAACGATTAGATAGTTTTCATAAATATGACTTACTTCTTCAATCGTTTGGTATTGAAATTGCATTAGCTCATTGATTGAAACTGCAAATGCTATAGATGAGTTTTTTACAACGCCCATTGCTTCTGAAGTAAGCGGGGGCATAATTGTGCGTATAGCACGTGGTAGTATGATATAACGATAATTTTGATAGGTTGTAAATCCCATTGCCATAGCTGCGTAGCGTTGTCCAGAGGGAATCGCCTCAATACCTGAGCGAACTTGTTCTGCGATTCGGGCGGATGTAAAGAATCCCAAGGCACAGATTATTAAGAGAATGGATGAAAAATTTATTGCTGGTGGATAAATCTTAGGCACAACAAAATACCATAAAAAGACTTGCACAAGCAGAGGAATGTTACGCATAACTTCCACCCAGATGCTTCCAATAGTACGCAAAAAGCAACAAATCATGGAATTATTTTGGAGAGTACGCATTGTCCCTATAATGACACCCAAAAACACGGCTAAAACTAATGAAGAAATAGATAATATAACTGTATTTTTAAAGCCATCGAGCAGTGTATCTAAATAGGTGTAATTTACACCAGAAGTCCCAAGACATCCAGCTACGAATGTTTGATTAAGATCATCTGTACAAAGGAAAGAGAAGTCCATTAATTGATATTTCCTTAATAAAATCACCTGCAAAAAGAGTAATAACTCAACACTATTTCATGTTAAGTTTATTAAAAGTTGAAATAAAGCACAAATACACTCAATTAAAAAGAGTGTAGTTGTGCTTTATTGAGAATTCTACAAATTATTTTCTTTGTAATCTTCGCGAGTCTTATTGTTTGGATTTTCCCAAGCGTATTTGGTGGCTTTGGATAAAGGAAGGTTGAGAGCTGTATTCGCAGGTGGGATTGGTTTCATAAACCATTTATCATAAAGTTTTTCAAGTGATTCATCTTTTATTTGACGTATGATGCTATCATTGATTGTCTGTTCGAGATTTTTGTCGTTTAAACGGAGCATACAAGCGATGGGTTCGATTGAAAGTACTGTATCAAGAATAACGTAGTCAGATGGATTTTTTGATTTAGCAATATGTCCAGCAAGAATTGAAGCATCTGTGATGAATGCGTCTGCACGATCAGATTCTAATAATAAGAAGCTATCTCCATGATCTTTTCCTTGAACAACTGTAAAGTGAATTTTTTTTGCACGTTTATTTTTACGGATAAGTTGGATAGCGGTTGTACCAGTTGTGGTTGCAACTTTCTTTCCATTTAAATCGGCAAGAGATTTAATATTAGAGTTTTTCTTTACGGCAATCCGAACTTCTTCAATATAAGTGGTATAAGCAAATGCTGCTTCTTTACTGCGAGCAACATTATTTGTGGTTGAGCCACATTCAAAATCATAGGTGCCATTTTTCAAAAGAGGAATTCTATTTTGGGATGTGATAGGGAGATAATGAATTTTAATTGGTTTACCAATTTTTTTTGAAATATCGTCGATAATATGCTCTGCCATTTCCGTATGAAAACCTACATATTTCCCGTCACCAAGGGCATAGGCCAGACCTGATGATTCACGAACTCCTAGAGTGATTTCCCCTGTTTTTTTTATTTTTTTAAGTGTATCATTTTCAGAATGTGCAATATTCGTCAATCCAAACCATGTTGCTGCAATAAATATAGGTAGTAATTTTTTCATTATGCCCTCTGTTTATTTATTAAATTTCCATTTGTTTGCTTTGTGTAGCATAATTTGTTATTTTAGGCGAGATATTTTTTTTTCGCTCGATAAAACAAGTCTGTACTTTATTAACTGCAGTTAAGGTGAACCCAAACAGGAGTATGGTCCGATGGTTTTTGATATCCTCTTACTTCGGTTTGGCTATAAGCGCAGATGAGTTGATCGACAGCTTCTGGTGATAGCAGCAGGTGATCTATGCGAATCCCGTTATTTTTGTGCCATGCACCAGCTTGAAAATCCCAGAAACTAAATGAAGGGTTATCCGTGACATTACGAATAGCGTCGTAAAAACCTGAGTGAATAATACGTTGGAATACTTGTCTTGTTTGGGGAAGAAATAAAGCATCATGACTCCATTCTTGAGGATTCTTTGCATCCAATGGCGTGGGAATAACATTATAATCACCAGCTAAGATAAGGAGTTCTTCATATGCAAGCAGTACCTTTGCATGCGTGTACAATCTCTGCATCCATTCCATTTTATAAGGGTATTTTTCACTGTTGATGGGATTACCATTCGGAAGATAGAGGGATGCAATGCGAATAATTCTTTTATTTATTGAAAAAACGGCTTCAATATAACGTGTTTGCTCATCATTATCATTTCCTGGTAATCGGCGGATAATTTCATCAGGCGTTTTTTTAGAGAGAATCGCAACACCATTAAAACTTTTTTGTCCATGTGTTTCTATATGATAGCCTAGGGTTTCAATCGCATCACGTGGAAAATTTTCATCTATACATTTAATTTCTTGTAGACAAACTATATCGGGCTGATGTTGTTGTAGCCATTGATATAATGTTTCATGCCGTGCTTTTATTCCAGCAATATTCCACGTTGCTATTTTCAGTGTACTCATCTTGATACCATCTGTATAATTTGTTCAATTGCTACGTTAAAGTGTTCTATAAATCTTTACAATATGTGGTGGATCTTTTGTTGTAGGTCCCTTATTTATAAAAATCTAATTTGTTAGGGATTCCTATAAAAAAACCAAATTTAAAGTATTAAAATTTAATTTATTTTCATTTTTAAAAACTTTCTGCTGTTTAGTTCTTGACGAATGTATATGTTCTCGCTATTAGAGACTGCTGTAATCAGTGTATGAGTGTTTTAGGTGTTTATCAGAATAACATTCAGACAGGGTTAAAAGATTAAAAGCAAATGCTAGTGCAAGAGGCGTGTGCCTTCTCTGCGTGTGGTCGGGTAAGCTTTTTATAGCGAGTGTACCCGGTTTTGTTTGTACTTGGGTGGTTACTTCGGTGATGCCTTAAGAGTATAGAAATTGAGAAAAGCCCAAATGGGTAAGACGAACGTAAATCGATAAAGAGGAAGGTTACATGCCTACCGTAAACCAGTTGATTCGAAAGCCGCGTGTGGCGCCAGTTAAGCGCAATAAGGTTCCTGCTCTTCAGTCGAATCCGCAGAAGCGTGGTGTTTGTACGCGTGTCTATACAACAACGCCGAAGAAGCCAAATTCTGCTCTTCGTAAGGTTGCTAAGGTCCGTTTGACAAATGGATTTGAAGTGATTGGTTATATTCCTGGGGAGGGGCATAACCTTCAGGAGCACTCTGTTGTAATGATTCGTGGTGGTCGTGTGAAGGATTTGCCAGGGGTTCGTTATCACATTATCCGTGGGTTGCTTGATACGCAGGGTGTCAAGAATCGTAAACAGCGTCGTTCAAAATATGGCGCAAAACGTCCGAAATAATATTGAGAGACAGAGCCGATGTCCCGTCGTCATAGAGCAGAGAAACGTGAAATTAATCCAGATCCTAAATTTGGTGATTTGGTTATTACAAAATTTATGAATGCTATCATGTTTGATGGTAAGAAGTCAGTTGCTGAGCGTATTGTTTATGGTGCGCTTGATGCTGTGGAGAATAAAGTAAAGTCAGATCCTGTAGCTTTATTTCATAAGGCTTTGGAGAATGTTTCTCCTCATATTGAGGTTCGTTCTCGTCGTGTTGGTGGTGCTACTTATCAGGTTCCGATAGATGTTCGTCCGGATCGTCGTCAGGCTCTTGCTATTCGCTGGTTGATTACGGCGGCGCGTGGACGTAATGAAAGTACGATGATTGATCGTCTTTCTGGTGAATTAATGGATGCGGCTAATAATCGTGGTTCTGCAGTAAAGAAGCGTGAGGATGTTCACCGTATGGCTGAGGCTAATCGTGCATTTTCTCACTATCGCTGGTAGGCGTTTTTTGAAATTTAAGGCATAATGTAATGGCTCGCGAATATAAGATTGAAGATTATCGTAATTTTGGTATTATGGCACATATTGATGCTGGTAAAACCACTATGACTGAGCGTATTTTGTTTTATACTGGCAAAAATCATAAAATTGGTGAGACTCACGATGGTGCTTCTACGATGGATTGGATGGAGCAGGAGCAAGAGCGCGGTATTACCATTACATCTGCTGCGACTACAACTTTTTGGGAAGGGCGTGACGGTCGGAAGCGGCGTTTTAATATTATTGATACGCCTGGGCACGTTGATTTTACGATTGAAGTTGAGCGTTCTTTGCGTGTTCTTGATGGTGCGATTGCGTTGCTGGATGCGAATGCTGGTGTGGAGCCTCAGACTGAGACTGTTTGGCGGCAAGCTGAGAAATACCATGTACCGCGTATGGTTTTTGTAAATAAAATGGATAAAATAGGTGCTGATTTCTATCGTAGTGTGGAAATGGTTGGTTCGCGATTAGGGGCTAAAGCGCTTGTTTTGCAGTTGCCGATTGGTGCTGAAAATGATTTTGAAGGTGTCGTTGATCTTGTTGAGATGAAGGCATTAAGATGGGATGGTTCTATTGGTGCTTCGGCTGTAGTAAGTGAAATTCCATCTGATTTGGTAGAGAAAGCGGAGGAATATCGCGAAAAACTGGTTGAGATGGCTGTTGAGGTTGATGAGGCTGCGACAGAAGCTTATTTAGAAGGTGTTATGCCGTCCAATGAGCAGCTTATTGCTCTCATCCGCAAGGGAACAATAGAAGTTCAATTCCATCCAGTTCTTTGTGGTACGGCTTTTAAAAATAAGGG
Source organism: Bartonella japonica (assembly GCF_040545385.1). Lineage (NCBI taxonomy): Bacteria > Pseudomonadati > Pseudomonadota > Alphaproteobacteria > Hyphomicrobiales > Bartonellaceae > Bartonella > Bartonella japonica. The sequence goes on from NZ_JBEPLT010000003.1 coordinate 120,309, forward strand.
AGTTCAGCCGCTTTTGGATGCTGTTGTTTCTTATTTACCTTCTCCGGTTGATGTTCCAGCAATTAGTGGTATTGATGTAAAAACTGAAGGAGAAACGACGCGTGAATCTTCAGATGATGCTCCACTTTCTATGCTTGCTTTTAAGATTATGAATGATCCATTTGTGGGGTCTTTGACTTTTTGTCGTATTTATTCTGGTAAAGTTCAAAAAGGTGTTTCTCTTGAAAATACTGTAAAGGGGAAAAGAGAGCGTTTAGGGCGTATGCTTCAAATGCATTCAAATTCTCGTGAGGATATTGAGGAGGCATTTGCTGGTGATATTGTTGCTCTGGCAGGTCTTAAAGAAACGACAACAGGTGATACTCTTTGTGATCCTTTGAAGCCTGTTATTTTGGAGCGGATGGAGTTTCCGGAGCCTGTTATTGAAATTGCAATTGAGCCGAAAACAAAAGCGGATCAGGAAAAGATGGGTATTGCGCTTAGTCGTTTGGCTGCAGAAGATCCTTCGTTCCGTGTGAAATCAGATGAAGAATCGGGTCAAACGATTATAGCTGGAATGGGTGAGCTTCATCTTGATATTATTGTTGATCGTATGCGGCGTGAATTTAAGGTTGAAGCAAATATTGGTCAACCTCAAGTTGCTTATCGTGAATCAATTACGAAAACTGCGGAAATTGATTATACGCATAAGAAGCAATCTGGTGGTGCAGGGCAGTTTGCTCGTGTAAAAATTGTTTTTGAACCTCATGATGGTGATGATTTTATTTTTGAATCAAAAATTGTTGGGGGTGCTGTTCCGAAGGAATATATTCCGGGTGTTCAAAAGGGGATAGAGAGTGTTATGGGTTCTGGTCCTCTTGCAGGTTTTCCTATGCTTGGTGTGAAGGCTACTTTGGTTGATGGTGGTTATCATGATGTTGATTCCTCTGTTTTGGCTTTTGAGATTGCTGCTCGTGCTGCTTTCCGTGATGGAGCTAAGAAGGCAGGTGCACAGCTTTTAGAGCCTATTATGAAAGTAGAAGTTGTCACTCCAGAAGATTATGTTGGTGATGTTATTGGTGATTTGAACTCTCGTCGTGGTCAAATTTCAGGGACTGAGGCGCGTGGTATTGCTACGGTTGTGAATGCAATGGTTCCTTTGGCGAATATGTTTGGTTATGTAAATACTCTTCGTTCGATGAGCCAAGGGCGTGCACAGTATACAATGCAGTTTGATCATTACGAACCTGTTCCTTCGGCTGTTGCTTTGGAGATTCAGAAGAAGTACGCATGATTTTAAATTGCGTCATTAATTTTTAACTAAGTCCTTATTTAGGACGGAAAATGGAGAGCTCAAATGGCAAAGAGCAAATTTGAACGTACGAAGCCGCATGTTAATATTGGTACGATTGGTCACGTTGACCATGGGAAAACTTCCTTGACGGCAGCGAT
>NZ_JBEPLT010000004.1:0-108468 GCF_040545385.1 Bartonella japonica
CCTGAATATATCGCACAAATGCAATTCCAAATGGCTTGTACAGGACGAAAATGGTGTGATTTTGTAAGCTATGATCCACGTTTTACAAACCAATCATCTCACTTACGCATGAAAATCAAACGCGTGCATCGTGATGAAAAACAAATTGAACAGATTCATCAAGCTGTTGAAACCTTTTTAGCAGAGATAGAACGAGAGATAAAACAACTCTCTACAAAAGCTGCATGAACCTTATGGGGGTGCTCTTCCCCCCCCTTAGCACCCCCGCCCTTTCATAACAACTTTCAAAACATGCGTGATTCACGCCACGGAGAAATTGCATCTCAATGTAAGGAGAAAAAACATGGCGCATCGCCTTCCCACCATAACACAACCAGCTATCGCACGCGCTTTAAGAGAAGCAAAAAAACAAGGATGCGAACTCATAGAAATCAAGCCTACAGGAGAACTCCTTATCTATCTTAAATCAGATATACCAATACCTAATTCAGCAAAAAATCCTGACAAATTATTAGATATGTCAAAGGATGACTATTACGAAACTTTGCTCTCTAAAATATAAAATTCCATGCCAAAACCACGCCCCCCTCATCTTGTTCGTGAACGTACACGTCATGGTAAAATTATATGGTATGTGCGAATTGATCACGGTCAACGCATCAGAGTACGTGGAACCTATGGAACACAAGAGTTTGTTGACGACTACAAAAGAGCAATTTCGGAATTACAAGGGCTTATACCCCATAAATCAAAACCTAGTAAACTTGTTGAAGGTTCATTTGCATGGCTTCTTAAACAGTATTTTAATAGCATCGATTGGTTTAGTCTCGCTAAAACTACACAAAGGCAAAAAGAACTTATTCTAATGAAAATTTGCGATTCTGTAGGAAATATTCCATACCAAGCCATTGAAAAAAAACATATCATAGCTGGTGTTGAACGACGTAAAGAAACCCCAGCAAGCGCTAGAAACTTTTTGAAAGCACTTAATAGTCTTTTTAAATGGGCAATTGAGCAAGGTCTTTTAGAAGACAACCCAGCTTTAGGTATAAAAAGACCTCCTCTCAAAAATAAAGAGGGATTCCCTGCTTGGACAGAAGAAGACATAGAAAAATACTATAAGCAATGGACTCATGGTACACATGAACGCGTTTGGATTGATGTTCTTCTCTATACAGGCTTGAGACGAGGTGATGCTATTCGCATCGGTTGGAAAGATATTAAAGATGATATTATTCATTTAAAAACAGAAAAAAGTAAATTCCAAACAGATGTCTTTCTCCCTATTTTGCCGGAATTAGCCAAAACTCTTAAAATTGGACCTATCGGAGATGAAACATTCATTTGCGGAAAAGGTGGTAAGAAATTAACCAAAGAAAGCTTTGGTAATCTATTTAGAAAAGCTTGTAATGAAGCCAACATTAAAAAATCAGCTCATGGCTTGAGAAAATTAGCAGCAACACGTGCTGCCAATTCAGGTGCAACACTTTCACAAATGAAAGCGCTTTTTGGCTGGACAGAAGACAAAATGGCATCACTCTACACTCAAAGTGCCGACCGTAAAAAACTCGCAATAGAAGCTATCAAAAAGCTTCAAAAAGGTTAGGGATAAAGCAGAAAAAACATAACAAAATCAATAGAATCAAAATTCCCGAACTTTTAGATAAACTATTGATTTTATTGTAAATTGGTGGGGCTGTCACGCCCACCATTTCCTTGTACTATAAACAGCATATTGATTTTATGCTTACTTTTTTAAGATAAGGGACATACAAATAAAAACAGGAATAGGATTTTCTAGCATGTGATCTATAGAACATGTTTTCTTTTGCCAATTTTCTCTAATAATTTTTTGAATTCTTCTAAATCTTGTTGTGAAAAATAGCTCAGCAATCTCACAAATATGCTGACAGTTTCACAATGAAACGAATCAGAAGATTTTATTGTAAAATCCTTACAACAAGCATTTTTTTCTATTCTTGAAAGAGATGCTGTATCTTCATCTAAATCCTACAGATTTGTGATCTTTTTTTCATACCAATTGGTACAGCGAATCTCTAAAGAAGATAAAATTCTATAGATACATCTAAAAATTTTGTATCATATCTAAAATATGTTCAGAATAATCAATACAAAGTTTTTATGAGATTTTACCAAAGGGGGAGAACTTCTAAAAAATTCTCCTAGAAGAATAAGTACTTCATTACAATGAAAGCAGATTTTAAAATGCACCTCCCAATTATTACGAATCAGAAGATTTTTTAAACCTGAAGAAAATGTCCACAATATCTCTTCTTCTCATAAAAATCCTTAAAAACCTCTCGCACCCCATTTATGGAAAGATTTGGTGAACTTAAGTTTTAAAAATCAATGCTTAAGTATGAAAAATATAATCTATCGCATTCTTGAGATGAGAAAAATAAAGAATCAATAAAAAGCTAAAAAATACTATTCACTCCACAAAACGAAAAATCATCTTCACACTTTAAACAAGCGCGGATTATTTCATAAGGAAACTGTTACTCTTTATCCGTGAGTTTTTCTCTTAACCACTTTTTATTTTCTATTCATTTTTTCAATCATATAAATGTGCCGACTTCTTAATATTTTAAAATATCTTTTGTCAGATTGAAACCAATAACCATAATATTCTGCTCAGCGTACAACTAATATACAGAATATTATAATTTAAAAAATGTAAAAGCTTTTTTTAAGAGCTACTCCGAAAACAATACGATGTTACTTCTACAAAAAAGTGCTGAAAAAACGATTCGTAAAAGAAGAAAACATATTTTACAGACCGTACCTCAAAATCTCCACCAGAGAATTTTCGTTCACCTGAACCGAATGTTTCAAAATATGAAAAAACAAATAAGCTATACGCAGAAAAGATTTTTATGGCGATCCCGACAGGATTCGAACCTGTGACCCACGGCTTAGAAGGCCGTTGCTCTATCCTGCTGAGCTACGGGACCAAACTTCATGACTCTCTTAATTCAAAACAGTATCCCTAACTCAATGCGTCCAAGACTGCTGCCTATCACTGCGAAAATTATCAGAATAAGAAACAGCACGCCGAATCGGCTTATGTGGTTCTTCCACACGGTAAGAAATACCACTTTTGCACGCAAATGCAACCGCCGCCTCCTTACTATTAAATCGAAGCACTACTTGGCTATTCATATCAGAAGTTGCCGTATACCCCATAAGAGGTTCAAGCATTTTCGCCTGCACCGGTTCATATCGCAGAATCCAGAAACCAGTATTTCCCTTACCTGACTGCATAGCAGTCTTCGCAGGACTATAAATATGTGCGATCATAGTTACTTTCCTTCAGACTACACAACACTTGAATGATAATTTCTCACCACACGCACCCACTTTGGGCCATTCTTTCACATATTACTAAATATGGTCGGAGCGATAGGATTCGAACCTACGACCCCCTGATCCCAAATCAGGTGCGCTACCAAGCTGCGCTACGCTCCGCCATTTGCATTTATTCGATGCACATTTCCTAAAATTTTCGCAACAGAAGTGCAAGAGAAAAACACATTTTTTTTAATTTTGTTGTATTTCTTTACAAATTTAAAAATTTTTCTGCTCAATATTTCATTTTATTGATATAAATAAAAAAAATACCTCCTCAAGAATCTATCCCATTTTAAACAACTTATTTCCCCACAAAGCCCTTCCTCCATCGCTTCAAGAAGAATTTGATACTATCAACAACATTCAAAATGAATAGTTTTGTTAACAAAAACGATCTCAATATAATAAAAATTTCTAAATAGCATAAAACCCCAACATCGACATTATGTTCATAGAAAATCCAATACACATCATGAGAAAACTGATTCTACCTGCCACCTCTCTATCCTCTCAATCATTCTTATTATAAAATTCTATGGTTTCTTACAAAAAAGCAATGAACAAAAGAACAAATATTTTTCTCAAGCCGTAAAAACGTGATTAGAGAAACAAAGAAAACCTTTCTTTCTCCTAAAATCACTTTCAAGTATCTCATACAATTTTACAAGCTGTGAAAAAATACAAATAAAGATCTTAAAAATCATGAAGTCAATAAATACCTTATTTCCCTTCTCAACATATATAAAAAAGCAGAAAACTAGAAATAGTAACGGTTTTATCTACAACCTAAACAACGAATAAGACACAAACACGTTTTATCTAACTATTTAAATCACACTAAAAAACAGTGTTTACTAGTTATGCGTATTAAGAACTTCAGCAATGACAGCACGTGTTATTTTGCTTTTTCTTTGTAATGCCAAACGGTCAACAGAATCAATAACATGCTTCAATGAAAACAAAGAACGTTCACAACGGCTTACGAGATAAGAAACAATATCAGGGTGAACAATAATCTGCTTATCGGAAAAAAGTTTAAAAGCAACAGCTGTTAGTAATGCATCGTCCGGCTGATGAATTGCAACCAACATAACCGAATTAAGGCGACTTTTTAAATCATTTAATTTTAAATTCCACGCTGAGGGTACTGTACGTGCAGTCATCAATAAAGTAGCTTGCCGTGCATTAAGATTTGCTTGCTTAACACTATTAATTAAATGAAAAAGTCCTGTCTCATTAATTTCACCCGTATCAACATCTTCAATTAAGAATGATCTTCCTGAAGAAGCTACAGAAATAGCTTGATCAACTTTATTACGATCAAGATTTATAGCATCAGCTTTCTGCGCCCATACGCTAGAAAAATGTGTTTTACCAGATCCTTCTTTTCCGACCAAAACTGCAAGTGGCAAAACCCAATTGGGCCAATGATCAATCAGCTGAAAAGCCATACGATTGCTTTCTGTTACCACTAAATCATCAAATTGGAAAACTGGATTATAAGAAAAATTTAAAGGTAACTGCGTTTCACGCCCATTCATTCTATCAGCTCCGAATTTCCACTTCGCGAATACATCTGAGAGTTAAGATAAGTATGAAGAGCAAAACGAACCAAAACACCAACAGCAGCAGCAGCAGGAACAGCAACAAGCATACCAGTAAAACCCAAAAGTGAAGCAAAAGCAAAAAGTGCAAACATTAACCACACCGGATGTAACCCCACTGATGATCCCACAAGTTTCGGTTGAAGAATATATCCTTCAATGAATTGTCCAATTAAGAAGATAATCATGATAACGACGATCCATTCCCAATTATCTGGATAGAATTGGACCCAAGCAACACCAACAGAGAGGAGAAAACCACTCATCGTGCCAATATAAGGAACAAAGCTGATAAGACCAATAAACATACCAATCAAAAGACCAAAATTAAGTCCTGTGACAGTCAAACCAATAGCGTAATACCCTCCCAATATTAAACACGCCGTTCCTTGTCCACGAACAAAACCAGCAACTGCTCTATCCATCTCATAAAAAATGCTACGAACAGTTTCGAGATGATCCCGCGGTATTAACGAATCAACTGTTGCAACCATACGTGGCCAATCTAATAATAGATAAAATGCCACTACAGGTGCTACAACGATTAGGCTAACGATATTAACAATAGATTTTCCTGATTTCAAAAGCGAATTCAAAAGAGAGGTGATAAAATCAGAACTTTGTCCCAATAGACCTTTAATATTACTCTGTAATTCACCTGGATCACTACCAAAATAGCGCATAACCCAACCAAAATCATGTTCAGAAAAAAAAGTTTGGATACGATTAATGTAAATAGGCAAACCATCGCTCATAAATTGCTGTATTTGCCAGCTGATAATAGGAATTAAAATAATTAAAGCAGCAACAAAAACAACAACAATAAACAAGGTAATAAGGATAGTCCCTAAAACACGATGAATACCAATTTTTTCAAGCAATTGAACAATCGGATTAAGGAAATAAGCCAATACAATTCCTGCCACAAAAGGAAGTAAAACAGAACCAAAAACAACCATAAAAAGAACGAAAAAGACTAATGTACCAAGCCAAAAAAAAATTTGCGTTTTCATATTGTTCGGTAACGGTACTTGAGTATAAGCTGGCACATAAGCCTTATAACGACTACGGACTATATTCTCTTTCGCTTTCTTATTCATAAGCTGCCAAGCGGAACGATCATGATTATCTGGTATCTTACTCATAAATATCCTACAAAAACTCTTCACAAAAATTATAAGCTTCTTCACACTCAGATCAAGAAGAGTTGCTCATTTTCTTCAAAAGTAAATATCAATATCTCTTGCGGAGACAACTCTATCATGGCATTGCATAATATCAAAATCTGATTTTTTACAAGGAAGGCTCCCATGAGTAATCAAGATCTCGTAAATAATAAATCCCAATGTGGTCTTACCTACGAAGAAGCCGGTGTAAATATCGATGCAGGTAACGCCATGGTAGAAAAAATTAAACCCTACATACGTTCAACAAAACGAACAGGTGCAGATGTAGAAATTGGCGGCTTTGGTGGCCTCTTTGATCTAAGAGCAACAGGCTTTATCGATCCTATTCTCGTAGCAGCTAATGATGGTGTAGGAACAAAATTAAAAATTGCTATTGAAACCGGTATTCATAACACTGTTGGGATCGATCTTGTGGCTATGTGCGTCAATGATTTGCTGGTACAAGGTGCTGAACCTCTCTTTTTTCTCGATTATTTCGCAACCGGAAAACTTGATCCTGAACAAGGTGCCGCAATCGTTTCTAGCATTGCAGAAGGATGTAAACAAGCAGGCGCTGCCCTTATTGGAGGAGAAACTGCAGAAATGCCTGATATGTATGCAGAAAAGGATTATGACTTAGCAGGCTTTGCTGTAGGTGCAGTCGAACGAAATGCATTACTTCCTTCAAAAGATCTTACAGAAAGCGACATCATTTTAGGACTTAGCGCATCTGGAATTCATTCCAACGGCTTTTCTCTCGTAAGACGAATCATCAAACAAAGCCATCTGAAATGGAATGATGCCGCCCCTTTTGATCCTCAAATCGACCTCGGTACAGCACTGCTCACTCCAACACGCATTTATGTAAAATCCCTCCTCCCCATTATACAGAAATACCAAGGAATCAAAGCTCTTGCTCATATCACAGGCGGAGGATTTACGGAAAACATCCCACGTGTTCTCCCCTCTTCTCTCTGCGCTGAAATTAATCTTTCGGCTATTCATGTTCCTCCCGTATTTTCATGGATTGCCAAACAAGGTAAAATAGAAGAAACGGAAATGTTACGAACATTTAATTGCGGAATTGGTATGATAATTATCGTAGCACAGCACACAGTTGAAACCATTACGAAAGCTCTTGAAATGCAAGGAGAAACAGTTACATCACTCGGCATTTTAACAAAACGCCAAGATAAAAAAGTTCTCTATAAAGGTGCACTTCACTTATGAAAAAGAAAATCATTGTTTTTATTTCTGGTAATGGATCCAATATGGTCGCTCTTGCTGAAGCGAGTAAACAAAAAGATTATCCTGCTGAAATCATCGCCGTTATTTGCGATAACCCTCATGCTATGGGTATTGAAAAGGCACATAACTATAATTTACCTATTCATATCATTGATCGAAAAAACTACCCAACAAAAGAAGCGCACGAAGAATCTATTTTAGCAGTTCTAGCAAAATATCAACCGGATCTGATTTGTTTTGCTGGTTATATGCGCCTCATATCACCGCATTTTGTAAAACTTTATGAAGAACGAATTTTGAATATTCATCCCTCTCTCCTTCCCTCATTTAAAGGCTTAAATACCCATGAAAGGGTTTTAGAAGCAGGTATTAAAATCACTGGTTGCACTATTCACCTTGTTACAGAAGAGATGGATGCAGGAAAAATTCTTGCTCAAGCAGCTGTTCCAGTGTGTCGCAATGATACCGTTGATATTTTAGCACAGAGAGTCCTTAAAGCTGAACACAAACTTTATCCAGAAGCCTTAAAAATATTCATTGAAGGAAATGATAAAATGATAGATGATCAACAACAGCTTCTATCCCTTTGAGTGCGTCAATTGACATTTTCCAATTATCACACCTCACATTACCTTCAACGCTTATACTTCGAACTCTATAAGATTTTGGCGTAATAAAGTCTTCGTTTTCGAAAATTTTTGTACAGATTATACAGGAATTTTTGAACTCTTAAATGATGAAATTCTAAATGACTCTTAGTCACTCGGTTATAAATTTCATATATTGCTGTTATGGTGCTTATTTTGCAATATACTCTAAATCTTTATCTTAATTTTTTTTAAAATACACAAAATTTTCACTTCACTCTTCAAGTGTTTCTTTAACTGTTATAGCTAACTGTTTGAGTGTAAATGGTTTAGATAAAAAACCAAAAATAGCATCTTCTGGAAGATTTTTAGTAAAAGCATCTTTTGCATAACCAGAAACAAAAATAAATTTGATATCAGGATAGCTTTTACGCGTTTCCTTAAGCAAAGTTGGTCCATCCATTTCTGGCATCACCACATCAGAAACAATAATATCAACAGCTCCTTTATTTTCTTCAAGAATAGCAAGAGCCTCTACACCACTTGCAGCTTCTAAAACAGTATATCCTCTCATTCGAAGTGCCCTTACTCCACCCATTCTGACAGCATCTTCATCTTCAACTAATAGAACAGTTGCCACCCCTGTTAAATCTGTATTTTTTTCTTGCTCTTCATTTTTTTCAATCTGTAGAGAAATTTTACTATCTGTTTCAGGAATATAACGAGGAAGAAAAATATGAAATGTTGCTCCTTTTCCTTCTGCGCTATCACAGTAAATGTAACCACCTGTCTGTTTGATAATTCCATAAACCATTGATAAACCAAGCCCTGTTCCTTTTCCAACCTCTTTTGTTGTAAAAAATGGTTCAAACATTTTTTCTTGTATAGCGATCGGTATACCAGTTCCTGTATCTGAAATCGTCAACTGCACATACTCACCAATTGAAAAGCCAACATAATCAAATTCAGCACTTTGTTGTTTTGTAATATTATTTGTCGCAATCGTAACAACACCCCCATCTGGCATAGCGTCACGCGCATTGATAACTAAATTTATAACCACACGCTGGAAAGATGCTTGATCAACTTCAACGCTCCATAAATCTCTTCCATGAATAATTTTTAATCGAATATTATTGCCTAAAAGGGGTAATATAAGATTGCGAATATCTGATAAAAATTCTGTAAAATCAACTTCTTCAGGTCTAAGTGTCTGCTTTCTAGAAAAAGCCAATAATTGCTGCACAAGTGCAGCCGCACGATTAGCATTATTTTTGATATTGATAAGATCAGCATGCGCAGGATCAGAACTACGATGTGTATTTAAAAGAAGATCGCACGACATCAAAATTGCTGTTAAAACATTATTAAAATCATGTGCAATACCACCAGCCAACTGCCCAACAGCCTGCATTTTCTGACTTTGTATCATTTTATCTTCAAGTGTTTTTTGTTCTGTTATTTCTACAGCAGAGACAATAACAAAATCTTGTAATCCATCACCATAATATGGTTTTACAGGGATCATATTGAGACGCAAATGGCGCTCTTCATTATTTTCTAAAACGATTTCTATCGAGACTGAAGAATTTTTATTTCTCATAATCCTTTGAAAGGCACGCTCTAACTGTGCATGATCACGACGAGAAATAACATCATAAAAATTAACAATTTTGCTCACACATCCTATGAGTGATGAAAAGACATTATTCATGTGTATAAAATGCCCTTTTTGGTCCACCACTGCTATTGCAAATGGACTCACATCAAAATACCCCATTAATGCACTAGGTAATTTTGATGGATCATCACCCTCTTCTTTTTGTATCTGCTGTGGAATTGCCACAATACGATAAATAGTTTCGTTCTCTAAAAGAGAAGAAGCACGCATAAAACAATTCAATATTTTTTTAATACCGAACTCTGAATTTAAACACAATGAAAATACGTAAGGCAAAGAGTAACCCGAGCTTTGATATTTATTATTTTGCAAACAAATATCATTCCACGAAATATTTTCTCCAATATTATCAAATAATTGATCAAAACTATATTGACCAATAGTAAAATTTGCTAAATCAATCGAAAACCATTCAGAAAAAACTGCATTTGCATAAAGAATTGTCCCTTGTGTATTAACGGATACAAAACCAACAGGAGCTTGATCTAAGTGATTGATAGCTTCTTGAAGATTCGAGAAAAAAACTTCACGACATTCCTGTAAATGCGAAATATCAGCAATGCGCCAAAATAAAAACTTTTCCCTCCCCTTCGTAATCGGTTGAACAGAAATATTATACCAAACAGATTTTCTTTGTGTAGAATGAGAAAAAATCGACTGTTCCACTCTTAATTCTTCTTGCGCCGCAAGATTACTACAGGCAGCAACCTTTAAACGATATGAAAGTACGCCAGCCCCTGGAAGACCAGCAAGAACCATATAACAAGATGCTTCAGGCTTATAGGTAAGAATGTTTCGATAACTTTGGTTAGAATAATAAACAAAACCTGACAAATCGGAAACAATAATTGCATCATCAGTATTATTAAAAATGCTAAAATCAAAGTCTTCATGCCACTTCGCTGCATGATATCTTAAGACCCCCATTCCACTCAAAACGAGTGCAGAAACCCCTATAACCGCTAAAGCCAAAAGAGATACCAACTCGACTTTTTGTAAATAGCTATGTGGATAAAAGAAATCCAGAATACCGATAATGAGAAAAAAAGCTATTACAAAAACAACACCAAGAATCACAACCACTCGAGATACAGGAAACAGACGATGATCTTTCACTATTCCAAAACCTTTACCCATTTCATTTGCCTTGATTATGGCTGTTTCTTATACAAGAAATTGCTTTTATAATCATGATTATTAAATAATAGCATGGATAATATCTTCCCAAGAAAAATTACTCTATGTTTAAAAGATCTTTGCTTATTGTAAGTAAACCTTTTAAGAGTATTACAAACCTATCATAAATAACATTTCCATTTTAAGCGAAAGAAATTCCATGTATATCTGGTTATCAAACCTATTAGGTACATCCGCATCTCATATAACTATAAGTTTTGCGTTTTTCATCATAATAATTGTAGCTGTTGCTACAGTTATCTTGTTTTCACGCCGTTTCAATACAGAAAATTCTAGAAATAACATAAAAAAACATCCCTCACGATTAACTCTATGCGAGACGATTGCTATCGACCGCACACGTCGTCTTATTCTCGTACGTTGTGATGATAAAGAACATTTGCTTCTTATCGGTGGATTAACAGATGTTGTTGTAGAATCCAATGTCATCAATGCACGTGTCACACAACAACATACACAGCCAGTGTTAACAACAACAGAAACAAATCTAAATCTTAATCTTACAGGGAAAAGATCTTTTTCCGTAAATGGAAGGGAAAACACACAAAGAAGAACTTCTACCCCTTTTATAAAGCAAAAGGTTGAAGATTCAATAACTAGTGCTGAAATTGAAGGAAGACAAGAGCCCTTTTTATTTATCCCTGCCTTCAAAAAGTAAAATACGCAACTCTAGCGCCGTATACTTTTTGTGTCTCCTAAGTATACTCTTTGTATCTCCTAATCGATTTTAATCGTCACGATAGACTTTTTCTCGTCTCTCGTGGCGTTCTTGTGCTTCTAACGATAAAACTGCAATCGGTCGAGCCTCAAGACGCTTTATACTAATAGGTTCGCCAGTTTCCTCACAAAAGCCATAAGTTCCATTGTCAATACGCTCCAAAGCAGCATCTATCTTTGAAATAAGCTTTCTCTGACGGTCACGAGCACGTAATTCAATTGTGCGGTCAGTTTCACAAGACGCTCTATCAGTAAAATCGGGTTGACAAGCACTTTCTTCCTGTAAATTTTCTAAAGTCTCACGGACTTCTCTTAAGATATCATTCTTCCAAGAAATTAATTTAGCACGAAAATAGGCCTTTTGTCGCTCATTCATAAAAGGCTCATCTTCACTGGGGTGATATTGATCATCAATCTCTTCGCTCATGCCATAAAAACCTCCATATATGGTATGTGCGGACTATATATTGTGCAATATCAATCAATACAAGTGTAAAATGCTTTTTTTATACCTATAAACCAATACATTTAAAGCTACAGTTTAAATATTCAGCTACTTTTGCACACAGCATACACTTCTCTTAATCTTGATATAATGCTGGCAAAGACTTCTCCTCCTTTTCAGTTATCTTTATAAGCTTCTAAAAAAATACAAACTTTGAAATCATACGAAATAACCTCCCTGACTGGTTAGAAAAAGCTTGAAATACACCAATAATAAATCATTTCTCATATGCAAAAAAGTAAAAATCTTTAAAAAGGCAAAGTATGATAACCTCGATTCAAATACATCAAAGCGTCTTTTTCATGATTACAGTGTATTGCAACAACTTCACCGATCAAAACATAATGAGTTGCATGCTCGTGCCAACAAATCAAACGACAATCAAAAGATGCTAAAGCATCTAATAAACTAGGTGCACCGGTTTGCAATGTACCCCATTGATCTCTATGAAAATCTTTATTTGGTGTGTAATTGCAACGCCTTGAAAAAATATCCGCCAATGCACGATGTTTTCCTGCCAAACTATTCACGCAAAAATTTCCATTCTCCATAAACAACCGATTCTTAGGATTATGACGCATGAGACAAACAAGAAGTGTTGGAGGATCATCTGATAAAGAGCAACAAGCTGAAACTGTAACTCCACGCTTTCCCTGAATGCCATTTGTTGTTACAATATGCACAGCACCTGCAAAATGACTCATAGCATCTCGATATTCTTGCGAAGAAACAGTAATATTATGTTGAATCTCAGGCATTAAATGTGTTGTATGATTTGGCATATTGTTCACTTAAATATAGCTTTAAAATTTCAAGTGATCTTTTCATAAAAAGATCTATGACACCTACCTTTTCTTTTACGTCATAACACAAAAGATATTTGAATATAAAGAACGACATGATAAAAAACAGCCTATCAAGGAGATTTTAATGCCTCATTCTCATCTTATTTCACCTTCGCTCTTGGCTTCTGATTTTTCCAAACTTGGCCAAGAAGTATTGGATGTTATTGATGCTGGTGCAGATTGGCTTCACCTTGATATCATGGATGGACATTTTGTTCCTAATATTACTTTTGGTCCTGATATCGTCAAGGCACTTCGCCCATTAACCAAAGCAATATTTGACGTTCATTTGATGATATCACCAGAAACTCCTTATCTTGAAGCTTTTGCAAAGGCTGGTGCAAATATTATAACGATTCATGCTGAAGCTAACCCACATCTTCATCGTTCACTACAAATAATCAAAGCAATGGGGAAAAAAGCAGGAGTTGCAATCAACCCCAGTACCTCAGAACATGTGCTTGAATATTTGCTCGATCAATTAGATCTTATCCTGATCATGACGGTTAATCCTGGTTTTGGTGGACAAAACTTCATCCCAGAAATGGAAAATAAAATCAAACGCGTCAAAAGTATGATTGCGAACAGGCCTATTGATCTTGAAGTGGATGGTGGTATCACCGTTGACACAATCGGAATAGCTGCAAAAGCTGGTGCAAATGTCTTTGTTGCAGGCTCTGCAATTTATAAAAATGGCAACAAAGAACTTTATAAAACACGTATTCATGCATTGCGCCAAGCTGCAACCCTCTCACAATAAGGAAAAAATTATGATAGAACGTTACTCTCGCTCTGAAATGGTAGCAATTTGGTCTCCTGAAACGAAATACCGTATTTGGTTCGAAATTGAAGCGCACGCCTGCGATGCATTGGCAAATCTAGGTGTTATTCCTAAAGAAGCAGCAAAAATTATTTGGGAAAAGGGAAGTTCTGCTAAGTTTGATGTAAATCGCATTAATGAAATTGAGGCGATCACCAAGCATGATGTTATAGCATTTCTAACACACTTAGCTGAATTTACCGGATCAGAATCACGGTTTATCCACCAAGGTATGACATCGTCAGATGTTTTAGATACAACACTCAATATTCAATTGATGCGTGCCAGTGATATTTTATTAAGGGATTTAGATGAACTTCTTGAAGCATTAAAAAAACGTGCTTTTGAACATAAAGAGACAATAACGATTGGGCGAAGTCATGGCATTCATGCTGAACCAACAACATTTGGACTTAAATTTGCCTTTGCATATGCTGAATTTTCTCGTTGTCGTAAGCGTCTTCTTGCAGCACGTGAAGAAATTTCTACTTGCGCTATTTCAGGAGCTGTAGGAACTTTTGCAAACATTGATCCACGCGTTGAAGAACATGTAGCAAGAGCATTTGGATTGCATGCTGAACCAGTTTCCACCCAAGTGATACCACGTGATCGTCATGCCATGTTCTTTGCAACACTTGGTGTTATTGCTTCATCTATTGAAAGATTAGCCGTAGAAATACGCCATCTACAACGAACAGAAGTCCTTGAAGCAGAAGAATATTTCTCACCTGGGCAAAAAGGTTCATCTGCCATGCCCCATAAACGTAATCCAGTTTTAACCGAAAATTTAACTGGATTAGCGCGTATGGTCCGTGCATTTGCAATGCCTGCGATGGAAAATGTAGCACTTTGGCATGAACGTGATATTTCTCACTCATCTGTTGAGCGTTATATTGCTCCTGATGCAACTATTACACTTGATTTTGCTCTTACTCGTCTCACTTTTGTCGTTGACAATTTAATTGTCTATCCAGAAAATATGAAAAAAAATCTCAATAAGTTCCGTGGACTTGTGCATTCACAACGCGTACTTTTAGCACTCACGCAAGCTGGAGTAAGCCGTGAAGATTCTTACCGAATTGTACAACGAAATGCGATGAAAGTTTGGGAACAAGGAAAAGATTTTTTAGAAGAATTGCTCAATGACGAAGAAGTTACAAAAGCTTTAAGTGAAGCAGAACTTCGCGAAAAATTCGATCTTTCTTATCACACCAAACATATCAACACAATTTTTAAACGCATCTTTGAAAAATCATAAATTTCATATAAGAAATCAATACATTGTGTTTTGTCTATGACAAAGTAACTATTGCAATGAAGGAAACAATTTTATGAAAGTCAGTCAACTCGATATTCTTATTGTTCCTGGCTACAAAGGATCTTGTCCTAATCATTGGCAAACACGATGGGAAAAAAAATTATCTACAGCCCGCCGCGTTAAACAAACGGACTGGTCAAAACCTGTTTGTGAAGAATGGGTTAATGAAGTTAAACGCGCCATAGCACAAGCTCAAAAACCTGTTGTGATTATTGCCCACTCATTAGGAGTTCCTACAGCTATTCATGCAACACAACAAAACGCAGACAAAGTTTGTGGCGCCTTTTTTGTTGCACCTCCAGATGTAGCCAATGAAAAAATACGCCCCAAACATTTAATGACATTTGGTCCCTATCATCGTAAAAAACTCGCTTTCCCCTCCGTAGTTATAGCCAGCCAAAATGATGAATTTTGTCAATTCTCAGTGGCAGAAAATCTTGCCAATGATTGGGGATCGCTCTTTGTTGATGCAGGTCAATCTGGTCATATCAATGCAGAATCTGGCCACGGACCTTGGCCTGAAGGACTTATGGTTTTTTCCCATTTTCTTGCGAAAATTTGAAAAGCCTCTCTTTTTTGCCTTTATAACCTCTTGTTTCTTTTTGAGAACTTCAATAATAAAAACTGTATGAAGTGTGATAGCAGTCATTGAGAATTCCTGCCAATTAGGATAGTATCATCTGTTATTATTATTAAAACCTCTCAGATAAATAGAGAAACACAATGAATCGTCGCCACCGTATTTATGAAGGCAAAGCCAAAATTTTATATGAAGGACCTGAAGCTGGAACTTATATTCAATTTTTTAAAGATGATGCAACTGCCTTTAATGCAAAAAAGCATGAAATTATCGATGGAAAAGGGGTTTTAAATAACCGTATTTCAGAATATATTTTTAGCCATCTTGGTCGTTTGGGCATTCCGACACATTTTATCAAGCGTATAAATATGCGCGAACAACTTATCAAAGCCGTTGAAATTATTCCTTTGGAGGTTGTTGTTCGTAACGTTGCAGCTGGCTCTCTTGCTAAACGTTTGGGACTAGAAGAAGGAACAGCTCTTTCACAATCAATTATTGAATTTTATTATAAAAATGATTCTCTTGACGATCCAATGGTTACAGAAGAACACATTACTTCTTTCGGGTGGGCTGTGCCACAAGAAATAGAAGATATTATGCAACTTTCTGTTCGTATTAATGATTTCCTTTGTGGACTTTTTGCAGGTGTTAATATCCAATTAATTGATTTTAAAATGGAATTTGGTCGCCTGTGGGAAGATGAAACAATGCGCATTGTCCTTGCTGATGAAATTTCACCTGATTCTGCTCGGCTCTGGGACATGCAAACACGAGAAAAAATGGATAAAGATCGTTTTCGACGTGATATGGGAGGACTTATTGATGCTTATCAAGAGGTTGCAAAACGTCTTGGTATCATGAATGAAAATGAACCTCCACGACCAAGTGGTCCAGTTTTAGTAAAGTAAACAGCAAGGTGACAGAATTTCACCTTCCTTATATCGGTGATCTCTTCTAAGAGAGGACTTCTAGAAACAGGAAATAAAAAATGAAAGCACGTGTTACAGTTACTTTAAAAAGCAGTGTCCTTGACCCACAAGGAGAAGCAATTGTCGGTGCTTTAAAAAGTTTAACTTTTCAAGGCATTCACTCCATTCGCCAAGGAAAAGTTTTTGATATTGAGCTTGATGATCAGCCTGCTGAAGCAGCAAAAGAAAAACTTCAACAGATGTGCCAAGAATTGCTGGCAAATATTGTCATTGAAAATTATACTATAGAAATTTTCTAAGGTCTCTTCATGAAAACTGCTATCATTCAATTACCTGGACTCAATCGCGATCAAGACATGGTTGCTGCAATACAACATATAACAGGGGTTGAACCAATTAAAATTTGGCAAACAGAGTCAACAATACCAGATGTAGATGTTATTGTTATTCCTGGTGGTTTTTCTTATGGCGACTACTTAAGATGCGGTGCGATTGGAGCACGAACAACAGTTTTACAAGCCGTTCGTGAAAAAGCACAACAAGGCGTTACAATAATAGGCATCTGTAATGGGTTTCAAATTTTGTTGGAAGCTGGGTTATTGCCTGGTACTTTGATGCGTAACGCTTCATTAAAATTTGTTTGTCGTGAAGTAAAACTTGAAGTAATAAACGCCAAAACAAAATTTTCTCGGTATTATTCTAAAGGACAAATCATTCGTTGTCCCGTTGCCCATCATGATGGAAATTACTTTGTTGATGATGAAACATTAAAACAAATAGAAGACAATGAGCAAATTGTTTTTCGTTATGCAGAAAATACAAATCCTAATGGTTCGATAAATAATATTGCTGGTATCATCAACAAAGCTGGTACTATTCTTGGTATGATGCCTCATCCTGAAAACTTTATCGAACCCGCACATGGTGGCACTGACGGCCGTTTACTTTTCCAAAGTGCTTTAGAATTGGTCAATGGATGATGAGAAAAAAGGTCTTGTGCTCTCTGATTATTTTAAAAACCAAATCTTATGTTGCTTCTTACGCGATAAATTTACGAATCAAATATTTTAGAAATACAATGAAGGGTGTTTTTCAAAACACGCAGAGTAGTATTTTCCTAAACGCACAAAGATTTATTCGAAAACTTTTACTGAACTTTTTTCAGGAACCGTTGCGGATTGTGCGAGCCACCAAGCAAATAACCAAAAACTCAGTTGAAAATTTATAAATTCTCACACAACCAAACAACGTAATCGTTTATAATCTAAACCGCTAGATTTAAAGTACTGAAAATGCTAAATTTTGATTAATTTGATGGATAAATACTCATGAAGCCTTGTAATAACATCGCCATTACACCAGAATTGATTGTGCAACACGGCCTAAAAGATGATGAATATCAACATATCCTGACTTTAATTGGAAGAGAGCCCACATTTACTGAGTTAGGAATTTTTTCTGCAATGTGGAATGAACATTGTTCCTATAAATCATCTAAAAAATGGCTTAAAACTCTTCCAACAGAAGGAAAATGTGTCATTCAAGGACCTGGTGAAAATGCTGGTGTTGTTGATATTGGTGAGGGACAATGCGTAGTTTTCAAAATGGAGAGCCATAACCATCCCTCCTACATTGAGCCCTATCAAGGTGCAGCAACGGGTGTTGGTGGTATTTTGCGTGATGTCTTTACGATGGGTGCTCGTCCTGTTGCAGCTATGAATGCGTTACGTTTTGGAGCTCCAGATCATCCCCGAACACGCCATCTTGTTGCTGGAGTTGTTTCTGGAATAGGTGGTTATAGCAACGCCTTTGGTGTTCCAACCGTTGGTGGAGAAATAAATTTTGATGAACGTTATAACGGCAATATCCTTGTTAACGCTTTTGTCGCTGGCATTGCAAAAACAGATTCCCTTTTTTACTCTAAAGCACAAGGAGTAGGACTTCCTGTTGTTTATCTTGGCGCCAAAACAGGGCGTGATGGTGTTGGGGGAGCAACAATGGCTTCTGCCGAATTTGATGATTCAATCAGCGAAAAACGCCCAACTGTTCAAGTAGGAGATCCTTTTACAGAAAAGTGTCTTCTTGAAGCATGTTTAGAACTCATGGATCTCGGTGCTGTCATTGCCATTCAAGATATGGGAGCAGCAGGTTTAACATCTTCTGCAGTTGAAATGGGTGCAAAAGGGAATTTAGGAATACAGCTTAATCTTGATAAAGTACCCGTTCGTGAAGAAAATATGACAGCCTATGAAATGATGCTTTCTGAAAGCCAAGAACGTATGCTTATGGTACTGAAACCAGAACTAGAGAAACAGGCAGCTACAATTTTCCACAAATGGGGACTTCACTTTTCTATTATTGGGAAAACAACAGATGATTTACGTTTTCGTGTTGTGCATCAAAGAGAGGAAGTCGTCAATCTTCCCATCAAAGAGCTCGGGAATGAAGCACCTATTTACGATCGACCTTGGAGTGAGCCTGTCCAAAAGCCCATTCTAAAAGCAGAAGAAGTTGAGCAAGTTGAAAATCTTGGTGATGCGCTCCTTACATTATTAAACTCTGCCGATCAAAGTTCGCGACGTTGGGTTTATGAACAATATGATACTATTATCCAAGGAAATACTCTTGTTCGTCCAGGAGGCGATGCAGGTGTCACTCGTATAAACAATAATGACAAACGTGCCCTTGCCTTTTCTTCTGATGTCACTCCTCGTTATTGTGAAGCTGATCCTTATGAAGGAGGAAAACAAGCTGTTGCAGAATGCTGGCGGAATATCAGCACAACAGGTGCGATACCATTGGCAGCAACAGACAATCTCAATTTTGGTAATCCTGAAAAACCTGAAATTATGGGACAATTGGTATTCGCTATTAAAGGTATAGGTGAAGCTTGTAGAGCCCTCGATTTTCCTATCGTTTCAGGTAATGTTTCTCTTTATAATGAAACCAATGGAAAAGCAATTCTTCCCACACCTACAATCGCTGGTGTTGGTCTTCTTGACGACTGGTCTAAAATGGTAACAATCAGTGGTATGCAAAATGGAGATTATATTGTTTTGATTGGAGCTTGTGGTTCTCATTTAGGACAATCAATCTATGCACGTGATATTTTACATCTTGATGCAGGTGCACCGCCTCATATAGATTTACAACTTGAGAAAAAACATGGAGAATTTGTTCGAGATGTCATTCATCGTGGTTTTATTCATGCTGCCCATGATCTTTCGGATGGAGGCTTAGCCATTGCACTTGCAGAAATGATCATTAAAGCAGGTAAAGGAATTAAAGCCAAATTAAGCAACAAATCACCCCATCATGCAGAGCTTTTTGGAGAAGATCAAGCACGTTATATTTTATCTGTCAAACCTCATGCTCTTAACAATTTTAAAGAACTTGCAAAAATGAACGCGATTTCTTTCACAAAACTTGGCACAGTTGAAGGACATTCTCTTGATATAGATGGAATATTAACACTTTCGATAGACCAACTCACACAAGCTTACGAAAGCTGGCTTCCGCAATTTATGGGCGAATAATAAAGAGCTATTTGTCTATCTTGACTTATGCTATTTTTACAAAAAAGAACAAATAAAGGAAAATAATCATGGCGATGAATGCCCATACCATTGAAAAACTTATTTGCGAAGCTATTCCCGATGCACATGTGACAATTCATGACCTTGCTGGCGATGGAGAGCACTACGCTGCAGAAGTGATTTCTGAAAGTTTTCGTAACAAAAGCCGTGTTCAGCAACATAAAATGGTCTATGATGCCCTTAAAGGAAATATGGGGAATAACCTCCATGCTCTAGCATTGCAAACCAGTGTTCCTAAATAATTTAAAAATTTCTTCTTGCATTCATTCACTCAATACGATTAAAAAAGAGTGAAAATATAAATATACACTTACAAAATCTGCAATATCGAGGAATAAAGATGAGCACTGTTCATGATTTTATTGACAACGAAATTAAGAAAAATGATGTCATTTTATTCATGAAGGGAACACCAGATGCTCCACAATGCGGATTTTCAGGACAAGTTGTGCAAATCCTGAACTATTTAGGATTAAAATATAAAGGGATCAATATCTTAACTTCTGACGAATTGCGTCAAGGAATTAAGGATTATTCAAGTTGGCCAACAATTCCGCAACTCTATATCAAAGGTGAATTTATTGGTGGCTGTGATATCGTGAAAGAAATGTTCCAAAATAATGAATTGCAAGAGCTACTAAAGAAAAAAAGCATTCCCTGCAATGAACCATAGGTATCTTTTATTTTATTCAGCTTCTTAAAGAGAGCTCGTTATTCAGACTCTTAAGTAGAGGCTGTATTTGTTAAGAATTTTTATTTCAAGGATGCCGTATGTCATATGCAGTTGATGAACAAGCGCATAGTGATGCGATTAAAAAGAAAATTGGCTATAAAGAATTTGTGTTTCTTATTGGTGCACTTATGGCGATTAATTCTATAGCCGTTGACATTATGCTGCCAGCTATGCCCGATATCTTGAATAGTCTACATATTATCAACGAAAATGATCAGCATTATATCATTTCTAGTTATCTTATCAGCTACGGCATCACACAGATATTTTTTGGTCCTATAAGTGATCGTTATGGACGACGAAAAATTATTCTTATCGGTCTTGCACTTTATTCATTTGCTGCAATTGGTTGTGCCTTTGTATCCAGTTTTTCTTTATTGCTTGTCCTCCGTATCCTACAAGGTATGGGAGGAGCTTCCATGCGCATACTCACAGTCTCAGTTGTTCGTGATCTCTATAGCGGTAGAAAAATGGCAGAAGTTATGTCTATTGTTATGATGATTTTTCTTATTGCACCAATGATTGGTCCCGCAACAGGACAAGTCATTTTACTATCTGGGCATTGGCAGTTTATTTTTATATTTATGGCAATGATTGGTTTTGGACTGATGATTTGGATTTATCTGCGTTTACCTGAAACTCTTCATACACAACGCTCCTTATCCTTTTCTTCAATCAAACACAACTTATGGTTTGTTGTAATAAATCGTACAACTCTTTGCTATACGCTAGCAACTTCCATTATTTTAGGCTGTATCTTTATCTCCGTAAATACATCACAACAAACATATGAAGGGATCTATAATCTAGGGCTCTGGTTTCCTGTTGCCTTTGCTGTCGGTGCGGCATTTCAAATTCTATCTTCATTCTTTAATTCTCACCTTGTTGGACGTCTCGGAATGCGACGTATCGCACACTCTATGCTTTTGCTCTTTTGTATTACTTCATGCATCTGGTTTATTGGAGCCATCTTAAGCGATGGTATCATCCCTTTTCCTTTCTACATGCTTTTATTTTGCACACTCATGTTTACCTGCGGAGGCATTATGGCTAATTTTAATACACTCGCTCTCGAATCCATGGGAGAAGTGGCTGGAACAGCCTCCTCTGTATCTGGCTTTTTACAAACATCCATTGGTGCTGGAATTAGCTTTTTTGTTGCACAACAATTTAATGAAACAACCACACCCAATGCAGCAAGTTTTTTCTTTTTAAGTCTTATTGCTATAGCTCTTGTATTATGGGCAGAGCGTGGACATCTTTTTAGGCAATGTCACCAGCACTCCTAATAAATAGACTTTGCTATAAAAAGCTTTTAAATACCCTTTTTAGAATACTGTAACAACATCAAGCCATACAATATTCGTTTTTCTGCCTTTATAATTTACCAATAAGATAGACTAAATTTAATTGATAAATTTTCCTGATTTAGGAAAGCCTTTTGGAACCAAACGCCCACTCCCTGCACGAACTCCTATCCACTCAATAAGGTCAGCAGCTTGACGATTAAAACAACGTTCAGCTGTATCTTGCCAGCTTAATCCCTCTGATAAATTAAAGGTTTTGACGTCAACAACACCGCCTTCTTTGTAACGTTGCAAACGGACACCTTTACCGCGGCTCATTTCTGGTATTTGCTCGATAGAAAAAACAAGCATTTTACGATTTTTGCCAACCACTGCAACATGATCACCTTTTACCGGAACACAAAGCTTTACTGAATCAGGAGACTTCACATTCATAATTTGTTTTCCTTTTCGTGTATTTGCGATAATTTCCGTAGCAGGTACAATAAAACCATTTCCATGAGAGGAAACTAAGAGAAGTTTTTCCTGTGCATCATACACAAAAGCTGTAAGAAGATCGTACTCATCATCCATATCAACTAAAAGACGAATTGGTTCACCATGTCCACGTCCTCCAGGCAAACTATTTGCAGCAATAGCAAAAAATTTTCCACCAGTGTTTATCGCCACAATTTTATCTGTAGTGAATGCTGGAAACGCTAATTTTAAACAATCCCCTTCTTTGAAAGAAAGCGTATTATAATCATTCAAATGCCCCTTCAAAGAACGCATCCAACCTTTTTCAGAAATAACAATCGTAACTGGCTCTTTCTCGATCATTGCTTGATGAATATCATCAATATCATGCCTTGGTGCTTCTTCAAATGTCGTACGTCTTTTTCCTAAGAAAGTATCCGGACCAAAAATTTTACGAACTTTTATGATTTCCTCAGAAATTATTTTCCATTGTTTTGTAGGTGAATCTAACAAATGCTGCAGTTTTTCTTTTTCATCCCTCAAACTTTCAAATTCCTTACGAATTTCAAATTCTTCAAGCTTACGCAAAGAACGCAAGCGCATATTAAGAATAGCTTCAGCTTGATTCTCTGTTAATTTAAAATGATCAATCAATTCTTTTTTTGGTTCATCCTCTTCACGAATAATTTGGATTACTTCATCAAGATTCAAATATGCAATAAGATAACCCTGAAGAGTTTCTAATCGGCTATCAATTTCACTAAGCCGATAATGAGAACGACGAACAAGAACTTCCTGACGATGTTCAAGCCATTGTTGCAAACTTTCACGCAAAGAAAGAACATTCGGTATTTTTCCCAAAGATAAAACATTAAGATTAAGAGGAAATCTTACTTCAAAATCAGTCAATTTAAAAAGAGACTCCATAAGAAGTTCAGGATCAACAGTACGATTTTTGGGAATAAGTACAATGCGGATATCTTCTGCAGATTCATCGCGAATATCTTCAAGCATTGGTAATCGCCGTGCAAGCAATAATTCTGCTGTTTTTTCAATAAGACGCGACTTTTGAACTTGATAAGGAATTTCAGTAACAACGATAGCGTAAGAACCACGGCTACCGATCTCCTGATGCCAACGCGAACGCAATCGAAAGAATCCACGTCCCGTACGATAAGACTCCTCAATACTCTTTTTAGGCTCAACCAAAATACCGCCTGTTGGAAAATCAGGACCAAGAACAAATTGATTTAATTCTTCATCACTGACATCTGGATAAGCAATCAAATGCAGTGCCGCATCACAAAGTTCAGCAACATTATGGGGTGGAATAGATGTTGCCATACCAACAGCAATACCGGATGAACCATTTGCTAAAAGATTAGGAAAAGCGCCGGGTAAAACAACTGGCTCTTCATCTTCTTCATTATAGGTTAAACGAAAATCGATCGCATTTTCATTAATACCCTCAAGCAGCAACGCAGCCACTTCAGTCATACGCGCTTCCGTATACCGCATAGCAGCAGCATTGTCACCATCAACATTACCGAAATTGCCTTGTCCATCAACCAATGGATAACGAACAGCAAAACTCTGAGCCAAGCGTACTAATGCATCATAAATAGATGCATCACCATGCGGATGGAATTTTCCCATGACATCACCAACGATCCGTGCGCATTTCGCATAAGATTGCTCTGGATTAAGTTTAAGCAAACGCATCGCATGAACGATACGCCGATGAACAGGTTTTAATCCATCACGCACATCAGGTAATGCACGGTGCGTAATCGTCGAAAGTGCATAAGCCAAATAACGCTCTTGTAAAGCGGAACGTAACTCTATTTGCTCAATATGTTCTTTATCAAAAGGTAACATCATTTTATCAACATAGTATTAGGACAATAATTCCTACAATAACGATTAATTATTTCATAATTGATTTCTTTAGTGCAATTTTTCATCAATTGACTATTTTTATTAAAAATCAAATATATAAAAGTAAATATTATGCTTAAAACATGAACAAAAAATTATATCAATTTTAAAAAATTATGCACATATTCTACATTTCGTTTTAACGAAACATAAAAATGCTTAATATATTAGCTTAAAAAAAACTTAAAAGAATAATATAATAATTGTCTTTAAGCTGTAAACACAATCAAAAAATCATCAGAAAACATAGATAATACAATTCATTACTAAACTTAATAATGAAAAATTTTAGAATAAATACAAAGTATAAAATAATTATATTATAGATTAAAATTTATATATATAAACTTATATATTCTATATTACAATGATTTAGTCATTAATATAATATTACATGATAAATAATATAAATCTTAAATATAACTACAATATACACATGCCTTCACAAAAAATTTTATGAATTTACTTAAATGTAATAGCAAATAACTACAATTTATTAACTATTTTTGGCAGAAGGAGTAACTCGTATCCCTAAATCATGCAATTGTGCAGAAGAAACATCAGATGGAGCGCTCATTAAGAGATCAAGCGCCTGCTGATTCATAGGAAATAAAGCAACCTCACGTAAATTTTTTACACCTTGCAAAAGCATAACAATACGGTCAACACCAGCCGCCATACCACCATGCGGTGGAGCTCCATAGTGAAAGGCACGATAAAGAGCTCCAAAACGGTTTTCTACCACCTCTTTAGAAAGACCAGCAAGATTAAAAACTTTAAGCATCATCTCTGGT
Source organism: Bartonella japonica (assembly GCF_040545385.1). Taxonomy (NCBI): domain Bacteria; kingdom Pseudomonadati; phylum Pseudomonadota; class Alphaproteobacteria; order Hyphomicrobiales; family Bartonellaceae; genus Bartonella; species Bartonella japonica. The sequence continues at coordinate 25,394 of NZ_JBEPLT010000004.1, forward strand.
GAATGATTACGGATTCCACCTGAAGCAATCTCATAACCATTGCATACCAAATCATACTGAAAAGCTTTAAGAGTAAGAGGATCCTGACATTCAAGAGCCTTCTCTCCCCCCTGAGGCATAGAAAAAGGATTATGTGCAAAATCAATCTTTTTTTCATCTTCATTCCATTCAAAGAATGGAAAATCAACAATCCACGCTAAAGAAAAACACTCCCGATTAACAAGGTTTAATTCTTCTCCGACCCTCGTCCGTGCAGCCCCTGCAAAAGATGCAAATTTCTTTGGATCACCTGCCACGAAAAAGCAAGCATCACCACCTTCAAGCCCAAGCTGTACACGGAGTGCTTCTGTTCTTTCCACACCAATATTTTTTGCGATAGGGCCAGCACCTTCAAATTTTCCTTGTTCTTCACGCCAGAAAATATAACCAAGTCCTGGTTGTCCTTCACCTTGTGCCCATACATTCATACGGTCACAAAAAGCACGACTTCCACCCGTTTTAGCAGGAATAGCCCAAACTTGTGCATTCTTATCTTTCGCTAAAATTTGAGCAAAAACTTTAAAGCCAGAATCGTAAAAGTGTTGAGAAACATCTTCCATAATAATAGGATTACGCAAATCAGGTTTATCAGAACCATATTTTTGCATTGCTTCATCATAGGAAATACGAGGAAAACTTTGTGTGACAGGCTTTCCATTAGCAAATTCTTCAAAAAGAGAACGCATAATGGGTTCCATTGTGCAAAAAATATCTTCCTGTTCTACAAAACTCATCTCAATGTCTAATTGATAAAACTCACCAGGGAGACGATCTGCTCGTGGATCTTCATCTCTAAAACATGGAGCAATTTGAAAATAACGATCAAAACCTGACATCATCAACAGCTGTTTGTACTGCTGAGGTGCTTGTGGCAATGCATAAAATTTTCCCTGATGAACACGACTTGGAACCAAAAAATCGCGCGCTCCTTCTGGTGATGAGACTGTCAAAAGTGGCGTCGTAAATTCTGTAAAGCCGTTCTCTTGCATAGACCGTCTAATGGCAGAAACAATTTCAGTACGACGCATAATATTTTTGTGCATAGTTTCCCGACGTAAATCAAGAAAACGATACTTCAATCGAATATCTTCTGGATAATCAGGCTCTCCAAAAACAGGAAGAGGAAGTTCATCAGACTTTGAAAGAATTTCTACCTCTTTTGCAACAATTTCAATCTCACCTGTCAGAAGAGATGTATTAATAACCTCATCAGAACGTGCACATACTTCGCCATCCACACGAATAACCCACTCAGAACGTACTTTTTCAATAATTTTAAAAGCTAGTGAAGCAGGATCAACCACAATCTGTGTGATTCCAAAATGATCACGCAAATCTATAAAAAGGATTCCTCCATGATCACGAACACGATGAACCCATCCCGAAAGACGAACCTGTGTTCCTACATCACACTTACGAAGAGCAGCGCAATGATGACTGCGATAACGATGCATAGTTTTTGCCTTTGATTAAATATTCCACTGCGCTACAAACGCTTTTTAACAACCATTTGTCAAGATATGAGAATAAAGACTCAAAAAAAAAGTCAATAAAAGACAAATTTAATTTATCTAGCTATAATAAAACAATGATGAATCTTATTACAAAAACAACAGATCTTGAAACAGCAATCGACACTTTACGAACCTCAGATTTTGTAACGGTCGATACTGAATTTATGCGCGAAACAACTTTTTGGCCACAATTATGTCTCATTCAGCTTGCATCTCCAGACATAACAGCCCTTATTGATCCTATGTCACAAGATATTGATTTAAAACCATTTTTTGATCTCATGGTCGATGAAAAAATTGTTAAAGTTTTTCACGCTGCACGTCAAGATATCGAAACGATTTATCATCTTGGAGGAATCATTCCCTCTCCTCTTTTTGACACGCAAATAGCAGGATCAATTTGTGGATTTGGTGATTCTATCTCTTACGACCAAATTGTACAACGTTGCACAGGGCATCAACTTGATAAATCATCTCGTTTTACAGACTGGAGCTACAGACCTCTTTCCGAAAAACAACTCCTCTATGCACTTTCAGATGTGACCTATCTAAGAGATGTTTACCTCTCATTAAAAAAACAGCTAGAAAAAAACAAACGCACCCACTGGATGGATGATGAAATCGCAATCCTTTTAGCACCCAAAACCTATGATATCCCAGAAGATGAAGCATGGAAAAAAGTGAAAGGAAAAATTAAAAACCCACGCGAATTGGCCATCTTACAAAAAATAGCTGCTTGGCGTGAATGTCAAGCACGAAAGCATAATGTCCCACGTCGTCATATTATGAAAGATGAGTGTCTTATCGAAATTGCCATTCAACAACCAAGAGACGAATCGTCCTTGAAACGTTTGCGCAGTCTTAATAAAAATTGGGATAAACTTTCAATCGCACAAACATTAATCGAAGCCGTTAACAAGGGCTTCGAAGTTGATCTTGCTACTTTGCCTCCTCTTCCTAAACATAATCCACTTAATGAAGCTTCAACTGCTGTTGTTGATCTTCTCAAAGTGTTATTAAAGCTTGTTGCGAATGAAAATGGCATTGCACCTAAAGTTATTGCAACTTCTAATGACTTAGAAAAAATTGCAAATGGATGCACTCAAAAAAATATTCCAGCTATGAATGGCTGGCGCTATGAAATATTTGGGAAAAAAGCCGAGCAGATGTTAAAAGGTCAAATAGCATTTTATTTTAATGATGGAAAAATAAGTACCAAGCTGCTCTAATTTTTAAAAAGTCAAACCACTTGCATCAAATAATTGCAACAAAAATTCTTCTGTAGTTGCAACAAAAATTCGTCTGAAGAGTATTATTTGTTTCATTGTAAAAGTCACTGAAAAATAAAAAATTCAATCTCATTTTGCTCTGCTAATTTTGTTTTTAAAAAATGGACAAAGAGCTTTGAATGAGTTTGGAGTCCTTTCATTCGAGAGAGAAATTTATTTTATGTCATCTTTATAAAGTAACTGGAATCTACCCCATCACCAACACAAATAGACTAAAAAAGATAAAGGATAATTTCAAAACTTAAATTTAATTAATATTTGTGTCCCAATAAGACTAAATCTTAGAAATATCCACTGGATAGAAAACTTACATAGAAACAATCCATAAAAAACTTTTTATTTCAAATAGATAAAGAAAAAAGTTTTCTTCAAATGACATTTGCCCTGTTTACAAAAACAGCAGTTTAGCACAAACACAGAGTGCAAAAAAATAATACCTTCACACACATTATATCAAAAAGATAAATGCTCTATCAAATTTACAAATCAACAATTTAAAATGAATCTACAGAACAATTCGAATAGGGATTGATTAAGTGTGTCATAATTTAAAGATGGATTCCTATAACTGAATCAAGGAAAGAATTAGAACGTTTCAAAAGAAAGAGGCATTTTGACTATTTTTGATAATTTTTTTAACCGCCCAAGAGGGCGCTCTCCTAATAAGTCAGCGTAACGCCCTGGAATGTATAATACAATATGATCTGTTTTTTTATGCCACGATAAATGAGGTAAAATACCTGCAGTAGAAGCACTAAAAAGATGAGCAATACGCATAATTTCACCAAGAATGCGCGCTTTTTTAATGATCTCTTCGGTTGCTAACTGAAAAATGGGAAGAGATTCTTCATCAGTCCGCAAACCCGTATTACGAAAAAAAACAGCAAGCGCAGCATAAACGCGCCCCTCATGAGAAATTCCCGGATAAGATCCTAACACGATCTGATGTGCTGCCTCATTGCCTCGATAATCTGGATGTATGCGCCAACCAATATCCGCAAGAAGACAAGCAGCTTTACGATAACGACACTCATTTTCAGTTTCTAAAACTCCAAAAACGTTAAAGGCATTGGTTGTGAAATTAATAAGTTCTTCAGCTTGTTTTGGTGAACGCGCCCGTAAAATAGCCATCTCCGTACATGCAGTAATTAAAGGATCTGAAATACGAACCTCTTGAGGCAATCGTGAATAAAGAAAACCTTCACGAACTCCAGCTCCAGAAAATATAATCTTTTCAAATCTCATACATTGAATGAGTTCAATAAGAACAATTGCTCCATAAGACAAAAGCTGACGACGGTTTTTTGAAACAGCTGAAATCCCTTTTATATCATCAATACTGCCACTCGCTACATGACGCAAAAAGCCTTCCATCTCAACGGCATCAACTTCATAGCCATGCATAACAGGAAGTTGATAGTGCTTCGTTTCCATATGGAGTTTTGCCAAATTACGCCACGTACCTCCTACTGCATAGAAATAACGTGTCCTGTCTTTATGAACAGAAGAAAGTTTACAAAATTGCTCATGGGTAATTTTTGCAGCAACGTCAATATCATTATTGGACATATACTGTAGCCGTAAACTACCAAGTGGTAAAGTTATCCCCTGACCTACATCAAAATGATCAATATCAATCAGTTCGAGACTTCCCCCACCAAGATCCCCGGAAATACCCTTTGGTTGGTAAAAAGTAGAAATAACTCCATATGCTGAATAAGCAGCCTCTTCACTTCCTGAAAGAAGATATATTTTATTTTGTAAAATATTTTCAGCATTTTGAATGAATACTGAGCCATTTTTTGCTTCTCGCGCTGCTGCTGTTGCGAGAGTATAAACTTCATCTGCTCCAATTTGTCGACAAAGCATACGAAAGCGCTTTAGTGTTCGCAATGCCATTTTAATTGATTTTTCTTCTAAAAACCCCGTCCTTGCAACACCCTGACCAAGACCACAGAGAACTTTCTCATTAAATAAAACTGTCGGAGAACGAACAAGACCTTCATAAATAACAAGACGAACAGAATTCGAGCCGATATCGATAACAGCAACAGGCTTACACCCTTTCAATCGGCCCTGAGCATTTATATATGTCATTAGACTTTTCAGTCCTTATACATTTCGGACTGTTGCCGATACAATGCAACCAAATGCGAATCGGAAGACTCTAAAGATTTCCCCCGCCTCGAAAGACCTGCATTGACCATAAAATACTCCTGCGCATTAAACAGACTTTCACCTCTTTGCGGTATTATACGTTTTGAGGTTCCGTCATTGAGTATATCAAAGCTTTGCTGATTATCAATAATATTAACCAACATAATTTGTAAAAGAATCTGCTTACGAACCGTCTTATGAAAAACTGGAACCAATATTTCAATACGATGATCCAAGTTACGAGGCATCATATCAGCAGATCCTAAATAAACCAACGCGCTTTCACTTGGCAAATCTTCACCATTACCAAAACAAAATATACGGCTATGTTCAAGAAAACGTCCTACAATTGATTTTACACGAATATTATCAGAAATCCCTGGAACCCCAGGACGTAAACAGCATATCCCCCGCACAACCAAATCAATTTTTACCCCCGCTTGACTGGCATAATATAAAGCATCAATAATTTCTGGATCAACCAATGCATTGACTTTCATCCAAATAGCAGCCTCTCGCCCCTCTCTCGCATGAGCAACTTCCCCTTCAATATGCTTAAGAATACGACTACGCAACGTTAAGGGTGAAAAAGCAATCTTCATTACTTTATTTGGTCGTTCATATTGAGCAATATAATTGAACAATAATGCAACATCGTGAGCAATATCATCATCAGTGGTGAAAAAAGAAAGATCTGTATAAACTTTAGCATTAATAGGATGATAATTTCCAGTTCCAAGATGAACATAAGAACAAAGACGTTCTCCTTCACGTCTTACGATAAGTGACATCTTAGCATGTGTTTTTAACGCAACAAAACCAAAAATTACCTGAACACCTGCATTTTCAAGATCACGTGCCCAACGAATATTGGCTTCTTCATCAAAGCGTGCTTTAAGTTCTACCAAAGCAGTCACCGACTTTCCCTGTTCAGCAGCCTTAATCAAAGCGCTGACAATTGGGCTGTCATTCGATGTACGATAAAGAGTTTGTCTAATTTCCACAACATCAGGATCGTGAGCGGCGTGATATAAAAATTGCACAACAACATCAAAGGACTCATAAGGATGATGAATCACGATATCATTTTCACGAATAGCCGCAAAGTAATCACCATACTCGCGAATATATTTAGGGAAACGAGGATGATAAGGAATAAATTTGAGATCATCACGTGGAATAGAAACAATCTCTGAAACCGAATTAAGTGCTAACAATCCATCTAGAATACTGATACAATTATCGGGAACAGCAAGAGCATTCGTTATAAATTTGCGTAAATCCTCTGACATTTTTGCGTCAAATTCAATGCGAATAACCTGCCCACGACGACGCCTTTTAAGAGCTGTTTCAAAAAAATGAACAAGGTCTTCCGCCTCTTCTTCTACTGTAATATCACTATCACGAATGACTCTAAACGTGCCAATTCCATCAACTTCAAAACCAGGAAATACATAACGCATAAAAAGGTTGATAACTTCTTCGGATGCAATAAAACGAAAATCATTATTTTCTTCTCGAGGAAGAAGAATAAAACGCTTTAAGGTCGTTGGAACAGGTAACAATACTATAGAAGAGTGTTGATCAACACTCTGAGACAATTGAAGAGCAAATGAAAGTCCTAAATTAGGAACAAACGGAAAAGAGTGAGCAGAATCAACAGATAAAGGTTTTAAAACGGGAAGAATTGTATCAAAAAAATATTTTTCGAGCCATGATTTTTCAATTTCTGAAAGCCCATTAGAATGAATAATCTCGATATCACTCTGTTTTAATTCATAGCATAAAGCACGCAATTCTTGTAACTGCTGCTCCTGTAAGCGTGAAATCTCATCTAATACCAAATCAAGCTGCTCCTGCGGTGTGCGCCCATCTGCACTGCGCACTGTACTCCCAGAACGAATTTGAGCGACAAGACCAGCAACACGAACCATACAAAATTCATCAAGATTTGCTGCTGAAATTGAAAGAAATTGTAATCGTTCTAATAAAGGATGTCTTGAATTAGCAGCCTCCATCAATACCCGCGTATTAAACTGTAACCATGAAAATTCTCGATTAACAAATCTCCTCCGATTTTTCATTGTGATATCCGATAGAAAAATTTTATCTTTCACCCTCTTTTTCATATATTATAGCTAAGCTTCCTTTATACTCTCTCAAATCATTATAAATAAGTATCACATAGAACACTTTACGATATGTTACCAATATTTATGACATATAAAATGAATCATTTTCTCATATTATCTCTATGCGTATTTTAAAACACTCACGCCCGCTCTTTACGCAAATTCCTAGAACACAGTACATCTTCGTATAACATGTAAAAATAGCTCTTTCTTGCAAAAAGCACCTTGCATTATTAGAAGCTTTATTACAAATTAATGCGCAAAATAGAGAATTGAGATCATACCTGATGAGGTAATTTACTCGGAGTTTGCACACCATGGCTAACCATAATATTCCCCATTTCCAAAATGACCTTGGATATAAAACTATCGAAATTGGCGTAAAAGAATTTATGTGTGTAGGTGCCACACAACCTTTCGATCATCCTCATATTTTTATCGATATGGGCGCATCAGATGAAAAAATCTGCCCTTATTGTTCAACTCTTTATCGCTATGTTTCCTCACTATCATACAATCAAACAAACCCAACAGGATGTTTATATCATCCTAGAAATCCATTATAATATGCTCTCTGCTTTTAATCTAAAGTAATATATGGATCAATCACCAATCATTGTAGGAGGAGGTATTGCCGGTCTAAGCACAGCTTTGGCACTTGCTCATAAAGAAATTACAAGCACCATTATCGAAAAGCGTAAACAGCTTGATTCTGCGGGTGCTGGTATTCAGCTCACTCCAAATGCGACCCGTATCCTTGCTCGTTGGGGAATTCTTAACGAGCTCACAAAAATAGGTACAACACCACATTTTCTTGAATTAAGAGATGGGATATCTTTAAAAACACGGCTGCGGGTTGATCTTATCAACTTATCGGAAAAAAACTGGAAGTTTCCTTATATCACGATTCACCGTGCAGAATTACAAAAAATTCTGTACAATGCTGTTCTTAGAAACCCTTTCATAAAATATCAAGCAGGCGAATCCATTGTATCAGTAACACAAACTGCAACCAACAACATTCATATAAAAACAATTAAAGTAGATTCATTAACTGAAGCACAACAACAACAATCTTATTTAACACCACTTCTTATTGGATGCGATGGTGTCTGGTCCACATTACGGCAATTACCTCCTTTTCATGAAAAAGCAAATTTTAGCGGTTTTATTGCTTGGCGTGCAACAACGGAACTGGAAAATCTTCCTAAAAACTTTCATTCTCTACTACAAAATATGAAAACAATCACAGCTTGGATGGGACCAAAAAATCATTTTGTTATCTATCCCATGCAACCATCAGAAAAAATTTTTAATTTTGTAGCCATTACGCATGGAGAACACTCAAAAGAAGGATGGACATATAAAGGAAATAAAAAAAATCTTAGCTCTCTTTTTAAAGATTGGAATCTACAAATTCTGCAAATCTTTGACCATATCGATGAATGGAGCTATTGGCCACTTTTTCAAATGAAACAGAACCGTTTCTTAGGTCTAAAAAGACAAGTGTTTGTTGGTGACAGTGCCCATGCTTCTCTTCCCTTTGCAGCGCAAGGCGCTGCTATGGCAATAGAAGACGCTGCCACATTAGCAGAACTTTTCTCTCTTAAAAATCTTTCATTAACAGAAGCTCTTTCACTATACGAAAAAATACGTGATCCCCGAGTTACAGCAGTAAAAAAACGTGGAGATTTAAATAGAATAGCCTATCACGCGACCGGTCCTATAGCACTTGCACGTAATTTCATCATGAAAATTCGTACCCCAGAAAGCATCATGTCTAACCTTAATTGGCTTTATATGTACGATGCTATAAACCTCATAAAAACGTATGATAAAAACCTATAAAGCCCCCTCATATTGCGCTTATATAGACAAAGAAAGAAGACTATTTTAAAATATTATTATACCAAAATTATTTATAATTTATCACAATAAAAGTAAGGTTTTACCATTTTTGAAAATGGGATTGATACTTGTCCAGAAGACGAAAAAACAAAAATTTATTGCTTAAAATTCTTGAGAAGATTTTTCATTAATTATCAAAATGACACTTACAATAAAATCATTGAAATCTAAGCATCGTCTCACGCTTTTATCTATCATATCTTTCATCAAGAAGAACCCTCTCACACAGCATAATATGCCATTATGCTATACATTCTACAAACTTACTAAAAAACATCTCTTATTGCTTCAAAAGCTATCTCATAACAAGCTTCATGAGGACTGTAAGAAAATCCATTATCCATCGTTTTGTGCTTGATACACCAACTTTGTGCCTATCAAATACGAACAATACGGTACAATCATTCAATTTTCCAACTTTGAAATACAGCAACAACTCTTGCATTAGGCAGTTTATAAAAGACATCTTCTAAAAAAATTTATCTACACACTGATACTACCATTGATATGCAAAGAAATAATCTTGATGATTTCATCACAAAAAATTTGAAAGGAAAGAATCTTTCTATATTTGGCATTCTTACTCAACATGATCTTTTTCAAAGACAAACCATAAAGAACCGATAAAATAAAAACACCAATCAAAACAAACAGTCATCTCACAGCTCTTGATCAAGTGATTTCCACCTCAACAACACCATGAATTAATTTCATCGCAGCTGCCACACGTGAATTAACCTTATATCGCTTTGGAAGAGTGATTTCGACTTCTCGTAATCCATCTTCTTGAATCAGAATAATCCCTACTTGTCCATCCCCACTATGATTTAAATTTTGCTTAATTTGCGGAAGCATATCAACTGTTTCTATAAAGAGACGCATCATTTTATGATGCTGTAATGCTTCATCCTCTAAGGATTGAACCGTCTCAAGACGCAAACTAATACCTTCAGAGCGGTTTTCTGCACTTACCGTAACAATAAAAGATTTTCCGAGTTCCAGCATATCCTCATAAACCGTAAGTGCTTCAGAAAATAAAATCGTCTCATACTGTCCACTCATATCAGAAAAATGAACAATTCCCATTTTCTTACCAGATTTTGTTTTTCGTACTTGTTTTGCCACAACAGTTCCAGCAAGCCTAGCAGCAGTTGCCCCCCCTTTAACAGCATGAGAAAAATCAACCCAAGTTTGTACACGTTTTTTAGCAAGAATATCTTGATATTCATCCAAAGGATGAGCAGAAAGATAAAAACCTATTGCTTGAAATTCTCTATAGAGTTTTTCAGCAGGCAACCAAGGAGAGGTTTGCGAAAGAATTAAAGGCTCTTTTAAAGCACTTGTCACTCCAAATATATCAATCTGTCCACTAGAATTGTTATCCATGATACGAAGAGCACGCGCATGAAGAGTTGTAAGGCTCGCCAATAAAACCTCACGTGCAATATTAAAGCAATCAAAAGCACCAGCATAAATCAAGCTTTCCATCGCACGCTTATTAACAATACGTGGATCAATACGCTCACAAAAATCTTCTAAATCCTTAAAAGGTTTATTTCCACGACAAGCAACAATATGATCAACAACCGCCTCTCCTACACCTTTAATAGCAGAAAGAGAATAATAAATACAGTTATCACCAACCTCAAAAACACGATGTGATGTTTGCACACAAGGGGCAATAATTTTAATCCCTAACCTTAATGCTTCACGCCGAAAATCATTTAATTTATCCGTATTTGTCATATCATACGTCATTGAAGCAGCTAAAAACTCAATTGGATGGTGCGCCTTCATATAAGCTGTTTGATAAGAAACAATCGCATAAGCAGCAGCATGCGATTTGTTAAAACCATAATCTGCAAATTTTGCTAAAAGATCAAAGATAATGTCAGCCTGCTCTTTATCAACACCACCATCCACTGCTCCATTGACAAAGCGCGTACGCTGTTGTTGCATTTCTTTTTGAATTTTCTTACCCATAGCACGGCGCAATAAGTCAGCCTCTCCAAGCGAATATCCAGCAAGCACCTGAGCAATCTGCATCACCTGTTCTTGATACACAATCACGCCTTGTGTTTCTTGAATTAAATGATCTATTTTAGGATGAATAGAAGCAATTTCTTCTTCTTTGTGTTTTCGTGCATTATAGGTTGGAATATTCTCCATCGGACCAGGACGATAGAGTGCAACAAGCGCGATAATATCTTCAATACGATCTGGCTTCATTCCAATCAGCGCCTTACGCATACCAGAACTTTCAACTTGAAACACACCAACCGTTTCACCACGTGCCATCATAGCATAGGTCAGTTCATCATTCAGAGGAATATTTGCCAAATCTATTTTGATTCCCTTGCGTGCAACAAAATCTACCGCCATCTTCAAAACAGTTAGCGTTTTCAATCCAAGAAAATCAAATTTTACTAACCCTGCCTGTTCAACATATTTCATGTTAAATTGTGTAACAGGCATATCAGAACGAGGATCACGATACATTGGAACAAGCTCTGAAAGCGGACGGTCACCAATAACAATCCCTGCAGCATGAGTTGATGCATGACGATAAAGCCCCTCCAACTGAAGTGCTATATCTAAAGTGCGTCCAACAACGGGATCTTTTTTCTTTTCCTCCTCAAACTTAGATTCATCCCTAATAGCATCAGCCAATTCAACCTGGCTCCCAGGTGTAGCGGGAACCAATTTTGTCAGATAATCTACCTGACGATAAGGCACTTCCAAAACACGCCCAACATCACGCAACACTGCGCGCGCCTGTAACTTACCAAATGTAATAATTTGAGCGACTTGATCACGACCATATTTTTTTTGAACATAATGAATCACCTCTTCGCGTCTTTCTTGACAAAAGTCGATATCAAAATCCGGCATAGAAACACGATCTGGATTAAGAAAGCGCTCAAAGAGAAGAGAAAAACGTAATGGATCAACATCAGTAATAGTCAATGCATAAGCAACCAATGAACCAGCCCCAGAGCCACGTCCTGGACCAACCGGGATATCATGAAGCTTCGCCCATTTTATAAAATCCGAAACGATAAGAAAATAACCAGAAAATTGCATGCGAGTAATAACGGAAATTTCATAATCAAGTCGCTGTTCATAATCTGCAACTGTATATCCTTCGGCCAGCCCAATTGTCTCAAGCCGCATTTTTAAACCATCTTTAGCTTGCTTTAACAATTCATTATCTTCTACTTTTAAAGGAGCATCTGAATTAACAGATTGCTCTATAAAACGAGGCAAAATAGGTTTACGAACCGGTGTAGCAGCATGACAACGCAATGCAATTTCAACACTATTTTCAAGCGCTTCTGGAAGATCAGAAAACAGAGCAATCATTTCGTCTTGTGACTTCAAATAATGATCTGGCGTCACACGTTTACGATCTGGATTAGAAACAATCTGTCCTTCTGCAACTGCCATCAGCGCATCATGTGCTTCATACCCTTCTTTGTTCAGAAAAAAAGCTTCATTGGTTGCAACAAGAGGAATTTTATATGCATATGCCAATTCAATAAGTGCAGCTTCTACTTGTCTATCAAAAGAGCCATGACGCTGTAATTCTATATAAAGACGATCACCAAAATTTTTTTTCAAATAAGTTAAACGTTCAACAGCATGTTCTTTTCTATCTTCTTCTAAAGGAAGATTAATAGGCCCCCCTTTACCACCAGTTAAAGCAATAATTCCTTCACTGTGTGCAGAAAGCCAATCAGCTTTTATATGAGGAGGATCAGTATCGCACTTATCAAGATAAGCACGGCTCACAAGACGAACTAAATGCGCATAACCTACCTCACTAGCAGCCAAAAAAACAAGAGAACAAAAATCAGAAGGATGGCGCCCTTTAACAAAACGCGGATGACTATTTTCATCACAAAAATCAACTGCAAGTTGACAGCCAATAATAGGCTGAATACCCTGAGAAAAACAAGATTGCGAAAATTCCAAAGCACCAAATAGATTATTTGTATCGGTAACAGCAACCGCTGGTGTATGATCAGAAATGGCATGTTGAATAATTTGTGGGATTTTTAAAGCCCCTTCTAGAAGCGAATAGGCAGAATGTACCCTCAAATGAATAAAACGAGGAAAAGAATTTTCATCATCTTGTATTTTATTTTTATTTTCCGCCACTCTCACAGTTTCCCAATACAAAACAAATGCTAAATTGCAAATTTTAGTGCTCTATAACTAAGGAATACATTAACTTATCATGCTTTTAAAGCTTTTAAATTCATGTCCCCCACAGACCACTAAGATATCCCAGTTCTACTGATATTTATAAGAGTTTTCATCAAGAAAATGCCTCTATTCACAGCAAATAAATTATACAAAAAAAATAAATAAAACCTATAAATATAGATAATATTTAAAATATATTTTTAATTTTATGTATTATTTAAGTATTAATTTATATTAATAAGTTTTAAAATATAAAATTAAAAGTATAAATAAAATATTTTTTATACAATTTATCTTCAAAAAATCCTTTTAAAATACTAGAAAAAACAAAAAGAGCAGGGTAAATTTCCTTATGATTCCAAGCCTTATTGCTCCTCTTTTTAATTCTATCCGTACCCTTTCTGGGGTTACACCTAAGCTATATAGCTTGCTGGCAAAAATCTTAAACATTAACCCTACACAGCGTGAGCCTACTCTTATTGATCTCCTCCAACTCATGCCCTATTCTGCTATAGATCGCAGAATGCGCCCCAGTATTGCTTACGCTCAAGAAGGAAGCACGGTTACTCTTGAAATTATGATCAATCAGCATCAGCCACCGCCATTTAGCCGTAGCCGATTACCCTATCGGGTCGTAGCACATGATCAAACAGGAAAAATAAATTTAGTCTTTTTTCATGCCAAACCTTCTTGGCTGAAAAAACAGCTACCGGAAGGAAAAAAAGTCATCGTATCAGGAAAAGTAGAGCGGTTTAATGGACAACTTTCCATGATTCATCCAGATTATATTGTATCAAGTGAGCAATCAAATCAAATATCTCTGATCGAACCAGTTTATCCCTCTACCGCCGGATTGTCAGCAAAGGCACTAAGACGTGCAATGCAAAATGCCCTCGATTATCTTCCTCTCTTACCAGAATGGATAGAAGAAGATGTCAAAAAGCAGCAAAATTTTCCTTCTTTTGCCATTGCTTTACGCCGAATCCACGCCCCCGTAGATCCCGATGATCTAACTTTAGAAAGTGCTGCACGTAAACGTCTTGCTTATGATGAACTTCTTGCTTGTCAGTTAGCTCTTGCTTTAACACGTTTGCAAACAAAATCTCTTTCTGGAACCCCTCGCCCACCAACAGGAACTTACACAACAAAGCTCCTAAAAGCCCTTCCCTTTCAGCTGACAAATGGACAGACAAAAGCGATAAAAGATATAGCAAAAGATCTTGCTGCACCAGAACCAATGTTAAGGCTTCTCCAAGGTGATGTAGGCGCAGGAAAAACCGTTGTTGCACTGATGGCAAGTGCACAAATTGCTGAAAATTCAGGACAATCCGCTTTAATGGCACCAACAGAAGTTCTTTCCAGACAGCATTTTTCTACAATTGCACCTCTTGCTGAAAAGATCGGATTACGAACAACCCTTTTAACTGGACGAGAAAAAGGAAAAACACGCACAAACATCTTGAACGATATCCTATCAGGCCAAGCTTCTATAATCATCGGAACACATGCTCTCATACAAGATAGCGTTTCTTATAATAATCTTGCCTTAGCGATTATTGATGAACAACACCGTTTTGGTGTGCATCAACGACTTGCCCTTACCGCAAAAGGTCATAAACCTGATATGCTAGTAATGACCGCCACCCCTATTCCACGTACACTCGTCTTAACAGCTTTTGGTGATATGGACGTTTCTCAAATTACTGAAAAACCAATGGGACGACAACCAATTAAAACAGCAATACTTTCTTTGAAACGTATTCATGAACTCATAGAACGCATTGCTATTGCGTTAGAAAAAGGTGAAAAACTTTATTGGATCTGCCCTTTAGTGGAAGAATCTAAAATTCTTGAGCTCACTTCAATTGAAAGCCGTTTTGCTATGCTTCATGAGCGATTTGGTACACTTGTTGGAATGATCCATGGGAAAATGTCTACAGATGAAAAAGAAGCAGCTATGGCATCTTTTAAATATGGAAATACAAGTATTTTGGTTGCAACCACAGTCATTGAAGTGGGAGTGGACATTCCTGATGCTTCTATCATCGTCATCGAACATGCAGAACATTTCGGGCTTTCACAATTGCATCAATTGCGTGGACGTGTTGGACGAGGAAACAAAAAATCTTCCTGTATTTTACTCTACAAAGAGCCACTGACAAAGATGGCAGCGACACGCCTTAATATTATACGCAATACAGAAGACGGTTTTAAAATCGCTGAAGAAGATTGGCGTTTGCGAGGAGAAGGAGAACTTTTAGGAACCAAACAATCTGGTATGCCTGAGTTTCGCGTAGCAAACCTTGCAATACATAATGATCTTTTATCCATGGCAAGAAGAGATGCACATTCATTTTTGCAACGTGATCCTCATCTTTCTTCAGAACAAGGACAAACTTTACGTTTGCTCCTTTATCTTTTTGGGCGTGATGACGCTATGCGTCTATTACGAGCAGGATAACTGTCAAATAAAAATAGAAAGCGTTACAAATCGTATTATAGAAATCTTTTCACCAATATCCCCTCTCATCATAACTACCATAAAATAGATAGATAAAAGAATTTACAGTAAATAATATAAATATCTAACTGTCTAAAAAAGGGAAGCTACGCTCGCTAAAATAAAGAAGCAAAGAATGAAACATTCTCCAAATGAAGTAAACTTCCCCCCTCGTATATGAAAAAATAAGATTACAATAGCACACGCTCTTACAATACAACTTCTATAAAATTTCTGCTAACCAAGCTTAATTCTTACAGCACAAATAATAAATTTTCTCATCAAAATGAACTTAAATTAAAAATTCCGTGATACTTTGATGTTTTTTATGATTTTTCAATAAAATTTCCACAAATACAAAATATATTTCATTAAATGAGAGAAAACTATTTATTATACTTATACTAACTTTTTCTATTATACGATATAAACTGCCCAACTCTATAATCGATCCGTTATTAAAAACAAGCAATTATCTATAAACAAATTTGCATAAGCGGTAAAAGTGTTCATTCTTGCTACTATATATAAAAATTCCACCTCTAACAGCTCTATCATATATCTTTTTAGAACTGTTTTAACAAAATACTTTATGAATAAGCATAAAAAATAATAATATTCCTTTTCCACTAACATATAAATTTATTATAATACTTAATATTCTTCAAATAAACTATCATAATATATTATATTATATTATATTTATAAATAAAGAAATTATTATATAAATTACTTTATTTATACAAATATAAAATTATTGTATTATATTTTTTAATAATTTATATTTATTATATTTTTGCAATACTTAGTTTAATCGATAAATTACTAATTACACTACTTAACTTTATATAAATAGAAGTTTTTCTCAAAAAGAATAGCTTCTATTAATATTTAACAATTTAAAATAAATAGTACGAACAACCTTATATTTAAAAATTCATCTATAAAACAAATTTTATTACAAGGCTTGAAAATAGATTTTTTACAAATGGTGGCAAATATCTACAACAGTTACTTTGAACCCAAACTATATACTAAAATAGACATTACACCTAGAATGGGATAAACATCTACAGGAATAAATACCATTCTTCTTTAGTCATTCATTACATTTCAATGACTCTGACAATGTCTTCAAATACTTCTCTCAAAAAATCTAACCATTTTTATATAATTTTTTCTATAATTTTTGACTTTTGCAAAGGATCTTCCCTTAAGATTCCATCCATATGAAAAATGAATGACTTTTAAAATATTGCTACCTCTAAAAAATTTGATAAGAAATAATAGAGTCCTATCATTTTCTTCTGATTTTTTCTTTTTATGTTTAGAACAGATTTTTATTCAACAGTGACCGATTTTGCCAAATTACGCGGTTGATCAACATCTGTTCCTAATAAAACAGCTGTATGATAAGCGATTAACTGAATAGGTAGAGTATAAATAATAGGTGCAATAAATTCTGGAACATCTGGCAAAACAATCGTTGATAAAGTATCAAGATGAACTGCTTCTACCCCTCTCTTATCAGTGATCAAAATGATACGACCATTGCGCGCTGCCACCTCTTGCATGTTAGAAAAAGTTTTTTCAAACCACCTATCATAAGGTGCCACAACAATAACTGGTATTGACTCATCTACCAACGCAATTGGTCCATGTTTCAATTCACCTGCTGCATAACCTTCGGCATGAATATAAGAAAGCTCCTTCAATTTCAGAGCTCCCTCTAAAGCAATCGGATAAGAAGTTCCACGCCCTAGGTAAAGCACACCTTTTACATTTACTAAATGACGGCAAATCTGTTCAATCCTATTATCTAATTTTAAAACCTCGTTTAAAATTCTTGGAATTTCTGCCAATTGTTGAACAAACTGACGTTCTGCTTTCTCTGAAAGATATCCACGTTGCTTAGCAGCATCAAGCGCCATAGCGGCAAGCGTTGCCAATTGACAAGTAAAGGCTTTTGTTGAAGCAACACCAATTTCTATCCCCGCTAATGTAGGAAGAATAAAATCAGCTTCTCTTGCCATTGTCGATTGCTCAACATTCACAATTGTCGCTGTTTTTATATTACGTTCACGACAATAACGCAAAGAAGCCAGTGTATCAGCTGTTTCACCAGACTGAGAAACAAACACCGATAACACATCAGGACTTAAGGGTGGTTCACGATAACGAAATTCTGAAGCGACATCATTATCAACACTTAAAGCAGCAAAATTCTCAAACCAGTAACGTGCCACTAAGGTAGAATAATAAGCTGTTCCACAGCTAGCAAAGAGTAGCCGATGCGTATTTTTCCAATCAATCAAATTCTCAAGTGAACGAACTGTATAATTTCCAAGATCAAGATAATATGCTAAATTACGAGAAATGACTTCAGGTTGTTCAAACATTTCCTTGTGCATGAAATGACGATGATTACCCTTAGAAACTAATAAATTTCCTTCAAATAATGTTGTAATGGGGCGTTGTACTGGCTGATTGTTAGCATCATAAATTGTTACGCCTTCCCGTGTCAGGACAGCCCAATCCCCATTTTCCATATAGCTAATACGATCTACGAATGGTGCCAAAGCAATAGCATCTGATCCAACAAAAAATTCATCTTTTCCATATCCAATTGCCAGCGGCGGACCAGAGCGAGCAGCAATCATAAGATTATCTTCATCCTTAAAAATAAGAGCAAGAGCAAAAGCACCTTGCAATTTTTTCCAACTTGTTCGCATTGCTTCCTGGGGCGAAAGACCACTTTTTAATGCACGCGTAATTAAATGCGCAATAACCTCGGTATCCGTTTCTGTTTCAAAGACATAACCATCTTTAATCAGCTCTCTTTGCAATTCTACAAAATTTTCAATAATACCATTATGAACGATTGCAAGCCGTTCAGTTAAATGAGGATGTGCATTTCTCTCCACAGCAACTCCATGAGTCGCCCAACGGGTATGGCCAATCCCTAAATTTCCTTCCAGAGGTGTTTGTTTTAATTTTTCTTCTAAATAAACAAGTTTACCCTCAGCGCGCATACGATAAAGGTGCCCATTATGCACTGTAGCAACACCAGAAGAATCGTACCCTCTATACTCAAGACGCCTCAAACCATCAATCAAAGAAGATGTAACACACCGATTTCCTAGAATTCCAATAATTCCACACATTTAAAAGCTCCAACCTACATCACAGATTTATAATATTCTATAAAACAATCCAATAGCTTTCATTCAAAACTTTAAGTCATCAGATAAATCAAATATGTAGTACGGCAATACTTAAAATTAAATCTTCTATACAATGGTTAAATCACTATAAAAGAAAGAAATAGAATGATTACTTCTTTTGTTTATTTTCTGATAAACGCGCGCGCAACTTTATTGCATAATTCTCTTTTATCACTTGCCGTGCGCGTCCCAAAGCCATACTATTCATAGGAACATTTTCGGTGATAACACTTCCTGAAGCAATGTAAGAGCCATTCCCTATAATCAATGGAGAAACAAGAGCTGAATTAGAACCAATAAAAGCATGATCACCAATCATAACTTTATGTTTGCGAAACCCATCATAATTGCAAGTAATCGTACCAGCTCCGATATTGCTATAAGCACCAATTTCTGCATCACCAATATAACTCAAATGATTAATTTTAGAAGATTCTCCGACCTTTGCTTGTTTAACCTCGCAAAAATTTCCAATCTTGACTGATCGCGCTAATTCTGTTCCAGAACGCAAACGTGCATAAGGTCCAATCCTTGCATCCTCTCCAACCACAGTGCCTTCTAGATAACTAAATGCATGAATAATTGCGCCAGATTGTACCTTGACTCCTAATCCAAAATAAACATTTGGTTCAATCATCACCCCTGGTTCAATCTCTGTATCATAAGAAAAATAGACAGTTTCTGGTTTAAGTATTGTAACACCAGACAACATTAAACTTTGTGCTTTACGCTTTTGCCACAAAGCATCCGCTTCAGAAAGCTCAAAACAGTTATTAATCCCTATAACATTATCGAAAGGCACTTCAACAATTCGAACCTCTAGTCCTTCACTAACCGCAATAGAAACAAGATCAGTTAAATAATATTCTTTCTTTAAATTATGATTATGAACCTTCTCTAAAAGAGAAAGTGCATGCTTTCCATTGATAGCGAATATTCCACCATTACAAAAAGAAATTTTTCTTTCTTCATCACTTGCATCTTTTTCTTCTACAATGGCGACAAGTTTACCATTCTTCTGAAGAAGACGCCCATAACCTGTCGGATCTGAAGCATGAAAACCAGCAACAACAACATCTGCTCCCTCAGCAAGCTGCGCACGGACTTTTTGCAATGTACCTTGCTCAATCAAAGGTGTATCGCCAAAAACAATGAGAACATCATCCACTCCTTTTTGCAAAGCTAAACGAGCAGATAAAACAGCATGAGCAGTTCCTAAACGTTCTTTTTGCTCAAAAATCATTACATTTTTTGCAAATGATTGAACAACTTTAGTAACATCTTCTGCACCAGCCCCCACAATGACTGCTAATTGCGAAACACCTGCTAACTCTATTTGTTTTATAACATGGCATACAAGCGGCAACCCAGCAATTTTATGCAGCACTTTAAGGAGAGATGAGTTCATACGCGTTCCCTCACCTGCTGCAAGAACAATAAAAAGACAGTTTCTAACCATAAATCACATATAACTAACGAGAAAATCCAAAAAAACTTATAATATCATGCCAATGAAAAGCTTCTACATTACAAAGAGAAGGATAATTTTCCAAAAGCCAAAATGAAAAATCCTGCATAGAACCTGTTAAAAATAAAATACCCGTAATAACCAAAAAAATTCCAATGACCTTCTCCACTTTTCCTAAATGAATACGAAAAGTCCCTAAAAACTTCATAAAACTACTTGAAAATAAAGCTGCTAACACAAAAGGTACTCCAAGACCTAAAGCATAAACCCCTAAAAGGAGTGCCCCCTCACCTACAGTTTCTTTTGTTCCAGCAAGGGTTATAACAGGACCTAAAATTGGACCAATACATGGTGTCCAACCAAATGCAAAAGCTAAACCAATAATATAAGCCCCTAAAGGGCCAGCTGGCGTTTTACGCGTTTGGAAACGCGCTTCACGAAATAAAAAAGCAATTTTAAAAATACCTAAAAAATTTAAACCAAAAATAATAATGATCACTCCAGCAGCAAGCGCAAACCAATCACGATAATAGCCAATGAATTGACCAATTGTGCTCGCACTAGCACCTAAAGCAACAAAAACAGTTGTGAAACCAAGAATAAAAGCAATAACAGAAGAAAAAAGCTCCCACCGTACAAATACTTTTCCACTCTGCTTATCTGAACGAAAATCATCAATACCAATACCTGCCATATAGCATAAATAAGGAGGAACTAACGGCAAAACACACGGCGATAAAAAAGATAATGCACCGGCAAAAAACACACCAACTGTTGAAATTTCTACAACCAAATCTCTATCCCCCTCTCATTACGGTTTATATCTATGAAAAATCATTAATCCACTTCTTCTTCAATTTTTTGCATATTTTTTGCATCCGTCACCACACTTATATCTTCATCATGGCCGGAAACAACTGAAAAAACTTTTTGATAAATTTTATCTTTATTTTTGGCAATTGCAATATACTCACCCTCAGCTAACACGAGTGAAACATATGCACCAACAGTTTCGTAAACGATATCACCAGAATCATTGGTAATAGACCAGCTTGTATCAGCAAGCGCTTCCCCTCCTTCTTGTCGTACCAACTTTAAAACAATTTGAGCTGCCTGATGTTCAAGAGTGACTTCAGTAATTTTTCCCGTATCCACGTGAATGTCTGAACGAACAGTGGCATTAACAGAACCATAATGAGAAGCAATATGATAGTGCCCAGCTTTTAAACGGACAATTGATTGGGGTTTAATATTTGATAAAACCACATCAGTATCATCATTTTCTTTTTCATCCTCATAGATGGTGAAACGCAATTCCTTGTCATTAATTGTACCGTTAAGCAGTGTAGCATTTAAAATGACACCACCAGCATCAAGGTTAAAGTTTTTAATAATGCTCTGTCCACTTTCTAAACTGACACGATGCACCGCACTTGCATGACCAAATGAAACGTGAACAAGATAACTCCCTGGTTCTAAAGAAAAGCGCGCACTGCCACCCTCATAAGTTGCAATCAATGGTAATTTATCATCAATTCCTAAAATAGGTGCATAAACCCGCCATACCAGCCCTTTTGCTATATCTTCATTACTATTTTTTAATCGAGCATTTAATATAAGTTGGCTCTGAAGAACTTGATTTTCTTCTTCATGATCTTGAGATTTTAGAATAAAGTTTTTTGGTTGTTTTCGCTGATAAACTTGCCCTTTTCCTTCTTCAGAAAAAACATGGTAGCTCCACCCCACTGTAGTAAGCACCACGCATAACCACAAATATCTGCGCAATATTTTCATAAAAATACTCATTATTTGCATTGTTGACC
Organism: Bartonella japonica; assembly: GCF_040545385.1. NCBI lineage: Bacteria > Pseudomonadati > Pseudomonadota > Alphaproteobacteria > Hyphomicrobiales > Bartonellaceae > Bartonella > Bartonella japonica. Next base: position 47,657 of record NZ_JBEPLT010000004.1, read on the forward strand.
AAAGTAATATTTTTTTCAAGAAACAATCTCACAGAGTCACCATTCTAAATTGAAAAACTTACACCGCAACCACATGATGAGACCGCATTAGGATTATGAATTTGAAAAGACTGTCCCATAAGATCATCAACAAAATCAATTTCTGCTCCTTCCATGAAAGGAAGAGAAAGTGAATCAATAAAAACAATAGCACCATCTTTTTTAAGAACGAGATCATCCTCATCCATTTTAGAAACCAAATGATATTTATAAGAAAACCCAGAACATCCTCCACCTTCAACGGAAATACGTAATCCTATTTTATCAGGTTCACTCGAAAGTATCTGTGCAATTCGTTTGGCAGCAACATCTGAAATATTTACACACATCCTATATATCCTTGCATTAAACTATCAAGAAAGAGTATCCTAAATCAAAGAGACGTTTATTCATAATAAACCAATCCAATTTAGAATGATAATGGACAGCTTGCAATGGATATAAGCAATATCAATTACCAATCTCGAGCGATCTATAGTGCCAACCCGCAAACAAGCCGTGGTAGATTATTCCATGAACCTATGAGTAGCATACGATCGCCTTTTCAACGAGATAGAGACCGTATTATTCACTCTAATGCATTTCGACGCCTTAAACATAAAACCCAAGTTTTTATTGCTGATGAAAGTGATCATTATCGCACAAGGCTGACACATTCAATAGAAGTTTCTCAAATTGCACGAACCTTAGCCCGTGCACTCTTCCTTGATGAAGATCTTGCCGAAGCTATTGCTCTTGTTCACGACTTTGGACATACACCTTTTGGCCATGCAGGAGAAGATGCCCTTAATGAAATGATGGCACCTTATGGTGGTTTTGACCATAATGCACAGGCATTACGCATCGTTACAAAATTAGAACAACGCTATGCAAATTTTGATGGACTTAATCTTACTTGGGAAACACTCGAAGGACTTGTGAAGCATAACGGTCCTCTTTTAGGTCGTTATGCACACAGCAAAGAAGTTCCTATAGATATTCTACAATACAATGAAAAACAGGATCTTGAACTCGATTCTTTTGCTGGACTAGAAGCACAATGTGCTGCGATTGCTGATGATATTGCTTACAATGCCCATGATATTGATGATGGGCTGCGTTCGCAATTTTTAACACTTGATCAATTCGAACAGGTTTCACTGACAGCAGCATTATTGAAAGATATAACAGACGAGCATCCACAACTTGATCAAGCTCGGCGTAGTTACACACTGGTACGAAGGCAAATAACAACCATGGTTGAAGATGTTATCAAACACTCACAAGAAAACTTGGCACGTATAAAACCACAAAATATAGATGATGTTCACCATGCGAAACAAACCATTGTTGCTTTTTCACCCACAATGTCTACTCATGAAAAAGAACTAAAGAACTTCCTGTTTAAAAATCTTTATTACCATGATCAAGTTCTTAGCCGTCGCGATGCAGCAAAATCTATTGTACAAAAATTATTCGACTGTTATTATAAAAATCCGGATACAATGCCTGAAAGTTGGGGGAACAAAATAGCCTGTCTAACAAATGAAGAGTTAGCATGTCTTATTGCTGATTTTCTATCAGGTATGACCGATCATTACGCTATACGTGAATATCACCGCTTATTTGGCTATACAGATAATTTCTTTTAATCGTTTTTGAATACCATGATGGAAGATGAATATGAATGTCTTTAAAAGCTTCGAGGAAAAAGTTAAAAAATTACTTGAATTATCTGATATAAAAGAAAAAAATGGAGATAAACTTCATTTATCGAAAATCACCGTTGATCCTCCCCGTGATTTTTCACATGGCCATTTATCAACAAATGCTGCTATGGTCCTTGCAAAATCTATTGGATTAAACCCTCGTACACTTGCAGAAAAAATTATAGAGCTTCTTAAAAATGATTCCTCTATTGACTCCATTGATGTTGCCGGTCCCGGTTTCATCAATATCAGACTTACAAAGCCATTTTGGCAAGATGTTGTAAAATCTATGCTTGAATTAGGTACGTCTTACGGCCGTGTTCCCATGGGGCAAGGAAAGCGCATCAATGTTGAATATGTCTCTGCAAATCCAACAGGACCAATGCATGTTGGGCACTGTCGAGGTGCCGTTGTTGGAGATGTGCTCTCCAATTTGCTCCAATTTGTAGGTTATAATGTTACGAAAGAATATTACATCAATGACGCTGGTCAACAAATCGAAGTACTCGCTCATTCCGTTTTATTACGTTATCGAGAAGCTCTTGGAGAAAAAATTCATGAAATTCCAGAAGGTCTCTATCCTGGTGAATACTTGATTCCATTAGGTAAGTTACTCGTCCAAGAGTTTGATGACCAATTACTCACTATGGATAAAGGTGAAGCTTTATCTATCGTAAAGGAACGGGCAATTCAGGCAATGATGTCAATGATTTGCCAAGATTTAGCAGCTCTTAATGTCTATCATGACATCTTTTTCTCTGAGAAAATGCTTTATGCAGATAACGCCCGTGCTATTCGTAACACAATTAATAACCTTACTTTAAACGGTTATATCTATAAAGGAAAACTCCCACCACCAAAGGGGAAAAATACAGAAGACTGGGAACCAAACGAGCAAACCTTGTTCCGTTCTACAGATGTTGGTGATGATCAGGACCGTGTCTTAATAAAATCTGACGGCTCTTACACTTATTTTGCTGCTGATGTTGCTTATTTTCATGATAAATTCAATCGTCATTTTGATGAAATGATTTATATTCTAGGTGCGGATCATGCTGGTTATGTAAAGCGGTTAGAAGCAATGGCCAAAGCAATTTCTGGAGATAAAGCCAAATTAAGCGTTTTCTTATGTCAATTAGTAAAACTCTTTCGCAATAGCCAACCTGTACGCATGTCAAAAAGAGCGGGATCATTTGTCACTTTGCGTGATGTTGTAGAGGAAGTGGGTCGTGATCCAGTACGTTTTATGATGCTGTATCGTAAATGCGAAGCACCTCTTGATTTTGATTTTGCAAAAGTGACAGAACAATCAAAAGATAATCCTATCTTTTATGTGCAGTATGCAAGTGCACGTTGCCATTCAGTCTTTCGTCAAGCACGAGAAGCCTTTCATATCGAAAATTTTTCAACGAATACAATGATTGCACACCTCAATCGGTTAACAGATGAGAGTGAAATATCCTTAATACGCAAACTTTCTGAATATCCACGTATTATTGAGCAAGCTGTCGTCCATAAAGAACCACACAGATTGGCATTTTATCTCTATGATCTTGCTTCAAATTTTCATTCTCATTGGAATAAAGGAAGTGATAATATCAATTTACGCTTTATTCAGCCCGATGATAAGGAGTTGTCACTTGCCAGATTAGGATTAATCCAAGCTATTGTAAATATTTTATCATCAGGACTTAAAATCATAGGAGTCGACGCCCCAACAGAAATGCGTTGAAAAAGTTTTGTAAATACATAAAATAAGCCCTTTATTGAAAAACTTTTTTATGTATTCTTATTACAGGAGGGGGTAAGCTTATAATTTTAAACCATACTAAATTATAATTAACCATTTATTTTATTGCACGCAGATGCAGATCATCATGTGAGAAAAACTATGAGCGATAACGATCGCAGAAATTCACGCGAAATAAAGCAGGATCATGAACATCACGATCCTTTAGAGAAGCTTACGCAAATTTTTAATCCGAATAAACAAGATGCGAACCAGCATGATCAATCTTCACAGACTGATCCATCAGCATCTCAATTTTCTAAAACTTCATCGCACGATGATGATTTTGATTTATCATTTTTAGAAGCAAAATTTGAAAATCATTTAACGAATGACCCATCACTTGATGATCAAAGAACGCAATGGAACTCCTACACAACAAGCAATAAACAAAACGCATATACTACACAAAATGCTTTTTTTAGCAGTTCAGAACAAAATAAATTTTTATCTGAAGAAGAAAGCTCCTCATCTCCATCTCATGATGAAGAACAAATTTTAGATGCACTTTCACCATTACCTATTCAAAAGAATCAATCATCCAACAAGGGAGCAGCACCAATAAATGATGATTCCTTTTCTGAAAAAAGTGATTTTAGTATGCAAACAGAAAATTTCTTTTTGGATGAAGTGGATATACACAGAAAATCTAAAAAACCTGTCGAACAAACCAATCATTTTTCACAAACAAATGTGCAGCAATCAAGTATTTCCAATATACAGCAAAATTATAACGACACTCCTGTAAATCATTCATATATAGTTTCAGCTGATCAAGAAAATTGGGTTGAAGAATATTATACTAATATCTCTCCCCATCCTACAGATGAAAACACGTTTTTTTCATCTTCTGATCATATTTTAGAAAGAGAAAATACCATAAGAAATGAAGAAACAAAGGGCATATCGCCACATACAACGCAAATCGATAAACCTTCTGATGTGAAAGAATTCACACAATCTGAATCTTATGAAGAAAAGTTCTTAAAACAAGAAACTTATGCTGAAAGAACTCAGAAATATCCTGATATTCATGCCCAGTACATCAATAATACTGAAAAGATATCCAAAGAAGAAGTATCGTATAATCAAAGCGATTTAAATGAGGCGCATTCCTCATCGGAAAGTTTTAATACAAAACAAGAAGATAGTTTTTTTGCTCATAACTATACCCACAGAGATACGCCTCCTCCCAATGTTGATACCTATAAATTTGCAGAGGAAATAGTAGAAAAAACTGGAACAATTACAGTTCCTGAAATCACATATGAAACTCCAGAATATGATATACAAACCGATGGTTTTAAAGAAGAATTTTCTGAGATCCTTAATGTTGGAAATGTTCGAGAAGAAAATTTTTCTCAGAAACAACAGGAAAGTGAAATCTTTCATAAAATCTTTCATCAAACCATGCAAGATCTAGGAGAAGATGCATATAGAGATTTTCAAGAACAAAATGCTAACTATTTTCCTACTGACAATACGAGACATCATTCTTCCTCTTTTACCGAAGATTCATTACACAAAGGAGCAGATAATATTCCTCCCCATGCCCCTCCCCCTTCTTTCTTAAGAAGTTTTATTGTTGGTAAAACTTTTACTAAAAGTATCGTTCTTCTTATTTTAATAGCAATTGGTTTTGCCGGTTACTCTTATCTCTTTATGTCGCCACAAAAAAATGAAAATGTACCCATTATTCACGCTGATAATACGCCTTTCAAATTCAAACAAGAAACGACTGAAACGGAAAATGATGTTGCACATAATTTAGATATTTATAAACAAACAACCGAAGAAAATGATAAACAAGAGAATACACAGCAGTTTCTTATTGATAATTCTGAACAACCTGAGAATTTAGTAGAAGTAAATCAACAGGGAGATACAGATTCTTCATCTTCTTCTCTTAATGAAACTGATGTTGAAGATGCCATAAATGGAGCTATCGATCACACTATTCCAACACGAGAAGTACAAACTGTTGTTGTAAACCAAGACGGTACAATTGTACTGGCGCCTAAACATCACACAGAAAAAGAAGTTCCTAACGAATTAAAAGAAACAATTAATCAAACGACTGAAGATCAATTTCAAGATTCTTCCCCTATTTCTTCGTACGATTCTGATACCAATAACAACGAAACGTCCGATACCAATAACAACGAAACAGAAGATAATCTCACGCATAATATTGATAAAATAATAGCTGAAAATGCCTCTCATGTTGAAGAAAAATTTATACCCATTCCTTCACGTGCAGAGAGAAGTTCAGAATTACAAACGCATGATTTTTCTCACCAAAAACTAGCGAACCAAACAGACACTGAAAATTCAGAAAGTTATTACGTACAGCTTTCCTCCCAACCAACCCATGCGCTAGCTAGAGATTCTTTGAAAAAAATGCAGTCCAAATTTGGATCTCTTATCGGCGTTCGTCCTTTAAATATTCAGTCTGCTCTCATACCGGGAAAGGGAATCTATTATCGTATTCGTATTCAAACGCAAAATCGGAATGACGCCATAAGCCTTTGTGAGGACATAAAAAGTTTTGGAGGGAATTGCTTTATCACCCGCTAATAAATAATGCGACGGACTCAACAACCGTCGCACTATTAATTTAGACAGTAGTAAATTAACTAATCAAGTGACTTAAAAAGTTAGAATCCTATCAAATTTTTCCAGATTCATGTATCCGAGGGAATGTTATTCCTTGATCCATATCAGACTGGCTTCTTTCTGAGAAAGAATTTTGTTCGTGAGGTAAAGAAGGCAGCGTACCTTTATAGGTATAAGGTATAGGAGATGATGTACTAAAATCTTTTTTAGGACTTATGATGTTCTGGTTTGATTGTGTAGGATTAGAGTGAGATACACCTTCAGGAGTTTTTTCAAAAAAAGACCCTAAAAAACCGAAAACAAACCAGATAAGAAAAAGAGCAAGGAGAACAGCGAGAATACCTCTACCGATCGAGTTACGCTGTTCACGCTCTTTTTTTTCTGCAGCTATACGTTCTTCATATGTGTAGTAATTTCTATCGATCATAGTAAATTCCTTTTCTCAATTCCCCTAATTTTAAATTGTAAAATATGCGTATGCAAAATGATCCAGAGACTTATCCAAAAAACGACAAATATGTATAAAAGTTCCAGATTATTGAATAAAATTGAGAAGAAGAGGCATACAAATAGCAACAAAATATCTTTCAAAAATCTTTTCTTCTAATCCTATAATTAAGACATTGACACAAATGATTTTCTAATAATAAAGTTGCTATGAAAACATTTTGGTGTTTTTTTATGATAAAAAGCACATAAAAATAAAGCATATCCCAAAAGGTTTTACTTATGAAATCTCTCGCCTCACCACTTCCGTTTAAAATAGAAAAACACCCATCACCCCTGTCAGATAAAAATCGTGAAGAAATTCTAAAAAATCCTGGTTTTGGTCAATTTTTCACAGATCATATGTGTACCATCCAATGGACTAAGGAGAAAGGTTGGCATAACGCTATTATCTCTCAATACAAACCGTTAGAGATTGACCCAGCAAGTACTGTTCTACATTATGCGCAAGAGATTTTTGAAGGTCTAAAAGCATATCGCACAAAAGATAGACGCATTTTGTTATTCCGCCCTGATGCCAATGCACAACGTTTTATAGAATCAGCAAAGCGATTAGCCATGCCGGAATTGCCAAAGGACATCTTTTTAGATGCCATTCATCAGTTGGTAAAAATTGATCAAAAATGGGTTTCTGATCTTCCGAATGCGAGCCTCTATATACGCCCATTCATGTTTAGCAATGAAAGCTTTTTGGGAGTTCGCCCTTCTGAAAAATATATTTTCTGTATCATAGCATCTCCTGTTGGATCATATTTCAAAGAAGAAGAAAAACCTGTCAGTGTATGGATTGAAAAAGATTATAGCCGTGCTGGTCCAGGAGGTACAGGTGCTGCCAAATGTGGCGGTAACTATGCAGCAAGCTTGCTCGCACAAAAAAGTGCGATACAACATAACTGTAACCAAGTGCTCTTTCTTGATATGGTCGAACATAAATGGATTGAAGAACTCGGCGGCATGAATGTTTGCTTTGTTATGGAAAATAATACACTTGTAACGCCTGCACTTAATGGCACTATTCTTCCAGGAATAACACGTCACTCAATTTTACAATTGGCCCAACAAATAGGTTTAACAGTAGAAGAACGTTCTTACTCTTTTGAATCACTCAAAGAAGATGCACGAAGTGGTCACCTTAAAGAAGTCTTTGCTTGCGGTACAGCGGCCGTTATCACAGCAATCGGTCGCTTTAAATACAAAGATGGAGAATTTGTTATTGGAAATGAAATGATTGGTGAGCTTACAAAAAAACTTCGCACACAACTGGTTGATCTTCAAAAAGGGAATATAGAAGATAAAAATGGTTGGGTGCATTCTGTTCATCTTTCGTAAAAAGATATCTCTAAATGAGCGCTTCCATAAACATATCTTTTAAACTTTTATGGAAGCGCATTCCTCAGAGGTGATATTCTTTATCTTTTAAGAACCACAGAAAAACATTAATCAAATTTGGAATGATCTCGATGTTGTGCTTTAATATTACGAATTGTACCAGTACGAGAACGCATCACGAGAGTTTCCGTTTGAATATAACGAGAAGTAAACTTAACACCAGAAAGCATGTTACCATCCGTCACACCTGTTGCAGAAAATAAAACATCACCCTTTGCCATTTCTTCCATTGTATAAGCTTTATTGGGATCATTGATCCCCATTTTGGCTGCACGCGCAATTTTCTCTTCTGTGTCAAGCTGTAAACGCCCCTGCATCTGCCCCCCTATACAACGCAAAGCGGCAGCTGCTAATACGCCTTCTGGTGCTCCACCAATTCCCATGTAGATATCAACACCCGTTTCATTTGGATTTGTTGTATCAATAACGCCAGCAACATCTCCATCACCAATTAAACGAATTGATGCCCCAGTTTTTCGCACTTCATGAATCAATTTTTCGTGACGAGGACGATCCATAATACAAACAGTAATCTGATTAGCAACCACTCCCTTAGCCTTTGCAAGAGCGTGAATATTATCAGCAGGAGAAGCATCTATATCAACAACCCCCTTTGGATAACCAGGACCAATAGCAATTTTTTTCATATAAACATCAGGTGCATAAAGTAAATTACCTTTTTCAGCAATTGCAATGACAGCCAAAGAATTAGCAAGATTTTTAGCACAAATTGTCGTTCCCTCCAGTGGATCAAGTGCAATATCAATCGCCAATCCATTTTGAAGACCTACCTTTTCTCCAATATAAAGCATAGGCGCTTCATCGCGTTCACCTTCACCTATCACCACTGTACCATCAATAGATAACTGATTTAGTTCTTGACGCATTGCATCTACAGCAGCTTGATCAGCAGCCTTTTCATCACCACGTCCACGCCAGCGTGCAGCTGCAACAGCAGCACGTTCAGTTACACGCGCTAATTCAAGCGTTAAAATACGATCAAGTCCATTTAAAATCTTTTGAGTTGTGGGCATATGAAAAATCCTACTGAATAAACATTAGCAAAATACACTAACATTTATTTCTAAGTATTAAGAAGAAAGCTTTTGGAAAAGATGAAAACTTTCCACAAGAGAAAATACTCAAGCTTCTTTATGTCCTATTATAAACAAATTATTAATTCTATGTCATACGTTCAATACGAATAAATTGAGATTTTGCAACAAGATGCCTATCTTTTTCAATTTCAGCAAGTGCTTGCCGTACATTTGCTTCTGTTGTTTCATGTGTTATCAAAATGATTGTTTTTACAGCCTGACTTTCTACAAAAGGTCTTTGAACAATCGACTCTAATGAAATATGATGATCAGCCATATGTCTTGCAACTGTTGCAAAAACACCAGCGCGATCATGAACATTTAAACGAATAAAATAACCACCTGCATGATGAGAAATACGTGCTTTTTTATGAGGAGAAAGCTCCAATGCTGGGCTTCCAAAAACAGGTGCATACTGAAAACTGGAAGGTGCTTTTGCTATGTCCACTAAATCACCAATAACCGCTGATGCTGTTGCCGTTCCTCCAGCACCAGGACCAGAAAACAGTAATTCACCTAATAAATCACTTTGAATAGAAAGTGCATTCGTTACTCCGTGGATCTGTGCAATCATTGATGAGGTTGGTACCATCGTTGGATGAACACGTTGTTCGATTCCAGAATCAGTTTTTAATGCAACCCCTAAAAGCTTAATCCGATAACCCAATTCATCAGCCGCTCTGATATCAATCTGTGAGATATTGCTAATTCCTTCAACATAGACGTCATCTAACGAAGTTTCTGTTCCAAATGCCAAACTTGTCAATAAAGCCAATTTATGAGCGGTATCATTTCCATCAATGTCAAAAGTTGGATCAGTTTCTGCATAACCAAGCTTTTGTGCATCGGCCAAACAGTCTTTAAATGAAAGACCTTCAGTAAACATACGTGTTAATATATAGTTACAGGTTCCATTTAGAATGCCGTAAATTTTCGATATATAATTACTGGAGAGAGATTCTCTCATTGCTTTAACAACAGGAATTCCTCCAGCAACAGCAGCTTCAAAATTGAGAAAAACACCTTTTTTCTCCGCACTAATAGCAAGGGTTACTCCATGTCGAGCAAGAAGTGCCTTATTGGCAGTAACAACATGATGCCCTACTTCAAGAGCCTTCTCAACAGCTTTATGCACGACATCTAGTTCGCCACCAATTAATTCAACAAAAACGTCGATTTCCCCAGCAGCAGCCATCTCCACAGGTGTATCAAACCACTTTACATCGCTTAAATCAATGCCACGATTACGAACCTTATCACGCGCACTCACAGCAACAATTTCAATCGATCGTCCACATTGGCAAGCCAAGTAATCGGCTTTTTCACGCAAAATCCGAACAACTGAAGTACCAACGGTACCTAGCCCCGCAATACCAACTTTCAAAGCTTCTGCCATTATCTAATTGCTTACCTTTATTGAAATAATGTGCCACATGCTGCGCAAGTCAACACAAACAATGCTTATTACAATAGTACAATTTATAAAGAAGCCCCTCACTCTATTCAACTCAATTCCTCCCCTAATAAAGCCATGAACACTTATTCAATAAAATTTATAAAGAATACGAATATTCATATTTTCAAAAGTTAAGAATCTTAAGAGTCGTGAAAAACAACACATTTACAGATGATAAAAATCCTTCATGAACAATGCCCCCCCTTAAAACTGCGCACCTTTTATACATCTTGCAAAAAATAGCAACATAAAAAACATTATTTTTACAAGCACGGGGAATATTGGCCTTCATAAACAATGCAATATATCATAAGCTTAGCAGGTTTTTCCCCATATAAAAAATACAACTCATTCACTTCCAATAGAGAAACCTATCCTTATCACGAGGTTGAAAAATGCTTTATACATAAATTCAACTCTTCATAGACACTCCCAATAGAAAATTTTAGAATTTACCGATACAAATTATCATAAGAAATAACATAAAAGGATACTTTTACTTACCCAAAACAAAAATTTACCTCATAAAAGAAATCTTGATCAATAAAACAAGAAGAATAAAAACTCTAAAGAGTACTGAATAACCATCTAAAGACATGACGAAGCATACATAAAATAATGGATTAAATTCAACAATTATTGAATAAACAACAAAACAAATGACATTCCTTCATATGATGAAGAAAAAGAAAGGACATAATTAAGTATAACACAATATAATACCACATATTTTACGACTATCTTATAAATTAAATCATAGTATAAATATTTAATTCATAATAATATAAATATATTATAAGTAAATATTATTTATATAAAGAAATACTCTTATATATAAATTAATAATTTATATATAAAAAATTCTAAAATAATATTTAAAACAATTATAAAAATGATGGTATTTATTTTTAAATTTTTATTCATCTATGAAGAGAATACAATAAAAATAATGCTTAATTCCTATTATTATTATATTTTAAATTAGCGTTTTTGCATTTATTGATATATATTTTCTCGTTATTTTATGAAATAAATCTACTTCCTATAAGAGATCATTTTCTCATGATTCGTATCATTTATGAACTTATCAACAAAAATTTACCTTTATATCGCAAAGAACTGTTCTGTAGCAGCTCATAATTTTAGAAAAGAACCTTTTACTCTCTTTCGTACAATATCCCTGAGTAAGTAAAACATTGTGCACTCTCCTACAATAATAAGTAAAATGATATAAAAAAACATAATATTAAAATGCTGTTTTAGTCATTCCTTCCTATTATTTAAATAATATCGCTGAAATTATGATGATGTTCATCATCAAAACTTTCTATCATCCATAACAACTATTCTCTCTCATTTTCTTGCATACAACTGTAGAAAATAAAATAATCTCAACAAAAATGAGAAAACATATTCAAAAATAATTCGATAAAATGCGTTTTTTTCAAAAAAATGAACGAGAGGGCTTGCGAAGTAAAAAGATCCTCTCTATAAGCCTCATCATTGGTTCGCGCCCATCGTCTAGCGGTTAGGACGCCGCCCTTTCACGGCGGAAACAGGGGTTCGATTCCCCTTGGGCGTACCATACTTCTTTTTATTGTGCGTAATATGTTGATTTTATTAATCTTTTTTCAGGGTGCGGGATAGTAAAATAAAGATGTGGGAATAGGATTTTCAAACTTTCTTTTCCAAAATGTATTCTTTTTTATTAATTTTCTCTGGTTTTTAATTCTCCTAACTCCTGTTGTGAGAGACACTTTAAGTTTACAGCAAACATACCAACAATTTCATAACTCAATGGATCAGAAGATTTTATGGTGAAATTCTTGCAGAAAGCATCAGCTTTCCTTCTTAAATTAACTGCTATCTCTTGATCTAAATCGTATAACTCTATGATCTTTTCTTCCATTCCAACGGGCAGAGATCTTTTACCAGTCTTAACAGAAGAGAAAAACACTATAATATATCTATTTAGTCATATCTAATAGATACCCATAATGTCTAATAAATGCGCAGAATGATCAATGCAAAGTTTGTATCAAATTTCATCAAAAGGTATAAGCATCTGAACAAATCCTTTTAGAAAGACAAATATTCATTGTGATTCTAGAAAAATTTTTTGATTTTTCTCTATAATTGTCACAAATAAGAACCTCTTTGTGAAGTGTTTCTTGCTATACTAGATGCGCTATAGATTTTCACTTTTAAAAAATCAAAACTTTGAAAGCTTTTCGTACCTCTTCACATTCATTAAGTCCCAATATAAACTTGTATTCATCTCTTATTTTAGAAAATCTTTGTTATTTTTACAAAATCATCTGCATCAAGATTGCTGGTATAACAACATTCTCTTTAAGGGAATATCGTGACATCCTATAAGCTGTTTTGAACAGAAAAAAGCGCAACAATATGTTTCTACAAAATTATAAGTGGTATTAATCAAAGAAGCTGCTGCTTAATACACTTTATCCTTGCTACAAATTTTTAGGATGTCCTAAAAGATTAACAAAAAATCTGTTCATAGAGCATTATGTTTTATGATAGATCTTTATCATATTGGATCTTTTTCTAAACAAATAAGCCACAATTTTGAAGCTGAAATGTCAATAGAAGGATTTGTCGTCTTATTCATCGATAGCTTTGTGCAACACAAAATCTCAAAAAACATAACTGTTAATAAAAATAATATCAACTTATCAATCAGTTAAATAAAATATTTAAAAAAATAAATAAACTCAATACTCTTTATAAATATTTACCCCTTAATTGAGAGAAGCTTTTTCTTAAATATACAATAATTATGCCTTGGAAAAATATCAGCTTCTTTTAATGAACCGATTTCTCAATAAAATTTTATAGTCTGTAATGATAGATCCCATTAAGCATTCCATTTGTATGAACCTCTATCATTCTTGTTTTTGCTTTTCATCATAAGTCTGAAAGTGTTATAAAATGATATCACTCAAAATAAAAAAGGACTTCCAATGGCAAAGATCAAAGTAGAAAGCCCCGTTGTTGAAATCGATGGGGATGAAATGACCCGTATTATCTGGAAATATATCAAAGACAAACTGATTTATCCCTATCTCGACATTGATATTAAATATTACGATCTTTCCGTCGAAAATCGAGATGCAACGAATGATCAAGTAACTATCGATTCAGCTCATGCTATCAAAAAATATGGGGTCGGCATAAAATGTGCAACCATCACCCCTGATGAATCACGTGTTAAAGAATTTAATCTAAAAAAAATGTGGAAATCGCCCAATGGAACAATTCGCAATATTTTAGGAGGCGTTATTTTTCGTGAACCTATTATCTGCAAAAATGTTCCACGCCTTGTTCCTAACTGGACAAAACCAATTATTATCGGACGTCATGCTTTTGGTGATCAATATAAAGCAACCGATTTTACATTTCCTGGAAAAGGAAAATTAAGTATCAAATTTGTTGGCGATGATAATCAAGTTATAGAACATGATGTTTTTGACGCTCCAAGCGCAGGGATTGCTATGGCTATGTATAATCTTGATGAATCGATTCGCGATTTTGCACGGGCATCTTTTAATTATGGGTTACAACGAAATCTTCCTGTCTATCTTTCAACAAAAAATACTATTTTAAAAGCTTACGATGGTCGTTTTAAAGACATCTTTCAAGAAATATTTGATACAGAATTTAAAGCTGAATTTGAAAGTCGTCAATTACATTATGAACATCGTCTCATCGATGACATGGTTGCCTCTGCACTTAAATGGTCAGGTGGATACGTTTGGGCATGTAAAAACTATGATGGTGATGTCCAGTCTGATATCGTTGCTCAAGGATTTGGTTCCCTTGGTCTTATGACTTCTGTTCTTATGACACCAGACGGTAAAATTGTTGAGGCAGAAGCCGCTCATGGGACAGTAACGCGCCATTACCGTCAACATCAAAAAAATGAAGAAACATCAACAAATTCCATTGCATCTATTTTTGCATGGACACGTGGACTCGCGCACCGTGCTAAACTCGATAACAATGAAGCATTAAAGAACTTTGCCACAACATTGGAAGAAGTTAGTATTAAAACCGTTGAATCCGGTTTTATGACAAAAGATCTCGCTCTTTTAATTGGACCTCAACAAAAATGGCTTTCTACAACAGGTTTTCTCGATAAAATTAATGAAAATCTCAAAAAAGCAATGGACAATTAAAGTATAATTTAATTTTCAAAGCTCTGTAAAAAAGAGCTTTGAATCTTTTCTTGGCAAATTCAAATAATTGCCTTATAAATAGAAAAGGCTGAATTTTATTAAAAAGCAAAAATAGTGACAAAAGAAAGCTGGTCTGCGCTTTTATTGGGCAAAAGTGGTATTCTCTTTTTAACGTTTACAGGCGGTGTCATGTTGCACGCAACAAACGTTTATATTGTTGTTACTATTTTACCCTCTCTTATAAATGATATTGGCAGTGAACTGTATTATTCTTGGGTAGCGACTGTTTTTATTACAGCATCTCTCCTTGGTACTTCACTTGCAACAAAAATATTAACGAAAATAGGGCCTCGTAAAGCTTATGTTATCTCTGGATTGGTCTTTACCATTGGCACTTTCATATGCAGCCTTTCCTCCACTATGCCATTATTTTTAATAGGACGCTTCATTCAAGGATTTGGAAGCGGTTCTTTGCTATCCCTCTCCTATTCCATGGTACGTATTGTTTTCACACCATCTGTATGGTCACATGCATTGAGTATTATCTCAGGAATGTGGGGAATATCAACCTTATTAGGCCCAGCTATTGGTGGTATTTCTGTACAATATGGTGTATGGAGAGCATCTTTTTGGATCATTGGTTCATTTGCAATAATCTTCTCACTCATAGCTCTAAAAGTTTTACCAAAAGAAAATAAAAACTATGTTCCAGCCTCCCCATTTCCTCTCCCTCAGCTTTTTACACTTGTCTTGATGATTTTTATCATTTCCTATGGAGGAGATATGGATGCTACGATTGCAAAAATTTGTGGACTGATTATTGGACTCAGTCTTCTCCTTGTTCTAGCAAAAATTGAATCATCTACGCTTCATCCCATGCTACCGCGCAACTCTTTTTCCTTCTCTTCTGAGCTTTTTCCTGTTTACACATTGATTCTTATTATGACTATCGTAGTGTATAGTATAGAGCTTTATTTTCCACTTTTTCTGCAAAAACTGCATGGACAATCTCCATTCATTGCTGGCTATATGGCAGCACTCATGAGCCTTGGTTGGACATGTGGTGCCCTATCAAGTGCTGGTGTATCCGCAAAAAAAATTCGCAGAATCATTATATATTCCCCCATATTAAATCTACTAGGCATAAGCATTCTTCTGTGGCTTATTCCGACCGAAGTTTCCGCACCTAGATATATTCTTATTATTTGTTTATCCTTATTTACTATCGGTATGAGCGCTGGCATAGCATGGCCGCATTTATTAACACGGATCTTACAATGTGCAAAAGATGAAGACGCTCTACGTGCCAGTGAATCTCTTACCTCTGTACAACTTTTTTCAGCTGCATTAAGTGCAATACTCGCAGGGATAATTACCAATCTTTCTGGTCTCTTTAACCCTGGAGGAATAGTAGGAATGATTTTAGCTGCAAAAACCCTTCTTGTAGCACTCATCAGTCTCTTATTTTGTCTTGGTATTCCATTTGCTCTTCGTATTTCTTACAATATATATAAAAACCCAACAGACAATGAAACAACGAAATAAACAAAAATATTTCCTCTCTCAATAAGATAAAGAAAGATTATTAATCGCGCTTTTCCCCATACCATGAAAAGCAAAAAATCAAGACGCCACATAAAGCTAAAACACCTCCTAAAAGAGAAGTATATTCATAACTGTAACCTAATTTTAAAATCCACGCTCCAGATTCTGCTCCAAGGGCATTAGCAATATTAAACGCGGACTGCATTAACGCTCCTGCTAAAATCTGTCCGTGAAGAGCAACATCCATAATTTTTGTTTGTATAGAAGGCATCGCTGCAAAAGAAGTCCCCACAAGGAAACATCCTAATGCTGCTGTTAATGGAGTGTAGGATAAAAAGAAAAAAAGAAAAAAAACAAATGCACTCCAAAGCATAGCAAAAAATATCACCGGCGAAGTACCAAATTTAACTGCCAATTTAGGTCCCCCAATATTACCCACGATCATTCCTAGCCCAACCAACGGCATAATAAAGGGTACAAAATCAAGTGAAACACCAGAAATATGCATTAATGTTGATTTAATATAAGTAAAAACAGAAAATAATCCTGACGCGCCAACAGAAACCATCACGAAGAGGAGCCAGACTTGCTTTTTTTTTAATACCCCTAATTCGCGCAGAGGACTTGTTATTAAAGTATTTGAAACAGAAGGTAAGAACTTCCAAATGAGCAAACAACACAATAAAGCGATAATCCCTACAAGAATAAAAGCACTTTGCCAACCAATAAGCTGACCAATCCAAGTTGCGCTTGGTGCCCCCAAAACCGTTGCAATTGTTAGACCAAGCATAACACAACCAACAGCTTTGGAACGTTCATTCATTTCCACCATTGAAGCTGCCACCAGAGTTGCAAGACCAAAATAGATACCATGTGGAAGACCACTAATAAACCGCAATATCACTAATATGCCAAAATCAGAAAAAAAGGCGCTCGCAATATTCGCCAGTGCATAAAAAAACATCAACCCTATCAAAACAGCCTTACGCGACAACTTAGCCGTCCCAACTGCTAAAAGAGGTGCTCCAATCACAACACCCAATGCATAAGCAGAAATGTATTGACCCGCTGTAGGAATATCAACATAAGAACTCTGTGCCATCTCCGGCTGCAATCCCATTGCAACAAATTCAGCGGTTCCAATAGCAAAACTTCCCACAGCAAAAGCTAAAATTGTCAAACGCCGTGTTTTAGAATTAATCTCTGATACAAAAAAATTTTCTCTATGTGAATTTTTCATTATTATCATTTCTATAGAGCAAAACTTTAATCGCGAATACTATAATATGCATAAATGAACGTATAATCTTCTTATATCTCCACCTAAGACTTTCCAACGAAAACATCTATATAATGAAATCAGAATCTTCAACTTCCTAAAAAACATAATAGTTCATTGGAAATGATATAATAATCATGAGATGTTTTATCCTTAAATAGATAATTATAAAGAAAACCTTTTAACTACATAGAATCTACAATATTCTGTAACTTAAATAGAACATCAACTATACATACCTCGTTGTCAGAACAACATAAATCCAGCACATTTAAATACTCACCATTTTCATTTTCTAAACCTCCAATGCGGACCTAATCAATTTCAGAACATTCATAGAGGCCCTTTATACCATCATTAAACTCTAAAAACTTTTTAACTCAACAATGAAACACCTTGATAATTCCATACACGAATGAGTCATATCAATAACTTTTGTTGAAACTTCATTATTTAACCCGATAAAAAACACAAAACATCTTATAAAAATGCAATTTTCATACTTCCTTAAGGATTCGCTAACCCCTCATTAACATTGTTAGTCTAAACAGTCATTAGAAACAGAAACAAACTGTTTTTCTCCGGATCAGGTAGCGCGTACCGGAGTAATAGTTTCTGTAAATGTTATTAATTGTAGAAAGCCTAACGCCATAAAACTGCGGATTCATCTTGTAGAGTAGTGCGATTTTATGTTTCTTGAGAAGTAGGTTTATCTTTAGATAAAAACTTCTGATACAAATAAATTAAGCAACATAAAAAGGGTTTCTGTGTCTTATGGTATTCCTACGTTAGCGTCCTTGTGTCCATAAAGCATGCGTTTCTGCACAAAAATCAGCATAACACCCTTCTTCAATAGCGTCACGAATTCCTTGCATAAGCTGTTGATAATAAAAAAGATTATTCCAAGTTAACAACATACCACCAAGAGATTCGCCAGATTTGATCAAATGATGCAAATAAGCACAACTATAATCAGATGCAGCAGGACAAAGTGACTGTGGATCAAGAGGATTTGGATCCTCTGCATAACGTGCATTACGCAAATTAATTCTTCCAAAGCGCGTAAAAGCTAAACCATGACGCCCCGCACGGGTTGGCATAACACAGTCAAACATATCAATACCGCGAGCAACACTTTTCAAAATATCATCAGGTGTTCCGACCCCCATAAGATAACGTGGCTTGTCCTCTGGCAAAATTGGACAAGTAGCCTCCAACACAGCTATCATTGTATTCTGCGGTTCACCAACAGCAAGTCCTCCAATAGCATAGCCTTTCAAATCCATCTCTTTTAACGCTTTGGCGGAATATTCACGTAATTTCATATTATCACCACCCTGAACAATCCCAAACATTGCTTTGCCTGGTTGATTACCAAAAGCTGTCTTACAACGTTGTGCCCATCGTAATGAGAGTTCCATAGCTGCTTCCATTTCTTTTTCACTTGCAGGTAATGCTATACATTGATCCAACTGCATTTGGATATCAGCATTAAGAAGCTCTTGAATTTCAATAGAACGCTCTGGACTCATTTCATAATACGCGCCATTAACATAAGAACGAAAAAGAACACCTTGCTCTGTAATTTTACGGATTCCCGCAAGCGACATAACCTGAAATCCACCAGAATCTGTTAAAATAGGTCCAAACCAGCGTGAAAATTCATGTAAGCCCCCTAAACGTGCGACACGCTCCGCTCCTGGACGCAACATTAAATGATAAGTATTGCCTAAAATGATATCCGCTCCAAGAGCACGTATCTGATCCATATACATAGCTTTAACGGTTCCTGCCGTCCCAACTGGCATAAATGCAGGTGTACGAATACACCCACGACCCGTTATAATTTCGCCACGACGCGCATAACCATCTTGGGCGATTTTCCTATAATGAAATGTTTTTATCATCACTCTTGTCTTTTCGCTTCCATAAACTCATCTTGCAGTAAAAAGAATAGCTCCCTCTTGCTCGATTCATTACAAAATTTATGGATTGTTTTTCGACTCACTCAATATTGTCACTAGCATAAAAAAATTAAATGAGAGAAATAAAGTTTTGTTACAAAGCAATAACCACAGGCAAAATGATAATCTCACTTCATAAAAAAACATTGAACGTATCTGATGACTTCTCAAGATATCTGTGCTTACTCACCAAATTTCAAACAATTGTAAAACTGCTTTTCAGTAATAACTTTTCTGGCACATTTTCTTTCCCAATAAAAAATTTATATTGATTAGAAAAAATCTCTCAACATTAAAGTTGAGCCTAAAGCATATTCTATCTAGGAAATAAAAAGCCGCCATCAGCAGCATATTTACCAACTCCTGATATTATTTACCAATAGCGCTTGCATTGAGAGGGTTCATAAGAAGCATATTTACGTCTTTCTCAAGCAATCTTTTTCATACGCCCCCTCACTTATAAAATATAGGAAAATGATTTTGATTGACGCATTATAAAAAAGAAGAGAAAAAATTATACGATATTTAAAGCTTTTATGAAACATATGAAATATGAAACATCGTTATAAATCAGTATGTTACTATTTAATAGATAAAGTTTTATATCTAAATATGGAATGGTAACAGCCCAAATCCATTCAGTAACTCTTAGTAAGATACAAACCAATAGTAGTCAGATTTATCATTTGATTTACAAGCAAAAAATGCATATTTCTGCTTTCACATCTAAACTACTATGATTCAATACGAGAGAAAAACATATACAAAAAGACACCTCATAACGAACTTCAATAGAATATCTTAATAACTATACTCCAACTATTTTATATCATTAAAATTGAGCTTTCCGTCATTAAAAATCTTCAAAAAAGCATAGATATGAAAATACCCTCTCATCTTTCTTTCAAGAAAGATGATAACTTTTAACCGCATTGTTCTCCTTGTGAAGGACATTGTAAAATCTGAACGAAATAATAGATGCAAAGTGCAATTCATTCCTCACCAAATAGAAAAATAATTGTCTTGTAAAGTACTTGCTACAGCTGAATAGCTTAAAGATAAAGAAAAATAATCCTCTCATTCAAACGAACAAATTACAATGCACACAATGCAAATGTTACGCTTGATAATTTTTTCAAATCATACTGATATAAAATAGGAAACTAAATTTCAGTAAAATACAAAATATCTATAAAAAGCGATGAATCTTATAATTTTTCGCATTGTTAGACGAGCTGATCATATAAAATTGCAAATAAATAGTCTTTCGTAAATAGCAACCTTGAAACACATGCTTTCTATTTTATTGATAAATGTTTCATTTGCCAATAATGTGCAAATAACATGTTATAAGAGCCTATTATTCCCGAAGGCGACAAATCCTAAAGTAAAACTAGTATATAGCAGCCAACCCCTTTTATAAATTAAAGCCGCAATAATCGATTGTCATCACATTCAAGATAACAACTAAATGGAAAAATCACCACTTGGTGATCTTAAAGTTATAATGAATACAATGATACTATTCTGTATCAGCAGCAATTGTAGCTTTAATGATAATATCAGGATCTATAACAGGCTCACCACGTTTAATTTGATCGACATTTTCCATTCCATCAATAACCCGCCCCCATACAGAATATTGACGATCAAGCCAAGGAGCATCCGCAAAACAAATAAAAAATTGTGAATTAGCAGAATGTGGATCCTGATTACGTGCCATAGAAACTGTACCACGCTGATGAGGAAGATTTGAAAACTCTGAGGCCAAATTAGGTTTTTTTGAACCACCCATCCCCACACGTGATAAATTAAATTCTTCACTGTCCTTTTTTCCAAATTGCACATCGCCAGTTTGAGCCATAAAACCCTCAATAACACGATGAAAAACAACATTATCATAAGCACCTTCACACACGAGCTCTTTAATACGTGCAACGTGACTAGGCGCTAAATCAGCCAAAAGTGCAATAACAACTCTACCTTTTGTTGTTTCAAGAATTAAGGTATTCTCTAAATCTTTCATCTCACTCATGCAACAACTCCTTTGTTTTATCTATCAACTTGCAAAGTGGCAGCATTAATAACATCAGGATTTGTTACAGATCCATTATTATTTGTTGTGCCTTTTTTAATTTTATCAACAACATCCATTCCTTTTATAACCTCTCCAACAACGGTATATTGACCATTTAAAAAAGCAGCATCATCAAAACAAATGAAGAATTGTGAATTAGCGGAATCTATATCTTGTGAACGTGCCATCCCAACGGTACCACGCTTGAATGGCTGCTTTGAAAACTCCGCCGGGATATTAAGATAATGAGAACCACCCGTACCAACGCGTTTAAGATTAAAATCTGCACTGTCCTTTTTTCCAAACTTCACATCACCAGTCTGAGCCATAAAACCTGGAATAACACGGTGAAATACAACATTGTTATAAGCACCTTCTTTTGTTAGCTTCTTGATTTGCGCAACATGTTTTGGTGCTAAATCAGGACGGAGACGAATAACCACTTCACCATTTTTGAGAGATAGAACAAGAATATCAGAAACATCAACACTATGAGAATCATGAGCGACAGCATTAAATGATAAGAAACAAAAAATACATATCAAAACAGAAAAAATTCTAAAATACATTATCATTCTCCATCATTCTCTTGAATGATTGAAATTTTAAACGCAAAGCTCTAGCAATATTTTCAGGGACAAAAGGTGTTACATCACCTCCCATAGAAGCGATTTGTTTTACCAATGTAGAAGTTATCGCACGCCCAGAAATACTCGCTGGCAAAAAAACAGTTTGCAATTCAGGAGCCATAATGCCACTCATTCCAGCCATTTGCATTTCATAATCAAGGTCGGTGCCATCACGTAACCCACGAATAAAAAATGAAGCACCAATCTCACGCGCTTTATCGATCAAAAGAGTGTCAAATGAAATAACTTGTAACCGATCAGGACCTACGTTTAACAGCTCTCTTCCCACCTGAGTAATTAAATCAATACGCTCTTCAAAACTAAAAAGTGGTTCTTTCTGAGCTTGCATACCTATAGCCACAATCACCTTATCGGCCAGAATGAAACTGCCTTTTAAAACATCAAGATGACCATTCGTAAAAGGATCGAAGGAACCTGCATAAAGAGCAATTTTCATTATTTTACTCTGCCCCTTTGAATGACTCTTCTTCACTCACACTAATCGTCTTAGAATTCTTTTCAGATTCACTCTCTAATTGGGTATCATCATCTTCAGCTTCAGAAATACGCTCAACCGATACGACTTTTTCACCTTCTGCCGTATTAAAAATTGTCACCCCCTTTGTTGAACGACCAGCTATACGAATCCCATCGACAGGCACACGAATAAGCTGTCCCCCATCTGACACCAACATAATTTGATCTTGTGCTTTCACTGGGAAAACTGCTACTAATTTACCAATTTCAGCTGTTTTAGAAAGATCTGTTGCACGAATCCCTTTCCCACCACGTCCTGAAATCCGAAATTCATATGAGGAAGATCGTTTTCCATAACCAAACTCACTCACTGTTAAAAGCATCTGTTCGCGTGCATGAAGTTCTGCATAACGCTCTTCTGTCAACTCCGTTTCAACGCCTTCATCCTCTTCATAAAGAGTCACAACATCTTCAGCATCTCCACCAGTGGCACGACGTTCATTAATCATACGTTTGACGTAAGCAGCGCGTTCAACCGATGTTGCTTCAACATGCTCTAACAGCGTCATAGAAATGACTTTATCACCATCAGCCAAATTAATACCACGGACCCCCACTGAATTACGCCCTACAAAAACACGAACTTCAACAACTGGAAAACGAATACATTGTCCATTAGCCGTTGTCAGCACAACATCATCATGTTCTGTACAAGTTTCGACAGAAAGAATTTCATCTCCTTCTTCATCAAGTTTCATGGCAATTTTGCCACCACGATTAACCTGAACAAAATCTGATAATTTATTACGTCGCACAGTACCACGCGTTGTCGCGAACATAACATCTAATGCACTCCAACTTTCCTCATTTTCTGGTAAAGGCATAATAGTTGTTATACGTTCACCTTGTTGTAAGGGAAGAAGATTAATTAAAGCGCGCCCACGTGATTGAGGCGTACCAAGTGGCAAACGCCAAACTTTTTCCTTATAAACAAGACCACGCGAAGAAAAGAAAAGAACTGGTGTATGCGTATTAACCACAAATAATTGTGTTACAAAATCCTCATCCTTGGTAGACATACCAGAACGCCCCTTACCACCGCGACGTTGCGCACGATATGTGTTGAGAGGCACACGCTTAATATATCCACTATGACTAACCGTCACCACCATATCTTCCGGCGCAATCAGATCTTCACTATCCATCTCAGCGCTACCAAAACCAAAAATAGTGCGCCGAGGAGTTGCAAATTCCTCCCGAAGAGCTTTTAGCTCATCCTTAACTATACTCATGATTCGTAAACGCGAAGACAGGATATGAAGATAATCGGTAATATCTATTCCAATTTTATTCAATTCATCAGCAATTTCATCACGCCCAAGCGCCGTCAATCTTTGCAAGCGCAGCTCTAGAATAGCACGCGCCTGCTCTTCAGATAAGTTATAAGTATTATCCTCATGAATAATATGACGAGGATCATCAATAAGCTTAATCAAAGAGGCTACATCAGCGGCTGGCCAGCGTCTCTCCATTAATTGTGTGCGTGCTGTTTGCGGATCAGGTGCTTTGCGAATGAGTGCTATAATTTCATCAATATTGGCAACAGCAAGTGCTAAACCAACCAAAACATGAGCACGCTCACGTGCTTTGCGCAAAAGATATTTTGTTCGCCGGCTGACTACTTCTTCTCGGAAAGAAACAAATGCACGCAACATATCAAGCAACGTCATCTGTTCAGGTTTTCCTCCGTTTAACGCAACCATATTACAACCAAAGGAAGTTTGCAGTGGCGTATAACGATATAATTGGTTCAAAACAACTTCTGCAACGACATCTTTCTTCAGTTCAATAACTACGCGATATCCATCACGATCGGATTCATCACGCAAATCAGAAATTCCCTCAATACGTTTATCACGCACCAATTCGGCCATTTTCTCAATCATTGTTGCTTTATTAACTTGGTAAGGTATTTCACTCACAATGATCGCCTGCCGACCATTGCGAATTTCTTCAATATCCACCTTAGCACGCATAATAATGGAACCACGCCCCGTTTCATACGCCGAACGGACACCAGAACGACCAAGGATAATGCCACCTGTAGGAAAATCCGGACCAGGAATGATTTCAATGATCTTATCAAGCGTTATATCTGGATCATCAATCAAAGCGATACAACCATCAACCACCTCACCAAGATTATGAGGAGGAATATTTGTTGCCATTCCTACGGCTATACCGCCAGATCCATTGACCAAAAGATTAGGGAAACGTGCTGGTAAAACAACCGGTTCACGTTCACGTCCATCATAATTATCCTGAAAATCAACCGTCTCTTTATCAATATCAGCTAAAAGCTCTTCTGACACTTTTTCTAAACGGCATTCTGTATAGCGCATCGCTGCAGGAGGATCGCCATCAACAGAACCAAAGTTTCCCTGACCGTCAATCAGTGGATTTCTTAAAGAGAAATCCTGTGCCATACGCACTAAAGCATCATAAATTGAAGAATCACCATGGGGATGGAATTTCCCCATAACCTCACCCACAACACCCGCAGATTTACGATACGGCTTATTAAAAGAAAGCCCCATTTCATTCATAGCATGAAGAATACGCCTATGAACAGGTTTAAACCCATCACGTACATCCGGAAGTGCACGCGAAATAATCACACTCATCGCATAATCAAGATAAGAGCGTTGCATTTCATCAATAATACTGATTGGCTCAATACCGGTCAGCACATCACGTTCTGGGTGTGGAGTAAGATCGGTCACAGTTTTAATACTTTCAAATTTAATACTTTCAAAAAAAGAATCACTTTAATTCTTTGTATAGCGAAAAATACATCAAAATGCCAATTTCTCTCCTGCAATAGAGAAGAAATTTAACAATAACTTTCAATATGTTATTTATTTATGTTAAAAATCTCAGACAAAATCAACGAGAGCTACTTTGCTGAACTTCAAAAAATGAAAACAAATAACGATACCAAATCTTAAAGATTATTAAAAAGGGACATCATCATCTAATTTATGTGAAAAATCCCCTCTCGATTGATGATTGTTTTGACTGAAAGCCCCCCTCTGATCTGAGCTACTGTCACCAAAACTGCCGCTTTCATAACTTCCATTTGACTGATTTATACCTTGCTCCCCACCAGAGGCTACACGTCCATCAAGCATTTGTAATTCTCCACGGTATTTTTGCAAAACCACTTCCGTTGTATAACGGTCATTGCCATTTTGATCTTGCCATTTTCGTGTCTGTAACTGACCTTCAATATAAATTTTGCTGCCTTTTTTCAGATATTGTTCTGCAACTTTGATAAGATTTTCGTTAAAAATAACAATACTATGCCACTCAGTTCGTTCTTTTCGTTCATTTGTATTACGATCACGCCAACTCTCTGAAGTAGCAATCCGTAAATTTGCCACTTGATCACCAGAATTCAAACGGCGGATTTCAGGATCTGCACCGAGATTACCAATCAAAATAACTTTATTAAGGCTACCAGCCATCGCATAAACTCCAAAGTTTTAATTTACAAACAATCTTTGTTGTATAGTGGTCTTATCATCTTGACCGTATTATTCACATATCTACAATTGATCTATAATATGGATTTTGTTACCTTCTCTAAATACCGTATCGTGTAGTTATAGCAAAAGATGACAAAAACGCATAGTTTATTCCACCATTAGGGAATAAAAAGCTGTTCTTTATATTTTTCTTTTCACAGAACTTGCATTCTTCACCCATCTTTATCCTTATTATATTAAATACATTGTAATTCTAAAAAACAGCTTTATTGTATTCTGGATGCTCTATTTTTGCTACATATGCTAAGGATAAAATATGGCTCTTCAAAAATACATTTCCATTCGCGGTGCACGTGAACATAACCTTAAAAATATTGACCTCGATCTTCCTCGTGACAAACTAATCGTTATCACGGGACTTTCTGGATCAGGTAAATCATCGTTGGCTTTTGATACAATTTATGCCGAGGGTCAACGCCGTTATGTTGAAAGCCTTTCTGCTTACGCACGCCAATTTCTGGAAGTGATGCAAAAACCAGATGTTGATAGAATAGACGGTCTTTCTCCAGCTATTTCCATTGAACAAAAAACAACCAACCGTAACCCTCGTTCAACAGTAGGTACCGTTACTGAAATCTACGACTATATGCGCCTTCTCTTTGCGCGCATTGGCGTTCCTCATTCCCCTGCTACAGGGCTTCCCATTGAAAGTCAAACGGTAAGCCAAATGGTTGATCAAATTATGACTTTACCAAAAGGTACTCGGATTTTTATTATGGCTCCTCTCGTCCGAGGAAGAAAGGGAGAATATAAAAAAGAGTTAGCCGAGCTTTTAAAAAAAGGATTTCAACGCGTTAAAGTAGATGGAGAATTCTATGAAATCCCTGATATTCCTCCTCTTGATAAAAAATATAAGCATGATATAGATGTGGTCGTAGACCGCATTATTGTACAAAGTGATATCATCTCTCGCTTAACAGACAGTATAGAAACCTGTTTACAATTAGCAAATGGTCTAGCAGTTGCTGAAATGGCAGACAAACCTTTAGATAAAAGAGACACCTCAAAGGAATCTGCTTATAAATCAAAAAATGAAACACACAAACGGCTGATTTTTTCAGAAAAATTTTCCTGCCCTATATCAGGGTTTTCTATCCCTGAAATTGAACCGCGTCTTTTTTCATTTAACAATCCTTTTGGCGCTTGTCCCGCCTGCGGTGGGATTGGTACAAAAATGACTATAGATCCAATCAAAATTGTACCAAATAAAAATCTTACTCTAAAGGATGGAGCAATTGCACCTTGGTCTAAATCATCTTCACTCTATTACAACCAAACTTTAGAAGCATTGGGAAAAGTTTATGGATTTAAACTTACAGACAAATGGTGCGTACTTTCAGATGAAGCACAACACGCTATTCTTTATGGAACAAAAAGAAAAGAAATCTCCTTTATTTACAAAAATGATTCAAGCTCGCATAAAACGACTCAAAGCTTTGAAGGAATCATCCCTAATATGGAACGGCGATGGAAAGAAACTGTTTCGGCATGGTCACGCGAAGAAATTGAGCGCTATATGTCCTCTTCATCCTGTCCAGCTTGTCATGGCTACCGTCTAAAACCAGAAGCTCTCGCTGTCAAAATCCAAGGGATGCATATTGGACAAATATCAGAATTTTCTATCTTAAAAGCAAACGATTGGTTTGCCAATATTCACAAAAATCTCACTGAAAAACAACGTAACATCGCGATACGTATTTTAAAAGAAATTCGTGAACGCTTAGCTTTTTTAAGCCACGTGGGACTTGAATATCTTACCTTATCTCGAAATTCAGGAACCCTTTCAGGAGGAGAAAGTCAACGTATTCGGTTAGCTTCACAAATTGGCTCTAGTCTTACAGGTGTTCTTTATATTTTAGATGAACCCTCCATTGGTTTACACCAACGTGATAATGAACGTCTTCTGAAAATGTTGCACCATCTGCGTGACCTTGGCAATACAGTTATTGTTGTTGAACATGATGAGGATGCCATTTTGAGTGCAGATCATGTGGTTGATATGGGCCCAGCCGCAGGCGTTCATGGCGGAGAAATTATCGCGCAAGGTACACCGCAAGATATCATAGAAAATCCATCCTCTCTTACAGGCAAATATCTTTCAGGAAAAATGGCTGTGATAGTGCCTACTCAAAGACGAAAAATATCAAAATCAAAAATGCTTAAAATCATCGGAGCCCGAGGAAACAACCTCAAAAATATCAGTGCTGACATCCCTCTTGGAACCTTCACCTGTATAACCGGCGTCTCAGGTGGAGGAAAATCAACATTCCTCATCGAAACTCTATTCAAAGCAGCTTCATACCATATCATGGGAACAGATCAAAGCCCTGCAAATTATGATAAAATTGAAGGATTAGAATTTCTCGATAAGGTCATTGATATAAATCAATCACCTATTGGACGCACCCCACGTTCTAATCCTGCAACCTACACTGGTGCTTTTACCTCAATCCGTGATTTATTTGCCGAACTTCCAGAATCAAAGGCACGCGGTTATCAAGCAGGACGTTTTTCATTTAATGTTAAAGGAGGGCGCTGCGAAGCATGTCAAGGTGATGGAATCATCAAAATTGAAATGCATTTTTTACCTGATGTTTACGTGACTTGCGATATCTGCCAAGGAAAACGCTATAATCGAGAAACGCTAGAAGTAAAATTTAAAGGTCGATCCATTGCCGATATTTTGGATATGACAATCGAAAAGGCTGAAGATTTTTTTCAAGCTGTTCCTGCCATTCATAATAAAATAAAGACTCTCATTAAAGTTGGTCTCGGCTATATCAAAGTAGGACAACAAGCCACAACGCTTTCTGGTGGTGAAGCCCAACGTGTAAAACTTGCCAAAGAACTTTCACGAAAAACTACGGGTCGTACACTTTACATTTTGGATGAGCCAACAACAGGTTTGCATTTCCATGATATTTCTAAACTTCTTGAAGTCCTGCATGAACTTGTTGAACAAGGCAATACAATCGTAGTCATTGAACATAACCTCGAAGTTATAAAGACAGCAGACTGGATTATCGATTTAGGACCAGAAGGTGGAGATCGTGGTGGTGAAATCGTTGCAGTTGGACGTCCTGAAGATATTATCCATGTTCCCTCTTCTTATACAGGAAAATTTTTAAAAGAAATTCTCCTGCGTCGTCCTATATATCATTCTAACCCTTAAAGCAGATCCTGTTTTCAGTAAGAATAGCCCATATATCTCCATCAATCTGATCTTTTGAAGATAACACAAGGATGTATGCAAACGATTGAACGACTGTCGGATAAATAAACGCAAAGCTAGGTGTATTATGGCAGTGGTTTTGCGAAGTATCTGATAAAAACCAAAACCTTTCTCCAATTCATTGTTGCTATGTTTTATAGTAGTAATATGTTTTATGCATTGTTTTCCTAATAAGCCTTTGCTTTTGCTATCACCTGAAAATCAGTATCTCATACCACCACGACAGCATATTTGAAATACAGATTAAAGCAATTCAGTGCTTTCTCTACTGTTGAAACTTTTTCATGCCAGATAGAAGCAAGAATTACCTATATCTATTTAAGTAATTTCTAAAAAGAGGAGATAACTCAATTTTGGAAGGACATAAAATCCTTAAAAAAACAGCCCTCATATTTACCATCGCATTTTAATTCAGCTTTTATAAAATACAATGTGGTATGATCAAAAAACGAAATGTCTCTTCATTGAATCATTTTTATTCTTTACCAATCTTA
Source organism: Bartonella japonica (assembly GCF_040545385.1). Classification (NCBI taxonomy): domain Bacteria; kingdom Pseudomonadati; phylum Pseudomonadota; class Alphaproteobacteria; order Hyphomicrobiales; family Bartonellaceae; genus Bartonella; species Bartonella japonica. The sequence goes on from NZ_JBEPLT010000004.1 coordinate 77,742, forward strand.
TAAACTTTCTTCTCTCTAATAATGCCCTTCACTTTACACCATAAAAGAACCTTTTCTCGAAAAATATCGAATGATATTGTTTTTGACTTTTTGTGTACAAACTATCTGTTGGACATCTCATAGTTGCCAATATAATGTGATGCGGTCTAAAAAGACAAAATGACGTTGGAGATAATTTCAGCATGAAAAAAATAGAAGCCATCATAAAACCTTTCAAACTTGATGAAGTGAAAGAAGCACTTCAAAAAATTGGTTTACATGGTATTACAGTAACAGAAGCGAAAGGTTTTGGTCATCAAAAAGACCATACAGAACTTTATCGTGGTACTAAATATGTTGTTGATTTTCTGCCTAAAGTAAAGATTGAAATTGTTGTTGCCGATGAAAAGCTGGATCAGGCTGTCAACACAATACGTAAAGCTGCTCAGACAAAACACATCGGAGATGGAAAAATATTTGTTTTTTCTATTGATGATGCCATTCGTATCGGCCCTGATGAATCTGGGATAGATGTCCTTTAACAAATAATGATAATTTTTTACCTTTTTATCCACCTCAATCCCACATAAGGAAATTGAATATGACAACCGCATCAGATATTATCAAACAGATTACAGACAACGAAATTCGTTTTGTTGACTTGCGTTTTTCTGATCTGCGAGGAAAACTGCATCACGTTACAATGGATATCGTAGAAATCAGCGAAGATACATTTAGTGATGGCGTTATGTTCGATGGTTCTTCAATTTCCGGATGGAAAGCAATTAATGAATCTGACATGGTTTTAATGCCAGACCCAGAAACAGCACATATTGATCCTTTTTTTGCTCAATCAACTTTAGTCATATTTTGTGATGTACTCGATCCTGTTTCTGGAGAATTTTATCGAAGAGATCCACGTTCTATCGCCAAGAGAGCTGAAGTTTATATGAAATCTTTAGGAATTGGAGATACAATCAATATAGGTCCTGAAGCAGAATTTTTTATCTTTGATGATGTGCGCTATAAAACTGATCCTTACAATACAGGATTTAAACTTGATTCAAGTGAACTTCCCTCCAATGATGATACCGAATATGAAACAGGCAATCTTGGCCATCGCCCACGAATGAAAGGAGGTTACCTTCCTGTTCCTCCTATCGACTCCTGTCAAGATATGCGCTCTGAAATGCTCACGGCACTTAAAGATATGGGGGTTCGCGTCGAAAAGCATCATCATGAAGTGGCTGCAGGACAACATGAACTGGGGATTCGCTTTGATACGCTCGTTCGCGAAGCAGACAAAATGCAAATTTTTAAATATGTTGTGCATCAAATTGCAAACAGTTACGGGAAAACAGCAACTTTCATGCCAAAACCAATTTTTGGTGATAATGGCTCAGGCATGCATGTTCATATGTCCATTTGGAAAGATGGCAAACCAGTCTTTGCAGGAAATGAATATGCTGGATTATCAGAAACCTGCTTATTTTTTATCGGTGGTATTATTAAGCACGCAAAAGCAATCAATGCTTTTACCAATCCCTCCACAAACTCTTATAAGCGTTTAGTCCCTGGTTATGAAGCTCCTGTTCTTCTTGCGTATTCTGCACGCAATCGTTCTGCATCTTGCCGTATTCCAATGAGCTCTTCACCCAATTCAAAACGTGTAGAAGTACGTTTTCCAGATCCTACAGCAAACCCTTATTTAGCATTTGCAGCACTCTTAATGGCTGGTCTTGATGGTATCAAAAATAAAATTCATCCTGGACATGCTATGGATAAAGATCTTTACGATCTTCCTTTAAAAGAGATCAAAGAGATTCCTACTGTTTCAGGAAGTTTGCGTGAAGCACTTGAAGCTCTTGATAAAGATCGTAGTTTTCTTAAAGCGGGTGACGTTTTTGATGATGATCAAATTAATTCCTTCATCCAAATAAAAATGCAAGAAGTCTTACGTTATGAAACAACACCTCATCCTGTTGAATTTGATATGTACTATTCTGTTTAGAAATAATAGGCTATTCTTTACGCTCTAAATGGAGGTTATAATCTCCATTTTTGTGAATATTCCCCCTATCAAAGAGCTCAAATAGCTTTTTGACAATGTACTTTTCCTTTATAATCTCAGGTGAATCTACTTAAATCAATTAACAAGGTCTCTAATGCCGCGAATTTGTTTTCTCTTCTCTATTCTCTTATGCATGACCCTCAGTATACCAACAATTCAAGCTTATACAATTACAGACCCAAAACTTATAGATCTTGAAAAAGCAATTTTTTCTTACAGCAAAGCAATCCAAGATTCCGATGCAAATGTCATCTTAGATGCAATTCCTCCCCAAATCATCGACAGTTTAACTGCAAAAAAAAAATTTAGTAAATCACAATTTCAACAGATTATGAAAAACCAAATAAAGCGGCTGGGGGAAAATTATAAAATTGAAAGTGTCCGCATCGACCAAGCACAAAGACGTGAAGGAAAACTTGATAACGGTATCCCTTATTTTGTTATACCTGTAGAATTTGTAGCCATAACAAATGCTGGAAAAAAATGCTCTATTCAAACAGAGGTTGTTGCCCTTTTTGATAATAACAAGTGGTATTTTATCCCCAGTAATGACGAAACAATCTTAAACATCACCAATGAAGCATTTCCTGGACTTGAAAAAATAAAAATCAATCCTCAGAAAATTACAAAAATACTATGATTAAGAAAAAGAGCGGAGGAAAATAAAAGAAAATTTATCCTTAAAAACAGGTTGTAATGACTGCAACTGCCGCATCAAATTCAGCTTTCTTATGTACACGACGTACCATTGATTCTTCATCAAATCCCCATTGTTCTATCATCCAATTTTCATCTAAATGAGCAATATCCCAAGCATAATCTGCATCAATTTTTCTTGCAGCAACAGCAAGAGCAATGAGAGCTGATCCTGTTAAGGTTGTCATTGTATGAAGTGCAGCAAGCATATAGGGAGACTCAAATTTACGTAAATAATTACTGACTGCTTGAACAGATTCCCGTGATTGTTCAACATGCATAATCCCTTCTACCAAATGAAAACGTGCACCAAATTTTTCTTCTACCCAATCTAGTAAAGGATCCCATTTCTCACACTGTCGCTGTACCAGCTCTTTTGGTGTTTGAGCACGATAAAAAATCATATCGCATGCAACAAAACGCAATAAATCTTCAAAAACAGCTTGCATATCATCAGCTACGCCATCAATAACAGTGTTAACAAGGCGCGTAATCGGCATTTTTGCTGGATCAATAACTTCTTTCTGATTCTCAAATTCATGTGCAACTAATGTAGCAAACACTTCTGTTGGCACAAAAAAGTGACGCCTTGCCGGTGTTTTAACTGAAACCCCATCCAATAATATAGAAAAACCACCTTCTTCACACACAGTTTTCACTTCTCTATAAAATCGTTTAGCGTGTAGCTGACATGAAGGCTTCCGCGTCTTCTGAACAGAACATTTTTTGTTCAATGGTATAGAAAAATGATCCAAAATTTCACGCATATTATTCTACCTCTGATATTTTCAATCAATCTACTGTTTTTTAATTCTATACTTCTCAATAAGTTTTGAGATAAAAAATGATCACGTTCTTCTGTAAGAAGTGCCAGCTTTTCCATGGCAGTTTGAAGCGAGTATATTACATCTGTTTGAGAAATTCTCAAAACGAGTAAAGAAACTCATTTAGAAAAAATATAAAGATAAAACAAGCTTCCATCTTTACCATCACTTTGTAGATCTTTACTATCGCACTGTATATAACGTCATCAGTATCTTTATAATATTTTAAATTTTATAATATTTTAAATATAGTAAACCTGTTTCAGTTTCTGTTTTTGCTCATCTAAAAACTGATTACTTTAAAAATTACAATATATCATACCATGATCAAAAAAACTTATGCAAAGCTGATCTTATTGCGCCTTTTGAAGCTCTATCTCCAAAACAAATCGATCGGCTCTTAAAATTAAACCATGAAACAAAACTGGAAATTTTAAAAACCACTCTTCATATTATTAGAAAAATTATGACAATTGATATTAAAGATACCGATTAAAATTTGTACAACTGCATATTTTCTTGAAAATGTATTTTTAGAGAGTATTAAAAGCAGTGCACAATGAAATATTGATAACTATGATCTCTATACCTCTATTATATATGCTTCTATCAATGATAATAAGAAAAGCCAGAATATATATGTCGACAACCTTTTAGATTAACTGCCTTTTTCAAGATGTCCCACCTCGCCTTCTTCCCGATTATTGTAATAATTATTTCTTTAAACTATTTTCTTCAGAAAAAATCAGAACATAAAACAGCTGCCACTTCTTTTCTGCATTTGTTGCAAAAATGAAAAATAATCACTCATTTTTGTGTGTTCATGATAAAAATATTTTTAGAACCTTTTTGATATTGCTTCATACGAATTTTCTCTACATTTATATAAAAATTAGAGCGATCTCATTATATCAAGCATCTGTCTATCAATAAAAGGGGGTTAAAAAAAACATACTAACTTATTCTAAAACCAGAGAATTAACCAAAGCCAATAAGCAATATGGAAGCAACTGTGGAAAATACATTTTTATGAATCTGAATGAAGCTTTATGAAGTACCAACAATGATGGTAATCACAGAACATGATCAGAACCATTCTATAATGATTTTTCAGACTCTTGATAGCATAGAAAATGCAGTGAAAATTACTTGTATAGGCCATTGAATAAAATATCTGTAAAGATATTTCGCAAGCATAAAACAAGAAAAATAGTATTTTTAATTCGGAAAATATCAGACATCTTTTCATGAAAACAAAGGATGCTTATGATATTTTTCCATAACAACAATATGAAGATACAGTATGGAGCATCTAACCACCTCATTTTTATGACATGATTACAAAACATTCAATCCATACAAGCTATAATTTATACATTGAATAAGAGTTACGAGAACAACTTTTAAATAGTATTTGCACTGATTTGCAGCTAAATAATTAAACGTGGTGCTGAAGAGAATTATACTTATCTGCTTGTAAATTACTCATCCCAAATAGCAATCACTATACAAGTACTTAAAAAAGAGATTTCTCGTCAAAATATTTAAGAAAGAAAGTATTCATAATATAAAAAAAGACTTTTCTCACTATCCTATTTTGTCAATCAATTGCAAAGATACATCGATTAACGTTATTCATCAAACCATTAAAAAACAAAAAATGTCCTATAATAAGGATTTACATGTCTTATACCACTGGACTAAATAATGATCTTTTACAGCTTGATAAAATAAAAAAACTATAGAAAAAGAATTAATAAAGCTAGCCACAAATTTATCATAAAAGAACACAAATCTTACTCGTTACTTCCATCAAGAGATCCATTCATAATAAATTATACCTGTATACAGCTCATTCAATCTACATAAAAATTTTTATTATTCCGTATCACCATCAATTTCGTTAAAAGCCAAAAGATTAAAGCTTTGTACCATATGAGGTGGTAAAGGTGCGGTGATATCTAATATTTTTCCAGAAGGATGAGGTATACGAATACGGCGTGCGTGAAGATGAAGTCGATTTTGAATTCCTCCTGGTAAATTCCAATTACTATCAGAAAAAAAATACTTTGAATCGCCGATGATAGGATGATCCATATAAGCAGCGTGCACACGCAACTGATGTGTTCTACCTGTATAAGGTTCCATCTCAAGCCAAGAAAGAGCCCGCCCTCGCGTATCAAGAACGCGATAGTAAGAAACTGCATGGTTAGCATTTGGCTCCCCATGTTCACAAACACGCATTTTATCACCTTGTGCAATATTTTCCTTCACTATCCATGTTGAAATTTTATCCTGCTTTTTTTTAGGTACCCCCCGAACCAATGCCCAATAAGTCTTTTTCGTTTCCCGTGTTCTAAAAGCAGCTGTTAAAGCCTGTGCAGCTCCCCTTGACCGAGCAACAATAAGCACACCTGATGTCTCACGATCAAGACGATGAACCAAACGCGGCTTTTCACCTTTTTTGTTACGCCATACCTCCAGCATACTATCCACATGACGGGTTAAACCAGATCCCCCTTGTACTGCTAAACCTGCAGGTTTATTAAAAACAAAGATTTTAGAATCTTCATAGAGTAGCATTTTTTTCAAAACGGTTGCATCATCTTGTCCGCGAAGTGTTTTATCCGTTACAAGAAGACTTTCCCTGTCTTTAACAGGTAAAGGTGGCACACGAACAGTTTGTCCCAGAAAAAGACGCATATCTGCTTTGACACGCCCCCCATCAACCCGTATCTGTCCAGAACGTAGTAATTTTTGTAAATATCCAAATCCAAGTCCTGGATAATGCACTTTAAACCAGCGGTCTAAACGCATTCCATTTTCATCTATCTCAACTTTTTTTATTTCTACGCCTGCCATAAAAGTTCCTTTGCCCATATGATTTTATTTACTAACTTTTGTGCTTTCTCTGTATAAACACAAAGATCTATATCCCATAGTGTTGGCTTTATCACACCATATTACAGCCCGTATCGAAAATTGCATTTTCTTATCATTCAAATTTTATTAGCTCAAAGTTTAGCAATTTTTGCAATAGTTGAGTGGAGATTATCACCTGTGTCTTTATTGAAAACCTATGCTCGTGTCCTCACTTATCTCAACAGAGAAAAAAGTATATCTTCTTTAATCTGTATTGCTAACGTTATGTTGGCAACCATCACCATCGCGGAACCTATTTTATTTGGACGTGTCATTGACTCCATTGCAGAGAAATCAGCAATTATACCTACCCTTACGCTTTGGGTATGCTTTGGTCTTTCTCATATTATTGCTTATGTTCTTATTGCTCGTAGTGCTGACCGCTTAATGCATAGACGCCGCTTAGCTGTTTTAACTGAATCTTTTGGACGTATCATCGCTATGCCTTTAATTTGGCATCACCAGCGTGGAACTTCTAACACTCTTCATACACTTCTACGTGCTGTAGACTGCATGTCAACCATATGGCTTGATTTTATGCGTCAGCATCTCTCGACCCTTGTCACATTATTCATCCTCATTCCTATAGCCTTTAACATGAATTGGCGTCTTTCAACAATTTTAGTACTGCTCGCCATTATCTATGTATTGATTGCACGTTTAGTGATGCGAAAAACAAAAGACGGGCAAGCTGCTGTCGAATGCTATCATCATAATCTTTTTCAACATATTAGTGATTCAATCTCTAACGTTTCCATTGTACAAAGTTATAACCGAATAAAGGAAGAAACTTCAACATTACATCGATATACAAACGATCTTCTTAAAGAACAAAATCCTGTTCTTAACTGGTGGGCTCTTGCAAGCGGTTTAAACCGAATGGCTTCAACCATTTCAATCGTTTGTGTTCTTCTACTTGGTGCTTTTTTTGTAGCAAAAAATCAATTTCGTGTAGGTGAAGTTGTTGCTTTTGTTGGATTTGCACAATTAATGATTAACCGTCTAGATCAAATGAGCAATTTTATTAATTTGACCATATCCTCACAAGCAAAACTACAAGAATTCTTTGCAATGGAAGATTCTACTTTTCATCTCAACGAACCTGAAAACTTGCCCTCTCTCAAAGAGGTTAAAGGAACAGTACAATTCCATCATGTTACCTATAAATTTCCAAATTCTTCTCAAGGTGTTTTTGATATTTCCTTTGAAGTTAAAACAGGACAAACTGTTGCAATTGTAGGACCAACAGGCGCTGGGAAAACAACATTAATCAATCTTTTGCAACGTGTGTACGATCCTACATTTGGGCATATCTCTATTGACGGAATCAATATACGCTCCATTAATCGTGAATCCTTACGCAAATCTTTAGCAACAGTGTTTCAAGACGCTGGACTTTTTAACCGCAGTATTCATGACAACATCTCAATAGGAAGAACAACTGCAACGAATGAAGAACTTTACAACGCAGCAAAAATAGCAGCTGCCCATGATTTTATTTTGAAAAAAGCAGATCGTTACGATACAATAGTTGGTGAGCGTGGATCTCATTTGTCAGGTGGTGAAAGACAAAGATTAGCAATCGCACGCGCTGTTTTAAAAAATGCTCCCATTCTTATTCTAGACGAAGCAACAAGTGCTCTTGATGTCGAAACAGAAGCGCATGTTAAAGAAGCTCTTGAAAGCATAAATCGCAATCGTACTACTTTCATTATAGCTCATCGGCTTTCAACAATACGCAATGCTGATGTTGTACTCTTTCTAGAACATGGTCATTTAATTGAAAAAGGAAGCTTTCAAGAATTAGTCAACAAAGGTGGGCGTTTCTATAAACTCTTAAAAACTGGTGATCTAACAATCACCCCACCAGAAATAAAAGAAAAAGATGAAAACGTAATCCCACTGCAAGAAAATACTTACCTCTATGCCTAGAAGAGTATATTGATTTTATATATTTTAGATTAGAGGTGCGTAAAAAAAACTAGGGCGTAGAAATTTCAAACATACACTCTACAAAGTGCATCCTTTCTTTCGAATTATTGACTAATAAGATTCTAGGTTTTGCAAACTTTATTGTGCAAAGCAATTATTACGGAAAAAGATTCCTTTTCGAAATATTTTCTCGCTATACTCTCTGCCTAACAATTTTTCATTTCTGAAAAAACTTTCTCTTTAAGAGGTTTAAAGATTATGCGCCCAGATGATCAAAAATTATCCCTCAAGAGAATCTTTTAACGCTGTCAGTGCTTCATCAGCCTTATTTCCCTCCGGACCACCAGCCTGTGCCATATCAGGGCGTCCACCGCCACCTTGACCACCAAGAGAAGCTGAAAGAACACGCACAAGATCAACAGCACTGAACCTATCCGTTAAATCATCAGTAACACCGACAACAGCACTTCCCTTACCCTCTTCTGAAATACCGATAAAAGCAATGATCCCAGATCCAATTTGTTTCTTTCCAGAATCGACCAATGCCTTAAGATCCCTTGGTGAAACATTTTGAACAACACGCCCCATAAAAGAAATACCATTGATGATGTGAATATCTTCTTGGCCACTTTTCATTGCTCCATCATTTAGCAACATGTTTTTGCGTATGTCATTTAACTTTTTTTCAAGCTTACGACGATCATCAAGCAAAGTTTGAATACGTTCTTCCACCTCAACAGAAGAAGTTTTTAAAAGATCAGCAATTTCACGTATTCTCTCATTTTGACGACTAAGATGAAGGCGTGCAGCTGTACCTGTTAAAGCTTCAATACGACGGACGCCGGCTGCCACAGAACTCTCAGAAACAATATGAATGAAACCAATATCCCCTGTTCTTTCCACGTGTGTTCCCCCACAAAGCTCAACGGACCAATGCTTTTTTAAACCTCCTTGTTCAATCTGATTTCCTATAGAAACAACACGCACTTCATCACCATATTTTTCACCAAATAATGCGATTGCTCCTTCAGAAATTGCATCATCTGTGAGCATAAGCCGTGTTATTACCTCATTATTTTGCAACACAATATCATTTGCTAAATCTTCTATTTTTTTCAATTCTTCTAAAGAAACTAATTTAGGATGAGAAAAATCAAAACGCAATCTATCCGGAGATACCAGAGAACCTTTTTGTGTAACATGAACCCCTAATACTTGACGTAAAGCTTCATGTAATAAATGAGTAGCAGAATGATTTGCACGAATTTTTTTACGGCGAATAACATCAACTCTTAATTCTACACAATCAGACGTCTTTGCCTGACCAAATTTAACTTCTCCAATATGAACAAAAACCCCATCCCCCTTTTTCTGAGTATCATGGACTTCAAAAATAAAATTTTTACTAGAAATAATACCGCTGTCACCAACCTGCCCACCAGATTCACCATAAAAGGGTGTCTGATTTACAACAAGAAATGCTTTTTGTCCTGAAGAAATATGATCAACAATTTTACCATCAAAGACAAGAGCTGTTATAATGCCTTCAGCTTTTTCTTCTTTATAACCCAAAAATTCTGTAGCGCCCACTTGATCACGAACAGAAAACCAAATTGTTTCTGTTACAGCTTCACCAGAGCCAGACCAATTGGCACGTGCTTCTTTTTTTTGACGCTCCATCGCTTTATCAAAAGCATCAACATCAACAAATATTCCACGACGCCGAAGAACATCTTGTGTTAAATCAAGTGGAAAACCATAGGTATCATAAAGTTTAAAGGCAACCTCACCATTTAAATGATCTCCTTCTGTAAGATGAGTACTTGCTTCATTCAACAAACTAAGTCCCCGATCAAGCGTTTTACGAAAACGCATCTCTTCCAATTTCAAGACTTCTGAAATCAAAGATTCAGCTCGCACCAACTCAGGATAAGCTTGCCCCATTTCACGGATTAAAGCAGGCAAAAGACGCCACATCAATGGTTCCTTAACCCCAAGAAGATGAGCATGACGCATAGCACGACGCATAATACGACGTAAAACATATCCCCTCCCTTCATTGGAAGGAAGAACACCATCAGCAATCAAAAACGCACATGAACGAAGATGATCAGCAATCACACGATGACTTGCAACAAAATCACCCGTTGCCTTAACCCCTGTTATTTCTTGTGATGCACCAATTAATGTACGAAAAAGATCAATATCATAATTATCATGAACGCCTTGTAAAACCGCAGCAATCCGCTCTAATCCCATCCCTGTGTCAATAGAAGGGTGAGGTAATTCAACGCGATTCTCCTTATCCACTTGCTTATATTGCATAAAAACAAGATTCCAAATCTCAATAAAGCGATCCCCATCTTCTTCCTTACTTCCAGGCGGACCTCCCCAGATTTTATCACCATGGTCATAAAAAATCTCTGAACAAGGACCGCAAGGGCCTGTATCTCCCATAGCCCAAAAATTATCCGATGTTGCAATACGAATGATTTTTTCGTTTGGCAGACCTGAAATTTTACGCCATAATTCAGCAGAAACATCATCACTATGATAAACTGTCACCAACAATTTATCTTTTGGAAGACAGAATTCTTTTGTCAAAAGATTCCATGATAACAAAATAGCTTCTTCTTTAAAGTAATCACCAAAAGAAAAATTCCCCAGCATTTCAAAAAATGTATGATGACGTGCCGTGTAACCAACATTATCAAGATCATTATGCTTTCCACCCGCACGAACACATTTCTGCGCCGTTGTTACCTGTCTATAAGGATACTGCTCAAGTCCAGTAAAAACATTTTTAAACTGTACCATTCCTGCATTTGTAAACATAAGCGTAGGATCATTACGTGGAACAAGTGGACTAGAAGAAAGAACTTTATGTCCATGACGATGAAAATAATCTAGGAAAGTTGACCGTATGTTATTAACACTATTCATATTTCTACCTGCTAAATACAGCACAAAACCATAAAGGCTTCCCCTCCTCATTAAATACCCTCTTTGCCACGCCTAGAGTCAATTTAATCAAAGAGTGGAATATTTATTCAAAAAAGCTTAGAAATAAGCGATCTTATATTTAAAAACTCGATAAAACCAAAACAGAAAAAATTTTAAATGTTTTAAATGAAGGAATTGTACTCGAATAAAAATTCCATCAAATTTCTTCATCGCTCTCTGCAATTTCTGATCCTGTATTTTCTAACAACTCAATAGCAATTAAACCAGCATTTTGACGTAAAGCCGCTTCAATTTCTGTAGCTATTTCTGCATGTTCACGTAAAAATTGCTTAGCATTTTCTCGTCCTTGTCCCAAACGTTGAGAATTATAAGAAAACCACGAGCCAGATTTTTCCACTATGCCAACTTTGACTCCCAAATCAATCAACTCCCCCAATTTGGAAATACCCTCACCATAAATAATATCAAACTCAACTTGTTTGAATGGAGGAGCCAACTTATTTTTCACTACTTTAACACGTGTCTGATTGCCAACAATCATATCCCGATCCTTAATAGATCCAATGCGACGAATATCCAAACGAACAGAAGCATAAAACTTTAAGGCATTCCCACCTGTTGTTGTTTCAGGAGAACCAAACATCACACCAATTTTCATACGAATTTGATTGATAAAGATTACCATACAATTAGAACGAAAAATTGACGCTGTTAATTTTCGCAAAGCTTTACTCATTAAGCGTGCTTGTAATCCAGGTAAAGCATCACCCATCTCACCATCAATTTCCGCACGTGGTGTTAAAGCTGCTACAGAATCAACAACAAGCACATCAACAGCACCAGAACGAACTAACGTTTCTGTAATTTCTAATGCCTGTTCACCGGTGTCTGGCTGAGAAATAAATAAGTTCTCTAAATTAACCCCAAGCTTACGTGCATAAATAGGATCAAGAGCATGTTCTGCATCAATAAAAGCACAAACCCCACCACTTTTCTGTGCTTCAGCAATAGCATGAAGAGCCAATGTTGTTTTTCCAGAACTTTCTGGTCCATAAATCTCAATGATACGCCCTTTTGGCAATCCTCCGACACCCAAAGCTATATCCAAGGATAATGACCCCGTTGGAATTGTTTCAATTTCAACAACCTGCTCTTTTTGTCCAAGACGCATAATCGAGCCTTTACCAAAAGAACGTTCAATTTGTGATAGAGCAGCATCGAGAGCTTTTGTTTTATCCACGACTACATCCTTGATCAATACATAATAACCCAATATCCAGTTTACACTGTTCTTTTAACTCAACTAAAGCCTTGATTTTAGATTTTCACAAACTATTTCTATTCTTCTCAGCATATCTATCCACAATCTCTCATGAGCATGCATAAAAAGCTTTTCATTTTATGATACATAAAAAAACTTCAATGAGACATCTCTAAGAAAAAAACAGAAATATATATAACGCTCCTCCAAAAAAGAAACAATTTAAATGCAGTATCTTTCTTCAACACCAGCTTCGATTGCTGATTCCATAATGATATCGATTGTTTCTACATCCTCATCCCTTGAGCATTTCTCTTTCATACAATAAAGAATCTCAACTCTCTTTATCTCAATACCTCATTCTTGGCACCCTATGAATCTATCATTAATCAATTTCAAAATTCCGCGTTAAACTTAAACCATTAAATATAGAACAACCTATAAATTATAGCTCAAAACATTTATTCAAATTTAGTTTAAGCATATATGAAGCTCTGAAGTATCAAAAAGAAAATCTTCTTACTTTATAAAAAACAATAAACTTTATAAATATACACTCAATTATCAATGATAACGATAATCATAGAATGAGAATAAAATCAACCTGACAACGACACAAAACTCCTATCTCAACGAAACTTCTTTATTGACCTCGTTTTTGTCGCAATTTTTCCCACCACTCAAGACGTTTTATAATCTCACGCTCAAAACCACGTTCTTGTGGTTTATAATAAATCTGACGCCCAAGCTGTTCTGGAAAATATTCCTGTCCTGAAAAAGCATTTGGCTCATCATGATCATAACGATAACCGTGACCATATCCTTCTTCTTTCATAAATTTCGTAGGCGCATTAAGGATATGCCTAGGAGGAGGCAAAGAACCATTTTTGCGAGCACAATTCATAGCTGCTTTGTAAGCAAGATATGCTGCATTTGATTTTGGTGCTGTTGCAACATAAAGACATGCTTGCGCTAAAGCTAGCTCTCCTTCTGGTGAACCTAAATACTCATAGGCATCTTTCGCAGCATTACAAATAACCAAAGCTTGCGGATCAGCCAAACCAACATCTTCAATAGCCATACGAACCAATCTTCGTCCAATATACAGAGGATCTTCACCGGCAACAAACATACGTGCTAAATAATAAAGAGCGGCGTCAGGATCAGATCCACGAACTGATTTATGCAATGCTGAAATAAGATTATAGTGCCCATCTCGCCCTTTATCATAAATCGGTGCACGACGTTGAATAATTTCTTGCAAAGAAAGAGCATCAAATATCTCCCCTGGTTGTGCAGCACTCCACACTTCCTCTACCAATGTTAATGCTGCCCTTGCATCTCCATCAGACATTCCTATCAAAACATCTCTGGCAGCAGCATCCAACGGGAGAAGCTTTCCTTCTACTTCTTCAGCACGTTTCAAAAGCTTTTCCAAACTTTCATTGTTATGCGGAAAAAATGACAAAACACGTGCACGAGAAAGAAGGGCAGCATTAAGTTCAAATGAGGGATTCTCTGTTGTTGCCCCTACAAGAATAACAGTACCATCTTCTATGATAGGAAGAAAACTATCTTGCTGAGCACGATTAAATCGATGAATTTCGTCAACAAACAAAAGCGTTTGTCTTCCAGACATAAAGTGCATCTGAGCACTTTCAAAAATCTTCTTAAGCTCAGAAACTCCAGTAAAAATAGCAGAAATTTGCTCAAAAATAAAACTTGTTTCAAGCGCTAATAATCGCGCAACCGTTGTTTTTCCCGTGCCAGGAGGCCCCCAAAAAATCATCGAACCAATTGAGCCAGTTGCCAGCATACGCGAAAGCACCCCTGTCTCTCCAAGCAAATGTTCTTGTCCCATTACTTCACTGAGAGAACGAGGACGCATTCTTTCTGCAAGCGGACGATTTTTATTAACTTGGAGATCAGAAGATGAAGTAAAAAAATCTTTATTCAAAAAAACCTCAGCGAATAAACTGACGAATATACATACCACCACGTTCATATTCTAATTGCCACATATTGGGGCGACCTTGCATAAGAATTTTTTTTAACTGACTCACTGTTTGAACCTTATGTCCATTAACAACACGCAAAACATCTCCTGGACGAAAAATACCTGCTGCATTACTCATATTATCAACATTAGTAATCACCACACCTCTTGTAGAAATAGGAAGATGAAAATGCTGACTATTTTGCGGTGTTAAATCCAATATTTCAGCACCAGAAAGAGGACCTTCACCAGTAATTTTTTCAGACTTCGAAAATGCAGATTCCGATATTGACGAAACCACTATTTTTGTCTTTAAAGTCTTTCCACTTCGGAAATATTCTAAATCAAGACTTTGTCCAGTGCCAGCTGTCATCAAACGATATCCAAGACCATCTGGATTATCAATGCGGGCCCCTTGCATACTCAAAACAACATCGCCTACTTTCAAACCAGCTTTCGCAGCAGGACTATCTTTGATAATTTCAATAACAAGAGCACCATAGGGATGTTCTAAACCTAAACCACTCGCAATATCAGGTGTAACATTTTGAAAAGATGCACCAATATAAGGTGGTACAAAATATTTTCCACCATTTTTAACAGTATCCAGCATCACTTTCACAAGATTTGCTGGAATAGCAAAACCAATTCCTACGGAACCACCTGAACGTGAATAAATAGCCGTATTAATCCCTATGAGATGTCCTTTCATATCAATCAAAGCACCACCAGAGTTTCCTGGATTAATAGCAGCATCTGTCTGAATAAAAAAATCAAAATCAGAAATACCAACACGTGTACGCGCTTGTGCTGAAACAATACCACTGGTAACTGTTTGACCAACACCAAAAGGATTACCAATTGCTAAAACAAGATCACCAACTTCAACGGTATCAGAATCTCCCAAAGGAATAACAGGAAACTTCTCATCCTTTATATTAATTTCAAGCACAGCAATATCTGTTGCTTCATCTTTTAGCATAACTCTACTATCAAACTCCCGCCCATCTGAAAGAGCAACTTTGATTTCGCTGGCATCCTTAATGACATGGTAATTTGTAACGATCAAACCACGTGGATCAACAATCACCCCAGATCCTAATGAAGATTGCTTACGTACAGGTAAATTGTTTTGAAAACGGCTAAAAAATTGCTCAAAAAATGGGTCACCGTCAAAGGGTGAACGAGCTCTAATTTGCCGAGCAGCATAAATATTTACAACAGATGGAATAGCCTTTTTTACCAAAGGAGAAAATGAAAGAGTGATTTCTTTTTGTGTTTGCGGAATTTGAGCATACGCGCAATGAAAAGATATATGTACCATTATAGCTCCAAAAAGCCACGCCAAAAGAGAATACCTCATGCCTCACTCCTCTTTAAAAGTAATCCACTTTTTCATAGTAATAGGATAAGAAATCTCCTTATCCTCCACAAGCTAAGGATTTTCATTAATATTTATAATGGAGAAAAAAACAACCACTTGAACAGTAAATATTATAAAAATAAAATAATTCAATATATGGTAATCTTCCATCAATGTTTCACTTTTGAAAACATTGACCTAGAATATCTATAAAAAAACCGCCATAAAAAGGCGGCTTCTTCAAATCTCAAGAAAAGAAAACACTTTATTTTTATGAAGAAACTTCTTTTTGATTTTCAGAATCTTCCGTGCGTACACGATCTATAGCGCCCTTTGCATCAATATCACGATCAACAAACTCAATAACGGCCATAGGAGCATTATCACCAGTACGAAAACCTGCTTTCATGATACGTAAATACCCACCGTTGCGTGATGCATAACGTGGCGCAAGCGTATCAAATAATTTCGCAACCTTCCCTGTATCACGAAGAGATGCAATAGCTTGTCGACGTGCATGCAACCCCCCACGTTTGCCTAATGTCACTAATTTTTCAACAATAGGACGAATTTCTTTAGCCTTTGGAAGCGTTGTCACAATCTGCTCATGCTCGATCAGCGAAATCGCCATATTTGCAAACATCGCTTTACGGTGACTGGCAGTCCGGTTCAACTTGCGGCCTGACTTACTATGGCGCATGAGTCTTCTCCTTAAATTCTAACTTTAAAACTGATCTTCATAACGTTTAGCAAGATCATCAATGTTTTCAGGAGGCCATGCAGAGATCTCCATACCAAGATGCAATCCCATACATGCCAAAACTTCTTTAATCTCATTCAACGATTTGCGTCCAAAATTTGGTGTTCGAAGCATTTCAGATTCTGTTTTTTGAATAAGATCACCGATATAAACAATATTATCATTCTTAAGACAATTTGCCGAACGAACTGAAAGCTCCAACTCATCCACTTTTTTGAGAAGTGCAGGATTAAAAGAAAGTTCAGAATCAGGCTCTTCCACATCATCCTTTTCTGGCTCTTCAAAATTAACAAACAACGCCAATTGATCTTGAAGAATACGTGCTGCAAAAGCAACTGCATCCTCTCCATTAACAGCACCATTGGTTTCAATCGTAAGCGTTAATTTATCATAATCTAGAACTTGACCTTCACGCGTATTTTCTACTTTATAAGATACTTTACGAATTGGTGAATAAAGGCTGTCAATCGGAATAAGCCCTATCCGCCCATCATCAACACAATTGCGATCAGATGGAACATAACCTTTCCCTGTATTAACAATAAACTCCATACGAATTTCAGCATCTTCATCAAGGGTGCAGATAACATGCTCTGGATTCAAAATAACCATATCCCCAACAACACTGATATCTCCGGCTTTTATAACGCCTGGACCCTCTTTAGAGATAACAACCCGTTTCGGCCCCTCTTCTTCCATACGAAGAGCAATTTCTTTAATATTAAGGATAATATCTGTCACATCCTCCCGAACACCCGGAATGGATGAAAATTCGTGCAATACACCATCAATCTGCACAGCAGTAATGGCCGCCCCCCGCAACGAAGACAACAATACGCGACGAAGCGCATTTCCCAACGTCAAACCAAAGCCACGCTCAAGAGGCTCCACAATCATGCTTGACACATTTGAATTATCATGCCTAAAAAATTCAACCTTATTGGGCTTAATCAGTTCCTGCCAGTTTTTCTGGATCATATTTTTATTCCCGTTCTTTAGTTCCGCCACCATTCAATCGTAACGGCCAATGTGAACATCAGAGAAATCTCTGACAACAAAAAAACAATACCCAATTAAACACGCCGCCTTTTTCGTGGACGGCATCCATTATGAGGAATTGGTGTTACATCGCGAATAGAAGTAATAATAAAACCGACAGACTGCAATGCACGCAAAGCAGACTCACGGCCTGAGCCAGGTCCACAAACTTCAACTTCCAAAGAACGCATACCATGTTCTTGTGCTTTTCTAGCGCAATCCTCTGCCGCAACTTGCGCTGCAAAAGGCGTAGATTTTCGCGAACCTTTAAATCCCTGGGCACCAGCAGACGACCAAGCAATCGTATTTCCTTGAGCATCAGTAATGGTTATCATTGTATTGTTAAATGTTGAATTGATATGAACAACACCTGACGAAATATTCTTACGTTCGCGACGACGAACACGTGTGGCTTCTTTGGCCATAGCTTTCCTTTCAACGATCTCTTTACTGCCGTAACACCAGCAGCTCCACCTTCTTTATCCTTGTTAAAAATTTTAACAAGAAATGAAATATGTAATAAACATGCCTCTTTAGTAAACTAAAGAGATTACTATTTCTTCTTACCAGCAATTGCCTTAGCTGGACCTTTACGCGTGCGCGCATTTGTATGCGTACGCTGTCCACGAACGGGCAAAGAACGGCGATGACGTAAACCACGATAACAACCAAGATCCATCAAACGCTTAACATTCATCGCAACTTCACGACGAAGATCACCTTCAACTTGATAACCTTGATCTATTGCTTCACGAATTTGCAATACTTCTGCATCCGAAAGCTCATGTACACGACGGCCCGCAGGAATGCCAACTTTTTTAGTAATTTCTTGAGCAAATTTTGGTCCGATCCCGTGGATATATTGAAGCGCAATAATTACACGCTTATTTGTCGGGATGTTGACGCCAGCAATACGAGCCACGCCTATTCTCCTTGGTTATATTGACAATTAACCATAAAATACCTGATGTATCTTATAGAAAAATAATCCGGTATACATATATTCCGAATCCAACTACTTTAGTAAAATAAATTAAAGCATTTTCTGATAGATTTTATCCAAAAAGTCAACACTTTTCATTTATTTCTAAAAATTTTCTTATTGAAGAAACTTTCTAATTATACGTGATACCTCAACAATATCAATCATTCCATCAACGACCTTCAATAATCCCTTTTCTAAATAAAATTTTGATAGAGGCGCTGTTTTTTCATGGTATTCCGCCAATCGCTTGGCAAAAGCAACAGGATTATCATCAGAACGGGTCTGTCCACCAGCAGACACTGTCTCATGAACACGCCTTTTCATTCGCTCAATCAACACATCCTCATCGACACTTAGCTCGATAACAGCATCAAGCTGCATATTTTTCGATTGCAAAATTTCTTGTAAAGCTTCTGCCTGTCCCACAGTTCGTGGGTACCCATCTAAGACAAAACCGTTCACACAATCACTTTCATCAATTCGATCCGATACAATTTGGTTAACAATGCCATCAGATATTAAAGCACCAGAGCTCATAATATCTTTAGCTTTCTTACCAATTTCCGTTTCTCTTGTAGCAACTTCACGTAATATATCACCTGTCGATAACTGAGGGACATTATATAGCTCAGTTAACATTTTTGCCTGTGTACCTTTCCCCGCCCCAGGAGGTCCTAAAAGAACAATTCTCATCGATTCCGCTTACCTCCACGAAGTTTCGACTTTTTAATCAGTCCTTCATATTGGTGTGCAACAAGATGTCCCTGAATTTGAGCAACAGTATCAAGCGTAACAGTAACAACAATCAACAAAGAGGTTCCCCCAAGATAAAAAGGAACCTGCAGCGCAGATATCATAAACTCAGGCAGCAAACAAACCAAAATAATGTAAATTGCCCCTACAACAGTAATACGCGTCAAAACATAATCAAGATATTCAGCTGTACGTTCACCAGGGCGAATTCCAGGAATAAAACCAGAATGCTTTTTCAGCTGATCCGCTGTATCACTTGGATTAAATACAATAGCCGTATAAAAAAAACAGAAAAACGCCATCAATAGCGCATAAACAAACATATAAAGTGGCTGTCCGTGACCAAGAGAATAAGAAATGGACTGAACCCATTGTGGCATTGTGCTAGAAAAGTTATTAACAGTCGCAGGTAACAACAACAAAGATGAAGCAAAAATTGGCGGAATAACACCAGCAGTATTGAGCTTTAAAGGAAGATGCGACATATCACCTTGAAACATTTGGTTACCAACTTGACGTTTTGGATATTGAATAAGAATTCTCCGTTGCGCACGCTCTACAAAAACAATAATTCCTATAACAGAAACAGCAATAAGAACGATTGCTATCAACAAAAAAGTTGATAAATCAGCTTGGCTATGAGCAGTCAAAAGTTGAGCAAAAGTAGAAGGCAGATTAGCCACAATACCTGAAAAAATGATGAGAGAAATCCCATTCCCGACACCGCGTGACGTAATCTGTTCACCAAGCCACATCAAAAACATCGTCCCACCAACAAGTGTAATGACAGAAGAAATGCGAAACATGAGACCCGGCTCCACAACAATTTGAAGACCTGTTCCTATACCAGTTTCAAGTGCAACTGCGATACCAAAAGCTTGCAATATTGCCAATACCACTGTTACATAGCGGGTATACTGGTTAATAACTTTACGCCCGACCTCACCTTCTTTCTTGAGAGTTTCCAACGAAGGAATAATTGAAGTGAGCAACTGAACAATAATCGAGGCTGAGATATAAGGCATAATTCCTAGCGCAAAAATCGCCATGCGCCCGACAGCTCCCCCAGCAAACATATTAAACAACCCCAAAACACCAGATGCATGATGCTCAAACGTCTGCCGTAAAGAATCTATATTAATACCGGGAAGGGAAATATAAGTACCAAAACGATACACGAGAAGCGCAGTTAAAGTAAACAAAATGCGCTTTTTCAATTCGGTCGCACGTGAAAAAGTTCCGAAGTTCATATTAGAAGCAAATTGCTCTGCTGCTGATGCCATAAAATGTCTCCACCACTCCAATTCTTTAAAATTACAGCAGTATAACCTGAAAAAACCATACTACATAATAAATATAAAACTTAAAGAATTCTCCACAAAAGATATCGCCCCAACACAGTACATACGTACTTTTAGAACATCACTTACCCCCCAAAATTACTGTACAACCTTAGGGGAAATAACCTGACCACCAGCTTTTTCAATCTTAATACGAGCAGCCTTAGAAGCACCAGAAACATGAAATATAATCTTTGCTTTCAAATCACCATCAGAAAGAAGACGTACCCCATTTTTCATACGCCGAATAATACCAGCCTCTTTTAAGGCAACAATATCAACAGTTTTTTCAATATTCAACTTACCAGCATCAACCGCCAACTGAACACGTCCTAACGAAACCTCATTATAAGCCTTAGCAAAAAAATTTCTAAATCCACGCTTTGGTAAACGACGATAAATAGGCATTTGCCCACCTTCGAAACCATTAAGTGAAACACCAGAACGTGACTTTTGTCCTTTTACACCACGACCACCAGTTTTACCAATACCGGAACCAATACCACGCCCAACACGTTTACGATTTCTTGTTGCACCTTCACGATCACGTAGTTCATTGAGTTTCATATCTTATACTCCCGCAACCTTTAACCTTCATCCACAATGCGAACAAGATGCCGAACTTTAGCAATCATTCCTCGAACACAAAGTGTATCCTCTAAAACACGCCGCCGCCGCATCTTATTTAACCCAAGCCCCTTCAAGGTCGCACGCTGAACCTGTGGATTCCGAATCGGACTTCCAATTTGTTCGACTGTTATAGTCCTACTACTCTGAGATTTTTTCTGAACCATTTTCTAATTCCTTATTCTGACAATCTCAGAAACTACCCTTCTGCATCAACTAAATGTTGACGACGTGCCTGCAAAGTCGAATATTTAATACCACGCTGCGCAGCAATATCTCTAGGATGCATTTGATGTTTTAGCGCATCAAAAGTTGCACGCACCATATTATAAGGATTAGACGACCCTAGTGACTTTGCAACAACATCCTGCATACCAAGAGTCTCAAAAACAGCACGCATCGGCCCCCCAGCAATAATACCAGTACCAGCAGAAGCTGAACGCAGCAAAACACGACCTGCCCCGTGACGACCTTCAAGATCATGATGCAATGTACGCCCAGACCGAAGCGGAACATAAATCATGCTACGCTTTGCAGCTTCTGTAGCTTTACGAACTGCTTCCGGCACTTCACGCGCCTTCCCATGACCAAATCCCACGCGCCCCTTTTGATCTCCAACAACAACAAGAGCAGCAAAACCAAAACGCCGACCACCCTTCACAACTTTAGCAACACGGTTGATATGAACAAGTCTATCGACAAATTCACTATCCCGCTCATCTCGTTCACCACGTTCTTTCTGTGCCATTCCTCATTCCTTTTTCTTTTCCGGAAGCACCACAACAAAGTCTCCTCATCAAACAAGAGGAACTTACACGAAATACACTAAAAACCTCATTATTCAAACTAAATAAGGTATTTTAGAAGCTTAAACCACCTTCACGAGCAGCATCAGCCAAAGCTTTTACTCTACCGTGGTAAACATATGCACCACGATCAAAAACCACTTCCTTCACACCAGCTTTTTTTGCACGCTCAGCAATCAATTTACCAACAGCAAAAGCAGCTTCTTTATCTGAACCACGTTTTAGCGTCTTTTTTAAATCACCTTCAATGGTAGATGCCGAAACAAGCGTACATCCGCGCAAATCATCAATAATTTGAGCATAAATATTTTGATTTGAACGATAGACACTAAGCCGAGGACGATCATTAGAAACCATCTTAATTCTACGGCGAACACGTCGTGCACGACGCTGGATGATATCCTTAGATGAAACCATGACGCAAAATCCTTATTTCTTTTTACCTTCTTTACGGAAGATACGCTCATCTGCATGCTTGACACCCTTACCTTTATAAGGCTCAGGCCTACGATATTCACGAATCTCTGCAGCAACTTGCCCAACTTGTTGTTTATCAATTCCAGAAATAACAATTTCAGTAGGCTTAGGAACCATTACAGTAACACCCGATGGAACTTTATAAATCACATCGTGTGAAAAACCTAATGAAAGCTGAACATCCTTACCTTGCAAAGCAGCACGATAACCAACACCATTAATTTCCAGTCTTTTTTCAAAACCATCCTTCACACCACAAAAAATATTCTCAATCATTGAGCGCGACATTCCCCATTTAGAGCGCGCATCTTTCGATTGATCTCGTGGTAAAACCGATACAACATTTTCTTCAAGCTTGACCAAAACCTCATCACTAACGATGTAGCTTAATTCACCTTTTGGTCCTTTTGCCTTAACCAATTGACCTTCAACAGTTGCTGTAACCCCAGAAGGAACTGAAATGGGCTTTTTTCCAATACGAGACATTGTTCTAACCTATTCTTCTTCTGTTTTCCTAATAGAATTTAGAAAACACGACAAAGTAGTTCTCCACCGACATTCTGTTCACGCGCCTCATGATCAGCCATAACGCCTTTAGGAGTCGATAAAATCGAAATACCAAGACCATTTGCTACTTGAGGAATCGACTTAGCAGAAACATACACACGACGCCCAGGTCTTGAAACACGTGAAATTTCACGAATAGCAGCACAACCTTCAAAATACTTCAACTCAATTTCAATCTCAGACTTTCCATCACCTAAATTGACTTGATTATATCCGCGAATATAACCTTCTGATTGAAGAACTTCAAGAACATGCGCACGAAGCTTCGAAGCAGGTGTAACTACTTTGTTTTTTTTACGACCAAGCGCATTACGAATACGCGTTAACATATCACCAAGAGGATCTGACATAGACATTAAGTAATCTCCTCTCACCAACTAGACTTAACGATGCCCGGAATATGGCCTATAGAACCAAGTTCACGCAATGCAATCCGCGACATTTTTAATTTACGATAATAAGCACGTGGACGCCCCGAAACTTCACACCGATTGCGAACACGAACCTTTGCAGAGTTACGCGGCAATTCTGCCAACTGAACAGAAGCTCGAAAACGCTCTTCAAGAGAAGACTTCTGATCCATAACTATTGCCTTTAAGCGTGCACGACGCGCAGCATAGCGCCTTACCATAACCTCACGACGTTTATTTTTTTCAACGGCACTCACTTTGGCCATAACTTCACCTCGCTACGTTTGCCGTTACGAACGAAAAGGGAAATTAAAAGCACGCAACAATTCACGCGCCTCATCATCCGTTTTTGCTGTCGTACAAACGATAATATCCATGCCCCAAATTTGATCAACTTTATCATAGTTAATTTCCGGAAACACAATGTGTTCTTTGATACCCATAGCAAAATTACCACGACCATCAAAACTTTTTGGATTCAAACCACGAAAGTCACGAACCCGCGGAAGCGCAATTGTAACAAGTCGATCCAAAAACTCAAACATACGATCTTTACGCAACGTAACTTTAGCCCCAAGAGGCATACCTTCACGAACCTTAAAGGTTGCAATAGAGTTGCGCGCACGAGTAACAACAGCCTTCTGACCTGTTATTAATCCTAAATCCTCAGCAGCAATAGATGGCTTTTTAGAATCAGCAGTTGCCTCACCAATTCCCATATTAACCACAATTTTATCAACCCGTGGAATTTGCATCGCATTCTTATAATTAAACTTCTCTTGAAGAGTTTTACGTACGACTTCAAAATAATGCATCTTCATGCGCGGCGTTTGTTTTTCCTCAGCCATCAATCAAATCTCCCGAACGCTTGGCAAAACGAACTTTATTACCATCTGCATTCACACGAAAACCTACACGTGTAGGCTTACCATCCTTAGGATCAGCAATCGCTAAATTAGATAAATGAATCGGAGCTTCCTTAGAAACAATTCCAGCTTCTTGCTTTTGTGTCTGACGCTGATGACGCTTGATCATATTAATCCCACGAACAAAAGCTTTACTCTCCCTCGGCTTTACCTTAATTACTTCACCACTAAATCCTTTATCCTTACCGGATAAAACAACAACTTTGTCACCTTTTCGAATCTTTTGCATGATATCCACCCCTTATAGCACTTCAGGAGCGAGCGAAATGATTTTCATATGATTCCTACCACGAAGTTCGCGAGGAACTGGCCCAAAGATACGTGTACCAATCGGCTCTTTCTTATTATCCACCAAAACAGCAGCATTACTATCAAAACGAATGACACTACCATCTGCGCGACGAATATCCTTAGCAGTACGGACCACTACAGCCTTCATCACATCACCCTTCTTAACACGTCCTCGAGGAATAGCATCCTTAACCGAAACAACAATAATGTCACCGACCGAAGCATATTTTCGCTTTGAACCGCCTAACACCTTGATGCACATGACACGACGAGCACCAGAATTATCAGCAACGTCGAGGTTTGTTTGCATCTGAATCATGACTGGCCACCTTCTCTTAAATATTTACATCCGGTCGCACCCCTAACACATCCGGATCTGCCTGCCAAACAATGATAAAGTTACCGTTTTTAAATCTATCAATGAGAATAAAACCACTGTTAAATTTTAAAACAATAAACCTGATTAAACTACGCTACACTGTCTTTAACAACAATCCAACGCTTATCTTTCGAAATTGGTTTAGATTCCTGAATAGAAATCTGATCTCCAATCTTGAACTGGTTGTTCTCATCATGCGCCTTATACTTTTTAGACTGACGAACAGTCTTTTTGAGAAGTGGATGAGAATAACGGCGCTCCACTTTGACGACTACAGTCTTATCACTCTTGTCGCTAACAACAACACCCTGCAAAATGCGTTTAGGCATCTCTTATTTTCCTTAAACCTTACTTTCATTTATCTTCTGATGAAGAAGAGTTTTTACACGCGCAATATCACGACGAACCTGCCTAACACGTGCCGTCTTTTCCAATTGACCTGTCGCCTTTTGAAAGCGCAAATTAAATTGCTCCTTCTTTAACTTAGCCAATTCATCTTTCATTTGGTCGAGCGTTTGCGCCCGTAGTTCTGTGGCTCTCATCGCTTAACCTCTTTTACTCAGCAATACGCTGGATGAAACGTGTTTTAATAGGCAACTTTGCAGCCCCTAATCTTAACGCCTCACGTGCTACATCCTCAGGGACCCCATCAAGCTCAAACATAACACGCCCAGGTGCAACACGAGCAGCCCAATAATCAACACTCCCCTTACCTTTACCCATACGAACTTCAGTTGGCTTAGATGTAACCGGAAGATCTGGAAAAATACGAATCCACACACGACCAGAACGCTTCATATAACGCGTGATCGCACGACGCGCCGCCTCAATTTGGCGGGCGGTAATCCGTTCCGGCTCAACAGCCTTCAAACCGTAAGCACCGAAATTTAAATCCGTACCACCCTTCGAAACACCGTGAATACGGCCCTTGAACTGTTTACGGAACTTTGTGCGCTTTGGCTGCAACATTGCTCTCTACTCCAAATTTTAGTTCAACCACAAAAATCAAGCATTTTCACGGCGACGATTCGATGAAGCACCAGAATTGTCAGCTTCTGTAGCACGACGTTCTGAAGCCATCGGATCATGCTCGAGGATCTCACCTTTAAAGACCCAAACCTTAACACCACAAATACCGTAAGCAGTTTTAGCCTCTGCTGTACCGTAATCAACATCAGAACGCAAGGTATGAAGAGGAACGCGACCTTCACGATACCACTCCATACGAGCAATTTCAGCACCACCTAAACGACCAGAACAGTTGATACGAATGCCCTCTGCCCCAAGACGCATAGCGGACTGAACCGCACGCTTCATTGCACGTCGAAAAGCAACACGACGCTCTAACTGCTGAGCAATCGATTGTGCAATAATCGTAGCATCAATTTCCGGCTTACGAATTTCCACAATATTCAACGAAGTCTCAGCACTCGTCATCTCTGAAAGCTTACGGCGAAGCTTTTCAATATCAGCACCTTTTTTACCAATAATCAAGCCTGGACGTGCAGAATGAATCGTCACACGACACTTCTTATGAGGACGTTCAATAACAACTTTCGAAATAGCTGCTTGTTTAAGTTCTTCAAGAACATATAGACGAATCTTCAAATCCTCATGAAGAAGACGACCATATTCACCACTATCAGCATACCAACGGGAATCCCAGGTCCGATTAACTCCAAGACGAAGTCCTATTGGATTGATCTTCTGACCCATTATGCGGCCTCCACTTTTTCGGTAACTTCACGAACAATAATAGTAAGATGCGAAAACGGACGTTCAATCCGACTAGCACGTCCACGACCACGGACATGAAAACGCTTCATCACTATCGACTTGCCAACATGGGCCTCTGCAACAATAAGCGAATCAATATCAAGACCGTGGTTATTTTCTGCATTTGCAATCGCTGATTCAAGAGTTTTTTTCACAGTACCTGCAATACGTTTACGCGAAAATGTCAAATCAGCTAATGCAGTATTAACTCCTTTACCACGAATTATCGCAGCAACCAAATTAAGTTTTTGCGGACTAACACGAATCGTCCGAGTGACAGCTTTCGCCTCATTTTCTTTAAGTTGGCGTGGAACCTTAGCTTTTCCCATCCCTATTTCCTCTTCGCTTTCTTATCTGCACCATGACCATAATAAGTCCGGGTGGGAGCGAACTCACCAAACTTATGCCCAACCATCTCTTCAGAAACAGAAACAGGAATATGCTTATTACCGTTGTAAACACCAAAAGTCAAACCAACAAATTGCGGCAAAATAGTAGAGCGACGACTCCATATTTTAATAACTTCATTGCGCCCACTCGCACGAACCTTTTCTGCTTTTCCAAGAAGATAGCCGTCAACAAACGGACCTTTCCAAACTGAACGAACCACTTCAGACTACCTTTCTCATTTTTTGCGCTGATGACGCGTACGCATAATAAACTTATCAGTGGCTTTATTAGAACGCGTACGCTTACCTTTTGTAGGCTTACCCCAAGGAGACACTGGATGACGCCCCCCCGACGTACGACCTTCACCACCACCATGTGGATGATCAACCGGATTCATAGCAACACCACGAACATGCGGACGCTTACCACGCCAACGCGACCGTCCTGCCTTACCATCATTAATATTACCGTGATCAGGATTTGAAACAGCACCAACAGTCGCAAAACAACTACTAGACACCAAACGCTGCTCTCCAGAATTAAGACGAAGGATAGCCATTCCCTGATCTCGTCCAACTAGCTGTGCATAAGTGCCAGCTGAACGTGCAATCTGACCACCTTTTCCCGGTTTCATCTCAACATTATGAATAATCGTACCCACTGGCATATTACCAAGCGGCATAGCATTACCTGGTTTAACATCAACATTTGAACCAGCTATAATAGAATCACCAACCCCAAGGCGCTGTGGCGCAAGAATATAACTTAACTGTCCATCTTCATAACGAACCAATGCAATAAACGCTGTCCTATTCGGATCATATTCTAAACGCTCAACTTTCGCAGGAACATCACGTTTGATACGCTTAAAATCAACAAACCGATAACTACGCTTATGTCCACCACCCTGAAAACGAGCAGTAACCCGACCACGATTATTACGCCCACCTTTTGATGATAACCCCTCAGTTAAAATCTTTACAGGCTTACCCTTATAAAGACAAGAGCGATCGACAATAACAAGTTGACGCTGCCCGGGCGTAGTTGGATTAAAATGCTTAAGTGCCATTATTCTTATCTCCGAGCTCCTCTAAAGACCTGTTGAAACGTCAATAGATTGTCCACTAGCCAAGGTTACGATCGCTTTCTTCACATCACTCTGACAACCAATAACACCCTTGAAACGCTTCACTTTACCCTTGCGAACCATCGTATTAACCGCCTTAACTTTAACGTTAAAAAGCGCTTCAACAGCAGCCTTAATCTCAGGCTTCGTCGCCTTCGGCGCAACATTAAAAGCAACCTGATTATACTCAGAAATCATAGTCGACTTTTCACTAATAACTGGACTAACAATTATATCATAATAGCGAAGATCTGTCATTTAAAACGCTCCTCAAGAGTCTCGACAGCTGCTTTTGACAAAACAAGTTTGCTGCGACGCAAGATATCATAAACATTAATCCCTTGAATTGGCAAAACATCAATATTAGGAATATTAGATGCAGCACAAGAAAAATTCATATCAATTTCTTTTCCACCAATTAAAAGAGCATTATCCAATCCAAGCTTAGAAAAACGAGAAACAAGGATTTTCGTTTTAGCATCCTTAACACTCAGATCATCAACAATAATCAAATCATTTGTCTTCAATTTTGCTGACAAAGCAAGACGTACTCCGAGAGCACGAATTTTTTTAGGAAGATCATGCGCATGGCTACGAACTACCGGACCATGTGCTTTACCACCACCTCGAAACTGTGGCGCACGAGCAGACGAATGTCGAGCACGCCCTGTTCCTTTTTGTTTAAACATCTTTGCTCCAGTCCGCGAAACATCTGAACGCCCCTGTGCTTGATGTGTCCCCTGCTGACGACGAGCAAGTTGCCAACGAACAACACGCTGCAAGATATCTTCACGCGGAACAAGACCAAAAATACTCTCAGAAACCTCTAACTTGCCAGCTTCACGGCCATCAAGAGTTTTAATTACAAGATCCATTATTCGGCTCCCTCAGATTCAGAGATTTCCATCACTGGAGTAACCACTTCCGTTTTTTCTTTCGCAAGTTGGCGAATACCAGCAGGCTTTGGCGCATGACTAGGAAGAGGCTTCTTTACAGCATCTCGCACCAAAATCCAAGCACCCTTAGAACCTGAAACAGCACCACGCACTAAAATTAAACCACGTTCAATATCTGTGGAAATAACTTCAATATTCTGTGTTGTTACACGAACCTGCCCCATATGGCCAGCCATTTTTTTACCCTTAAACACCTTACCCGGATCTTGACACTGTCCCGTAGAACCATGAGCACGATGCGTGATCGAGTTACCATGTGAAGCGCGATGTCCACCAAAATTATGCCGTTTCATAACACCAGCAAAACCTTTACCGATACTCGTACCCGTTACATCAACTCTCTGTCCCGGAACAAAATGCTCCACTGTAATCTCCGTACCAACATCGAGAAGATTTTCAGGACTCACACGAAACTCCGCTACTTTAGCCTTTGGCTCAACAGAAGCCCTAGCAAAATGTCCACGAAGAGCCTGTGAAGTATTTTTAACCTTGGCAAAGCCAACACCTAATTGAACAGCAGTATAACCGTTCTTTTCAACTGTACGCTGGGCAACGACTTGACAATTCTCCAAACGAAGTACTGTGACTGGCACATGCTCACCAGCATCGTTATAAACGCGGGTCATACCCAGCTTCTGTGCTATTACACCTGAACGCATCTGATCGTTCCTTCTGTCCTCAAACTTCAGAGCTTAATTTCCACATCCACACCAGCAGAAAGATCGAGCTTCATAAGCGCATCCACCGTTTGCGGTGTTGGATCAACAATGTCAAGAAGACGCTTATGTGTACGCATTTCAAACTGCTCACGGCTCTTCTTATCGATATGCGGACCACGGTTGACCGTAAACTTCTCAATCCGCGTTGGGAGCGGAATAGGACCACGGACATTCGCACCGGTACGCTTAGCAGTCGACACAATCTCACGCGTCGAAGCATCAAGAATTCTATGGTCAAACGCTTTCAAGCGAATGCGGATATTTTGACTATTCATGCTCTTTTATTTCCCTGTCATGCAAAACATCTTTAACAATAAAGATGTCTTTTATTTACTCAATGATCTTAGAAACGATACCGGCACCAACAGTACGACCACCTTCACGAATAGCAAA
>NZ_JBEPLT010000005.1:0-106134 GCF_040545385.1 Bartonella japonica
TTTGATGATTTTTATTTTACGATAGAAGTTAATAGCCCAAGTTTTCCGCTTCATTTAGCGAGCAAAGAACACCGTAAGATTTTTTATTCTAAAGTTGTTCTGATTCGCAATAATTGAGAGGCATATTGGAAAATCCTATTCCCTGATTTTTATCTATGCATCCCTCACTTCAAAAAACATATGAAAAATCAAAAACTTAATAGCTATATAAAAGCGTATGGTGCCCCCAGAGAGACTCGAACTCCCGACCCCCTGATTACAAATCAGGTGCTCTACCAACTGAGCTATAAGGGCATAGGCACATAGGAAGTAGCACAAACTTATAAAAAGGAAAATAGAAAATTATCAATTTTAGTACATATTTAAAAAAATTACATTATAAACTATAAAAACAATCAATTCTTTCATCTTTTCTGATACCGTTGATACTACTTTCATATTGATTTTTAATAAAAGCTTGAATGAAAATTCATCATTTTTTATTTGGCTATGATCTGGTCACAAATCTGAAGAGACTGATTGACTAGAAAGATATTTTTCTAGCCAGTGGATATTATAATTACCATCTGAAACATCTTGATTGTTAATAAGATCGCGAAAGAGAGGCAATGTGGTTTTTATCCCATCAACTACAAATTCATCTAAAGCACGTCGTAAACGCATCATACATTCTAAACGGGTACGTCCGTGAACAATTAGCTTTCCAATCATGCTATCATAATAAGGAGGAATGCGGTAACCTGAATAAGCGCCGGAATCGACGCGAATTCCTAAACCACCAGGCGTATGAAAATGCGTAATAGTTCCAGGTGATGGCGTAAAATTGATCGGATCTTCCGCATTGATACGGCATTCAATAGCATGGCCAGAGAAACAGACATCGTCTTGCGCAACAGAAAGTTTGCAGCCTGATGCGATATGAATTTGTTCATGAACTAAATCTATACCTGTAATCGCTTCAGTTACAGGATGCTCAACTTGTAAGCGTGTATTCATCTCAATAAAATAGAACTCACCATTCTCATAAAGAAACTCAATGGTACCCGCTCCACGATATCCAAGTTGTGCACAGGCATTGGCGACAATATCACCAATTTTTTTCCGTTCAGTCTCATTAAGTGCTGGTGAAGTAGCTTCTTCCCATACTTTTTGATGACGTCGCTGAAGTGAACAATCGCGTTCTCCTAAATGGATAGCATTTCCTGCTCCATCACCTATAATTTGAATTTCGATGTGGCGTGGTTTTTCTAGGTATTTTTCGATATAAACGGCATCATCGCCAAAAGCTGCTTTTGCTTCTGAGCGTGTTGTTTTGAGAGCTATAGAAAATTCTTGTTCAGAATGGACAACTTTCATACCACGTCCTCCACCACCGGCAGAGGCTTTAATAATAACGGGATAGCCAATTTCATGAGCAATGCGTAAAGCATCTGCTTCTTCTGTAACAGCTCCATCTGAACCAGGAACTACCGGAATTCCAAGCTTTTTTGCTGTTTTCTTTGCTTCAATTTTATCACCCATGATTCGAATATGTGCAGCCGTTGGCCCAATGAATGTAATATTGTGAGCTTCTAAAACATCTGCAAATTTTGCATTCTCAGAAAGAAAACCATAACCAGGATGAACAGCATCGGCTCCAGTAATCTCACACGCTGCAATAATCTGATGGATACTCAAATAAGAATCACGTGCTGGGGGAGGACCAATACAAACACTCTCATCAGCTAGGCGAACATGCATTGCATCAGCATCAGCAGTGGAATGAACAGCTACAGTTTTTATACCAAGTTCTCTGCAGGCTCGCAGAACGCGAAGAGCAATTTCTCCCCGATTAGCAATGAGGATTTTTCGAATCATGGTTGCCCCTCACTTTATTCAACAACAATAAGTGGTTCACCAAACTCAACAGGTTGGCCATCCTTAACGAAAATAGTAGTCACCGTACCTGAGCGTGGTGATGGAATTTGATTCATTGTTTTCATTGCTTCAATGATAAGCAAGGTCTGTCCTTCAGAAACATTTTGCCCTACCTCTACAAAAGCTTGTGCACCTGGAGAAGGTGCGAGATAGGCCGTTCCAACCATTGGAGATGTTACTGCATTGTTTGACTTATCTTCTTGTATAGAAGTTTCAGTTATTGGGGTAGAGGGAGGTGTTACGGCAACAGTAGGAGTTGAGACCGGAGCATAAATTGTTTGCTCTGAAGCAGAAGAGGTATTTTGACGTGATACACAAATACGAAGCCCACCTTGTTCAAGTTCAATATTCGTCAAATTTGTATCATTTAAAATTTCAGCAAGGTCGCGGATAATTTTTGTATCAATCGTGGTGTTTTTTTGCGCGTCCATTTTTTTTGTTGCCATTTTATTTCTAACTCCTTGATCAATGAAGATCTTCATTATTTCTTATAACTGAACATCTCTAGACTACGGGTGACCTTTTTAAAAGCTCTATGAAAAAAACTGTTTGCTTTTTTAGAATTATATTTCGTAATTCAAAACCATTATCTGCTACGCGAGAGTGCACTTATAAGCTTGTTGTTAAAAAAGAGAAAGCATAAAATCACATCACTTACAGTACTCTTTATAAAATTAGCAAAACAAAAAGTGTTTATTGCATATTTTTTAATGTTTCTTCTAAAATATCTTGATCTACTGCTCCAATGAACACTTTATCACCGATAATATAAGAAGGAGTGCCAGTAATATTAAGTTGAGAGGCAATTTGAATATTTCTTTTAAAGGAATTTTGAAAGTCAGGATTTTTTATCCTATCGCGCAGTTTTTTTTCGTCTGCTCCTAATGAAAGTGCTATTTTTATGGCTTTAGCTTCATTCGCACGACCATTATTGGTTAAAAGCGCTTTATGAAACTGTTGATATTTTTTTGGAAATTGTTCTCGAAAAGCATAGGCCACAGTATGTGCAGCTACAGAGTCATACCCTAAAATTGGTAAATCTTTTATAATAATCCGTAGGTCTGGGTATTTTTTTATTAAGCTTTCTATGTGTGGATAGGATAGTTTACAATATCCACAATTGTAATCAAAAAAATCAACAAATACCTTTTTACCATTTGGATTCCCCAAAATAGCATCATGTGGAGATTGAAAGATTTCCTTTTTCAATAAATTGATGATGAGAACTTGCTCTTGAGATTTTTTTTCATTTTCCTTTTCTAGTTTTTCTTGAAGAGCAATCTGCATTTCAATCAGAATTTCTGGATTAGTAAGTAAATACTCTCTTATAATCTTGTGAATAGCACGATCATCAATTTGTGGTGTGACTTTTTCTTTAAGCTTCGATAAAAAAGTAGAATTCTCTAGAAGTTGTATTTCAATTTTTTTTGAATTGAAACCATTGGGTGTTTTATCGCTTGATATTGCGTGTGATAAGGAAGATACAAAAATGAGAATACTCAACATAATTTTTGCTGAAAAATTTGTCATGGGCATTGTTTTTGAGTACTGAGGCTGATTGGTCATTATGTGATTTCATATTTCTATTGTGATGTTGAAAAATGGTATGAAAACTATCGCTTATACGCAATAAAGTATCCAGCTATAGTTTATATCTAATAGGTTGCAGGGAAAACATCAATTTTTTCTTTAAGAAAATTTTATTAATGCATTTTTGTGATGATTATATTCTTAATGGCTCATAGCTGTTTTTTTGTCAAATATTGTTCTTATTTATGATGAAATTCAAAATCGTTTAATTCATAATTTATTGTGGAAAAGACATATTGATAGTGCAATTAAAAGCGTTTGTCTTGAATTTTTATTGTTTCTTTATTGAGCACAGTAAAATAAATTAAATTGAATGATGAAAAATAAAATTATGAAAACCACAACACATTATGACCTGTTTATCATTGGAGGAGGGATAAACGGATGTGGACTGGCGAGAGATGCAGCTGGGCGCGGATTTAAAGTGGGATTGGCTGAAATGAATGATCTCTCATCAGGAACATCAAGTGCCTCGACGAAGCTTATTCATGGCGGTCTTCGTTATCTTGAACATTATGAATTCAAACTGGTTCGTGAAGCGTTAAAAGAACGCGAGGTTATTTGGTGTATGGCGCCACATCTTGTGCGTCCTTTGCGTTTTCTTCTCCCTTATCATAGGAATTTGCGTCCTGCTTGGTTGTTGCGTTTGGGGCTTTTTATTTATGACTATCTCGGTAACTGGAATCAAAAACTATGGCGCAGTAAAACGATTTATTTTTCAAAAAAATTTGGTTCCGTACTCAAGGAAGAGTATAAGATAGGTTTTGAATATTCTGATGCGAGAGTAGATGATGCGCGTTTGGTCATTGCCAATGCTCGTGATGCAGAAATGCAGGGAGCTGATATAAAAGTACGAACAGAAGTTCTTTCTTTAAAAAGAGAAAATAAAAAGTGGTTTCTCATTCTTCGAGATAAATTAAGCGGGAAAGAATATTGTGTTACAGCTTCTTATGTAGCAAATATAACGGGGCCATGGATTAATCGTATTCTGGCGGATGTATTAGATTGTAAAGAGCATTCACCTGTACGTCTTGTTCGGGGATCTCATATTTTAGTTCCTAAACTTTATGACCATGATCGCGCATACATTTTTCAAAATGGCGATGGGCGTATTCTATTTTCTATTCCGTATCAAGAAGAGTTTACCTTGCTTGGAACAACAGATTGTGACTATCAGGGAGATCCTGCTCATGTTTGCATTACTGATACAGAGGTTGATTATATTTGTACTGCAGCGAGTGAATATTTTGTACAACCTGTATTGCGTGAGTCCATCATCTGGACTTATTCTGGGGTCCGACCGCTTTATGATGATGGAACTTCAAAAGCGCAAGAAATTACACGTGATTATGTTCTGAAAGAAATGGGTACAGAAAATACGCCGCGGATCCTTAATCTTTATGGAGGGAAAATTACAACTTATCGCAAATTGGCAGAAGATGCGATGAAATTTGTTGAAAAAGCACTTGGGACAAGGGGAGCACCGTGGACAGAAAATTCGACACTTCCTGGAGGTAACTTTCCATATAATAAGCTTAATATAATTGAGAAAAAAATTGCTCTTTTGCTTCCAGATTTAGATGCTTTTACATATCGCAGACTTGCACGGTCTTATGGTCTAGAGGCACTGGTGATATTTGAAAACGGTAAAGCAAATAAAGGAAAAAATTTTGGACATGGACTCTACGAAGTAGAAATCAAATGGTTAATAGAAAAGGAAT
The DNA here is from genome assembly GCF_040545385.1 of Bartonella japonica. Taxonomy (NCBI): domain Bacteria; kingdom Pseudomonadati; phylum Pseudomonadota; class Alphaproteobacteria; order Hyphomicrobiales; family Bartonellaceae; genus Bartonella; species Bartonella japonica. The sequence continues at coordinate 5,229 of NZ_JBEPLT010000005.1, forward strand.
GGGCTAAAACATGTGAAGATGTGTTATGGCGCCGTTCAAAACTTGGGCTGTTGTTTAATGAAGAAGAAGTTTATGTTCTTTCTGCTTATATGCAAAGCCAAAAAGGGTGCAAACAAAATTTATGATAATTTGGCTTCATTATAGTGCTTAGGGTTTATTTGTATCACAAATTAAAAAATATTTCTTAACAAAAAATACGCTATAATGAGCTGAATTGCGGAACGTTTTCATTTGCCGTTTATCAGATTTGTAATGCTTTTAGATACTTACCGGATAAAGAGTATTTATGGTCTTTAAAGGTACATATGAATGGCAAAAAAGAGCATTCAAACAGCGATTTTTCTATATTTAAAACATCTTCTAGAACCATATAACCAAGATATTTGGAAATTGTTTCATTACGAGTAATCTACTTTGTTTTTTTCATTGGTTTTAATAGAATTTTAGATCAATAGAGAAATATAATAGGAGAGGGGATATTTATACAATTTTTAAAGATAAGAAGGTAATCAATTTTGTGTGAAGTAGAAAAAGCAAAAATTTGTATATATGAATGAGAAATCTTTTAATGAGGATATGAGAGTAATACTCCTATGATATTTTATAATCCTCCGTCACCAATAAAATTTGCGGTAGCACCAATGTTGGATTGGACAGACCGGCATTGCAGATTTTTTTATCGTCTTTTAACGAAAAAAGCGCTTCTTTATACTGAAATGATTGTAGCTGATGCTGTTATTCATGATGCTCGAAAACAATTGTTGGCTTTTAATTATGAAGAGCACCCAATTGCACTACAATTAGGGGGAGCTGATCCGAAAAAATTAGCAGAAGCTGCACGAATCGCTGAAGATTTTGGTTATGATGAAATTAATCTCAATGTTGGTTGTCCATCAAATCGTGTTCAAGCAGGTGTATTTGGTGCTTGCCTGATGTTACATCCTGACATTGTAGCAACTGCTGTAGAAGCGATGAAACAAGCAATTACTATACCTGTTACAGTTAAGTGCCGGGTTGGTGTGGATGAGCAAGATGAAGAATTTGCTTTAGATTCTTTTGCCCAGCAAGTTTGGAATGCTGGGTGTGATGCACTCTGGATACATGCACGCAAAGCATGGCTACAAGGATTAAGCCCGAAAGAAAATCGGGATATTCCTCCATTAAATTATGAAAGCGTTTATAAATTAAAACATAAATATCCACATAAATTCATTGGGATAAATGGTGGAATTAAATCAATTAATGAAATAAAAGAGCATCTGGCTTTGTGTGATGCTACTATGGTTGGCCGACAAGTTTATCATGATCCATCTTTGCTAAAACATATTGATTTTGAAATATATGGTGAGCAACAAAATGATCTGAGTGATCGTGATCTTATTGAAGCTATGTGTGATTATACTACTCGACATATCGCATCAGGAGGGCGTCTTTCTCATGTGACACGTCATATGATTGGTTTATTTCATGGTCGAAATGGAGCACGTAAATGGCGGCAAATATTGTCAAATGATGCAACAAAAAAAGATGCAGATACGCATATTCTAAAAGAAGCATTTTCTGCTTTCTTTTAACAACAGTTTTAGACAGTAGCTATACTAGATCGGATTATTTTAAATTTTACTTCTTACAAAAATTTTAAATAATCTCAATTGATGAATCTTTCAAAGCTATCATCTTTATCATGAAGGGGAGGTTGGCTTACACATCTTAGATAATTTTGATTAACACTACTCAATTATCATTTATATGTATAAAGTTTTTGTGAGGAAATAAACTAAAGAGTTAATTTAGAAACATAATATAAAACTTTGATAAAAAATATCTCTGTATAAATTTAATATAATATATCTCTGATTGAAAAATGCACAAATGATTTTATAAAAATATTTAATGTATTTTAAATACAGATCAAAGAAACAAATAAATTGTTCATATCCTGTATATATAGTGGTCTTCTCATTTTAAAAGGTATTTTCATGACCGTTAGTCCATTTGATGATTTTCGTGCTTTGCTCGCAAATTTACCTGTTGCTGATGGATTTTCTATAACTTTAGCAAAAAAACGGCAAGCAAAATTAACGAAAACTCAAGGAACGCTAGGAAAATTGGGAGATATTGCAGTTTGGTATGCTGGATGGAGAGGGGAAGAGAAACCTCTTGTAACGCGTCCTTTGGTGGCTATTTTTTCTGGGAATCACGGCATTACTGATGAAAATATTACTCCATTTCCGCAGTCGATGACACAAAAGATGGTACAAAATTTTGCTTCTGGTGGTGGAGCTATCAATCAAATTTGCATAGCTTATGACCTTGGACTAAAAATTTTTGACTTAGCGCTGAAATATCCAACAATAAATATTACAAAAGATGCAGCTATGGATGAGCGTAGTGCCGCTGCGACAATGGCATTTGGAATGGAATCTATTGCTGGTGGAACAGATCTCTTGTGTATAGGTGAAATGGGAATTGGAAACACAACCGTAGCTTCAGCTTTATGTTTAGCATTATTTGGTGGAGACGTTGAAGAATGGACGGAAGGTGGTATGGAATCTGAAGGGGATTTTTATCAACGTAAAATAACAGTGCTCAAAAAAGCAGTTTCTTTACATAAAGATCATTTTAACGATCCTTTTGAAATCATGCGTCGCTTAGGAGGACGTGAAATTGCCGCTATGGTAGGTGCTATTTTAGCAGCAAGAATAGAAAAAATACCAGTTATTTTGGATGGTTTTGTGGCGACTGCTGCTGCAGCCGTGCTTTATAAAATGCATTCAAGAGCGCTTGATCATACTCTTATTGGACATGTTTCTTCCGAAACTGTGCATCGTAAACTTTTAGAAAAAATTGGCAAAGAACCGCTTTTAGATTTTGGGATGTGTCTTGGAGAGGGAACGGGTGCAGCCATGGCAGCTGGTATTGTTAAAGCTGCTGTTTTAATGCACGCAAAAATGGCAGTTTTTGAACAATTAGATTTGACTGTCTGAATATAATCGCAGGTTAAAAATTTAAGATTATTATTCGTTTGTTTTTTCGCACAATTTTATATGATTGAATGAACGTTCCGTTGTATATTTAATCTGTTCCATTGCGAACAATGATGGTACATCACGAATATCAATTTAGCGATTAATTTTTTGTAAAAAAGATCATAAGCTTCAATATTAGAAACAACAACACGTAATAAATAGTCAATATTTTCACTCATTCGATAGAATTCAATAACTTCACAAAAATCCTGCACAATTTTTGAAAAACGCTTAAGTCATTCAGGACTATGGAGGTTAGTGCGAATAGAAACAAAAACAGTAACATGTGCATTTACTTTTTCTGAAAAAAGAATGGCAACACGACGCTGAATAATACTATTTTTTTATAATACTATTTTTTTCAAGTTTTTGAATTCTGAGTCAGAAAGAAATCATTGAAAGTCCAACTTCTTAGCAATATCAGAAACAGAGAGTGTTGCACTTTTTTATAAAAGATGCAGGATTTTTTGGTCAAGTTTATCCATATTTTTATAAAAAATTACGCACCAAACGACGAAGATATACAATAAGCTCATCGTTAAACCATGGATTTTTCTGTAGCCAAGAAGTATTTCGCCATGATGGATGAGGCAAAGGCATGACATTATAACCTCGAGGTTGCTGTACGGAAAGAATGTTTCTCCAATCGCTGACGGTTTCTGAAACTGTTTTATATTTTAATTCTGCAATATGCCACTTTTGTGCATAACTTCCAATAGCAAGGACAAGCTTTATCTGTGGCATAGCTTGAAATACTCTCTCATGCCATATTTCACAACATTCACGTCTCGGTGGTAAATCAGACTTATTTTTATCATAACCTGGAAAACAAAATCCCATAGGAACAATAGCAAAAAGAGATTTATTATAAAATTCATTCTTTGTAACATCGAGCCAATAACGCAATCTTTCGCCAGAACGATCATTAAAAGGAATAGAACTTTCATGTACACGCAATCCTGGTGCTTGTCCTGCAATCGCAATCAAAGCTGTGTGAGATAAATAAACGACAGGCTTTGGTTCGTGAGGAAGCGGAGGGAGATAATGTGGTTGTTGGATACAAACACGGCAAGAATAAATTTTTCTTTCAAGTTTAATAATTTGACTGCAATGTGATTGTTTCATCGACGCATAAAAGATTAAAGAATATATTGGGGAATAAAAATGTTTTTCTTATTCTGTTCGAGGATGTGTTTTTCGCCATTTCCTCGGATGTTGAAAATTTGACTGCCATATTCCTTTTTTTTTCTTTTTAGCTTCTTTTTCTTCTTCAGGGTAGTCATAATAACTTACAGCCCACCCATTACGTACAAGTGTTGCATTAATATTACTGATTCTTTTTGTTTCACATGTTGCGAGAATACGGTTATATTTGTCTTTTTTGTACCAGCGACATGTAACAGGATGATTTCCTATGAGGTCTTCTAAATATTCTTTTGCCTCAACTCCACATGGATAGCGTGTTTCCTTTGTACCACAAAATTGCTGAAGTTCTGGAGCATCAATGCCTACAAGCCGAATCTTGACAGAAGAAATCATAATTGAATCTCCATCAATAATAAGCGCCTTACCTTTAATTAATCCTTTAGAGAAAAAATCTGTTCTTTGAGAAGATGCTTGAATCTGTTTAAGGTAAATAATTATAGCGATAAAAATAGCAGCAATGACAAAAATGCTAAAGCTGATAATCGTTAGACTAAAATGAGATTTTTTTTTCATAAAATAAAAGAAACTACTATTATAAAATTGTTGCTTAAATTTTTTTAAAAGAAATTTATTTCAAAATTAAGGAATCTCTCTTCGTTATTACGAAGGAATTCCTATATTTAATAGAGCTACTATGCTGGATAGAACAAAAGTAATTCAACATAATATCACGATGATATTTATGATGATAACGGAGAAAAGCAATCAAAAAATGAAACAAATCTCCTAAAATCCATACAAAAAGCATGGATTACAATATAATATTTTTTTAATAAAAAATATTCTCTAGAACATAACTTTAAAGAGCAAAAAAAACACATTTTTTACGTTTGCAGAATCTGCAAACCAAATAACTAACTCAATTTATTTAATTTTTGTTTCTTTAAATTCGACGTGCTTTTTTACAACTGGATCATATTTACGTTTGCTCATTTTGTCTGTCATCGTACGGCTATTTTTCTTTGTAACATAAAAAAAACCAGTATCTGCTGTGGACAAAAGCTTAATTTTAATGGTCGCTGCCTTAGCCATAATTTAGGAATCCTATTTACATTGAACAATATTATCTTGTTATTAAAATTCGCTTTTAGCGTAATCAGATTTTGTGCGCAACACTACGGATGTTCTAAAAAAAGTCAAGAGCTGATTAATTTTCTCATGAGTTGAACAAATACTAAAATAACATATAAACCAAAAAAGCAAGCCATTGCTGTTGAAAAACCAAATGGTTTAAAGATATCCATGGTCTGTCCGATAATGGTTGGTCCAATAAGCATACCGATTCCATAGCAAAAGATAAAGGCAGAATTGGCAGTAGCAAGTTCATGTTCCTTGAAACGTACCCCTAGATGGGCAAGTCCGATTGTATAAAGTCCAGCAGATACACCACCAAGCAGAAAAAGATCAAACATGAGGATCCATGTATATTGGATGATCCATGGTATTATAAAAGTTCCAAGAAATCCTAAGATAGCACAACCTATAAGAGGATAACGTTGATCCTTTGCATAATCGCTTATAACACTGATAGGGATTAAAAGAAAAACACTACCAAGTGCGAGTGTTGTCATAAAGTGCGCAGCCTCATCTCCATTATACCCAATGGAAAGAGTAAAGGGGGCTATAAGAGTTAATGTCCCCATTTGAATAGCACCATAAACAAATACTGCCATCATTGAGCTTGGGACTCGAAAAAGATAAGGAATAAACGATGTATGTTGTTTTCCTCTAAATTTTGGACTTAGTTTCCAAGCAGCGAGAATTGGTATAAAAGCGAGCACAGTAAAAATGCAGCCTATGGCAAAAGGTACAATTCCTTGAGTTCCTACTTTTACCAATAGCATTGAACCTATTGCGAACGCTAATCCTAATGTAATAGCATAAATGGAAAGTACTAAACCACGTTTTTTATGTGGTGCATAACTGTTAATCCAAAACTCCGACAGGATGAACGTTACTGTCATAGTGAAATGTAAGATAAATTTTAAAACGAACCAAATCCATATTGATTCGAAAAAATAAAATCCTAGAAAGCTCAAATATCCTATGGATATCATAAGCATTATTGCTTTGGCAGTACCTAAATGCAGAGTGATTCGAGCAGTAAAAATAGCAGCGATAATTGTAGCAATTCCTCCAATTGTTCCACTATAGCCAATAGTACTATTTGAAATACCTTTCTCAGCCATCAAAAGTGAAACAAGCTGTATTCCCATTCCCAATGCTATTCCAACGGTACCAATCGTTGTAATGGCTGCAATGATTGCACGCAAAGAATTATTTTGAGAGTTTAAAGACTTTTTTATCATGAGAGTGGCTTAATGATGCCTTCATTTATTTAAACTGATGAAAAGTTGATTTGAAATCAGAAAATGAACCTGTACATTACAGATTTTCTCATTCAGTTAATAGGGGGAGTTTTTAGATTTCTATATGATCATTATTGGTGAGTAAAAAACATATAATAAGTAAAATTTACTTTGTATATAGAATAATAAAATTATAATACATGATAAATTGCCTATTTAATTCAAATTTATTTGTATTATTCATATTTCAGAAAATACAATAAGATAACATTAACTTTATTATAAAAGTTTTTAGTTATTTAAAATAAAAAATAATGAAATAAAAACTGTAAAAATGTTTTTTATTTTTAGTTATTATTATTTTTTCTACTATAGGAAATATGTTTTCGTTTTTTGACTATATGTTTGTTTTTATGGTAAGATATAGGTAAAAAGTTTACCGAACGAGGTTTAGTTAATATCTCAAATGATACAGATCCGGCGAAAGGTTGTACTGCTATGAGCTTTACCTCTACCTTATCGCTCAGTTGGTAACCTTTATGGCTACGCTTTCCTATGAGAACATGTTGTGTTTCGTCCAAGTGATAATAATCATTTTTAAGTGTAGAAATATGGACAAAACCATCTGTATTAAGTTTGTCAAGTGAGATGAAAAGCCCCGCTTTTGTGACTCCAGAAATATGACCTGTAAAAATACGACCGATTTTGTTAGTCAAATAATGTGCAACAAGCCGATCAATAGTTTCTCTTTCAGCCATCATTGCACGTCGTTCATATAAAGAAATCTGTGTGGAAATTTCCGCAAGATTTTGTTCTTGTATCTTTGTTAATTGGTCATTTCCTAGTTTTAGGACTTTAATAAGTGCTCGATGAATAATAAGATCAGCATAACGACGGATTGGTGAGGTAAAATGTGTATAATTCTGTAGATTCAACCCAAAATGTCCAATGTTTTTAGGATTATATTCCGCTTGAGATTGTGAACGCAGAATAACTTGATTGACTAATTCTTTCTGCTCAGTCTTCATGACTTTTGCTAAAATATTGTTGAGTCGTGCTGATGTAAGCTCTGCATTTCGAGAGAGCGCTATTCCCAAACTTTGGAGAAAATTTCGTAATACTTCTTGTTTTGCAAGAGAAGGTTTATCATGAATACGATAGATGAGGGATTGATGATGCTCTTTTAATGTTTCAGAAGCAGCAATATTCGCTTGTATCATGAATTCTTCAATCAAACGATGTGCTTCTAAGTGTGATTCACTTACAACATCTTTAATGCATCCATTTTGATCAAGAATAATCTTTTTTTCTTCTATTTCTAATTCTAGTGGTTGTCGATGGTCCCGCGCGATTTTTAGACACAGATAAGCTTCCCATAATGGCTGTAATGTACTCTCAAAAAGGGGAGCAATCTTTTCATTTATATTTCCTTCAATTGCTAATTGTACTTCTTCATAAGAGAGCTTGGCTATTACACGAATCATAACACGATGAAAACTGTGTTTCCGTTTGTTACCATTTGCATCAAAAATCATACGAACAGCTAAAGCTGGCCTTTCTTTTCCTTCATGTAAAGAACATAAATCATTAGAAATGCGCTCTGGTAGCATTGGAACAACGCGATCAGGAAAGTAAATAGAATTCCCTCGTTTTAATGCTTCTTCATCTAAAGGACTTCCTGTTTTTATATAGTAAGAAACATCTGCAATCGCGACTGTTACAACCCAACCACCACTATTTGCAGGATCTTTATCCTTTGTTGCATAAATAGCATCATCATGATCTTTTGCATCTGGTGGATCAATTGTAACAAACGGTAACTGCCGCCAATCTTCGCGATGATTGATGCTTGCAGGTTTTATATTTTTTACTTGTTCAATAACTTCTTCAGGAAAGATATAAGGAATCCCTTTTGAGAGAAGGGCAATCATTGATAATGTTTTTTCGCTATCAATATGTCCTAAAATATTTTTTATTTGTGCAGTTTTTTGTCCATATCCAGTATTTTTTTTAATTTCAACTTCGACCAAATCACCAGATTCTATCTTCATTTTTGAAGAGGTATCAAGAATCAGTTTGCTTGTTTTGCGGTCTATAGGTTCAAGTAGCCATTGGTTTGTTTTTAATTTTTGTACAATACCAAATGTATTTTTTAGAGATGCATCAACTTTACGGATAACCCGCCCTGTATAAGGAAAGCTTTGAGGCGTTTTATTTCTAAAAATTTTTATAAGAACATGATCTCCAATGCCAACACTGTCTCCTTTTATGCGGTAAAAAGAGCGTATTTCAATATTTGGCTTTGAATCATCTCTCCACTCAAGAGGTTGTGCAATTAAACTGCCATCTTGGTCGCGTCCAGTAATTTTCACCAAAGCAACGGGTGGCAGTTTTCCTTTATCTATTACTGTCTTACGCTGTTTTGATATGAGGTTCTCATTCTTTAATTCGCGTAATATATCTCTTAGCCAAAGACGAGAATCACTCTTTAAACTAAAAGCTTTGGCAATTTCACGTTTGCTTGAACGATCAGGATTTTCATTAATAAAGGAAAGAATCTCAGCCTTGTTGGGTACTCGTTCCGTATTGAATGATTGGAAATGTTCTATTTTTTTTTTACCTTTAGCCAAAATTTATGTCTCTTTTCTTTTGGAAGAAGTTTTCTTTGTGGTTTCCTTTTTACGAGAAGTTTTACCGGTTCCTTTTTTACTCAATTCTTTCACCGATATTAGTTCTAAGGCTTCTGAAAGTGTTACACTAATTGGTTCTTTATCTTTTGGCAATGTTGCATTAATTTTGCCCCAATTAACGTAGGGGCCATAACGTCCACTGCGTACAGTAATGGCTCCTCCATCAGGATGCTCTCCTAATGTTGCAAGGGCTGCAGATGTTGTTCTGCTTTGCGCTGTTTTATTTTCTCGTTTTTCGGCAAGCACTGTGACAGCGCGATTGATGCCAATATCAAAAACTTCATCTGCATGAAGGAGGGGAGCAGATTTTCCATCATGCGCAAGGTAGGGACCGTAGCGCCCAATGGTTGCTGTGATGACTTTGCCTGTTTCAGGATGAATACCAATTTCACGTGGCAAAGAGAGTAAAGCTAAAGCTTTATCAAGAGTGATATTTTCTGGTTGCCATTCTTTTGGTAGTCCTGCACGTTTGGCTTCTTTACTTTCACCTAATTGAACATAAGGTCCAAAACGGCCATTACGGAGAGAAATATCTTTTCCTGTTTGAGAATCTACACCGAGCATAATAGGCTCATCATTCCGTATGGATTCTTTTCCTTCTTCTGTGTCTGTTCCAAGTTGGCGCGTATATTTACATTCCGGATAATTGGAACAGCCAACAAATGCACCATAACGTCCTAGCTTTAATGACAACTCGCCGTTTGAACAAAGAGGACAGGAACGAACATCAGCTCCATCTTCACGAACAGGAAAGGCAAGGGGGGCTAGTGTTATATTTAAAACATCAAGAACGTTTGTTATACGTAGCTCTTTGATGTTGGTTATAGATGTGTTAAATCCATCCCAGAAATCACGCAACACGTCTTTCCAAGAAAGCTTTCCATCTGATATAAGATCTAGTTTTTCCTCAAGATTTGCTGTGAAACCATATTCTACATAGCGATTAAAGAAATTTTCAAGAAACGCCGTAACGATACGTCCTTTAGCATCAGGAATAAGCCTTCGTTTATCAATGACGATATATCCACGATCGCAAAGCGTGGATAATGTGGATGCATAAGTTGATGGACGACCAATTCCTAGTTCTTCAAGCTTTTTAATTAAGGAAGCTTCGGAATAACGGGGAGGTGGTTCTGTCGTATGTTGTAGTGCTTCAACTTTTTCTTTTGTAAGCATTTCACCAGTGTTTATTTGTGGCAAACGGGTTGCTTCGTTTTCTTCACCGTTTTTTTCTTCTCTATGATCAGCATAGACAGAAATAAAGCCATCAAAACGAATAACAGAACCTGTTGCACGTAAATTTGCATGATTTTCTCCTTGCTGTGCTTCGATTTCAACAGTTGTGCGCTCAATATTAGCAGAACACATTTGGCTGGCAATAGCGCGCTTCCATATCAGTTCATAGAGTTTTGCTTGATCTTTCTCAAGAAAACTGCTCACTTGACTGGGGAGACGTTGAAAATCCGTTGGGCGAATAGCTTCATGCGCTTCTTGTGCGTTTTTTGCTTTTGTTGAGTAAAAACGTGGCTTTTCAGGAACATAGTTATTGCCAAAGGATTCATGAATCACTTTTCTTGCTGAATCGATAGCTTCTGGTGCCATTTGTACACCATCGGTACGCATATAGGTAATAAGTCCTGCCATTTCTCCATTAATTTCAATGCCTTCATAAAGTTTTTGAGCGATTTGCATGGTACGAGAGGCTGAAAATCCTAATGTTGAAGAAGCAGCTTGCTGTAAAGTGGAGGTAGTAAATGGAGGAGAGGGATGTCTTTTTGTAGGTTTTGCTTCAACACTGAGTGTGCGATATTGTGCATTCTCCAACATAAGGCGAATTTGATCTGCTTGTTCTTGAGACTGAATATCAAGTTTGCCAATTTTGTTGTGGTTAAACATTGTGAGTCTTGCTTGAAAACCGTCATTTCGTATGGTTTTCAAGTCTGTTGTAATGGACCAATAATCTTCTTTAATAAAATGTTCTATTTCTGATTCACGATCACAAATAATACGTAAAGCAACTGATTGAACACGACCGGCCGAACGGGCACCGGGAAGTTTACGCCACAAAACAGGTGAGAGTGTAAAACCAACGAGATAATCGAGAGCACGACGTGCAAGATAGGCATCCACGAGTGAGGTATCAATATCGCGTGGATTGTTCATAGCATCAAGCACAGACTTTTTGGTGATGGCATTGAACACAACGCGTTTTACAGGTTTATCTTTTAAAACTTTTTTTTGACGAAGAACATCCAAGATATGCCATGAAATAGCTTCTCCTTCACGATCAGGGTCTGTTGCTAAGATAAGGCTATCGGCTTCTTTGACTGCTTTTGCTATTTCATTCAAACGTTTAGCAGAGGCAGAATCTACATCCCATTTCATAGAAAAATCTTGATCAGGTAGAACAGAGCCATCTTTTGCAGGTAAATCACGAACATGTCCAAATGATGCGACTACTTTATATTCAGATCCAAGATATTTATTAATTGTTTTAGCTTTTGCTGGAGATTCAACGATAACGATATTCATAATTTTACCCGAATGTTGAAATAAAAAACTTTTTTATAAACTCCTTTCACACGAATAGCTAATGGCAATTGGTTAAGAGCACATAAAAAACGTTAATTATACAAATGGCGATTGTTATTATTAAAGTATACCCTATATGGAATTATACTTATTTATCGTCCACAGTTAATACAAAAAAATACGACGAAATACTAAGATGACGTCTATTGAGAGGTGGGGAGAATACTCAAGGATAGAAGATTATGTTTATAAATCATTTAAAAGTTATCCAATATATTACAGATATGTCAAAACAAATGAACCAGATGGCACGTCAGGCTCATAGCCCTCTTCTAGCATTACTTTTGGATATGGTAGCTAAAGAAGGGCAGAGCATTATTAATAGTGCTGAGGCTCTTGGAGAGGATCCAAACTCGACAATGACACATAACCACCAGAGTGTCGAGTAAGCTTTCCAGCCAGTTCGAGTTCTACGAGCAAGAGGTAGAGGTTTTGTAATGAAACACCTGAATGGGTACTGAGTGTGTCTAAATCTATTGGGGTTGTTGAGAGAGCGGTAAGAACAGCTGCGCGTTCTACACTGTCTCCAAGAGAAGGTGGGGTGCTATTTTTTACATCAGATGAATAAGGTTCTTCCTTTTCAAGTTGAAGAGAGAGCGGTTCTTCAAAAAAATCACATTGATGATTCGTGGATGTCGAAGTTAATGGTGTAAGTGTTTCTATGATATCAGAAGGATGCGTGGTCAGCAGGGCACCATCTTTGATGAGATTGTTAGTTCCAACGGATCTTGGATCAAGTGGAGAACCAGGAATGGCGAAAGTTAATCGTCCCATTTCGGCAGCTTGACGTGCAGTAATGAGAGATCCTGATCGTAAAGCAGCTTCTACAACCAAGAGACCAAGTGATAAACCCGCGATAATACGATTTCTTCTTGGAAAATCAATAGCACGTGGCTTCCAAGAAATGGGCATTTCGCTGATAATGGCTCCTCCATTACTTATAATATCTTCTTGCAATTTTTTATTTTCAGGGGGATAGATGTGATCAATTCCACCAGCCATTACTGCGACTGTACCTGTTAACAAACTTGCTTGATGCACAATGCTATCAATTCCACGAGCGAGTCCGGAAATAGTTGTAAAACCAGAATCTCCAAGAAAATGAGCAAATTGAGCAGCAAGTTTTTTTCCTGCTGCTGAGGCATTTCGAGATCCAACAATTCCAATAGAGTGTTTATGAAAAACTGAACTATTGCCTTTTATAGCAATAAGTGGCGGTGGCGCTTCTATCATTCTAAGAAAACTTGGATAATCTGGTTCTCCTAAACCAATAAATCGAATACCCAATCTTTCAGCTTCTTGTATTTCTTTCTCAGCATCTTCTACCGTTGCTATTCGAAGAGATGAAGAAATCTTTCCTTTTTTTCTAAGTTCAGAAAGTGCAGCTAAAGCGTTTTCTGCTGTTTTATAATGATCAATGAGATTGCGAAAACTAACCGCTCCAATATTTTCACTCCGCAGCAACTGTAACCAGCTGAGACGTTGACGATCAGTGAGTAGAATCCCTTTATTCATTCTTGTTTTAAATGCCAATCTTGTTTTCTTTTCCTGTTAATAGTCTACTGATATTTGCGTGATGTTTTATAATAACGAATATGCTCATCGCGATAAACATACAATGGACATAAAAAGAAGGATATGAAAAATAAGCAAATACCGGAGTAATAATAACAGCTATGAGTGCGGATAATGAAGAGTAGCGTGTAAGGAAAAAAAATACACTCCACACCATAATAAAAACAATTGCTGACGGCCAATAAACCCCTAAAGATACACCCAAATAAGTAGCAACACCTTTCCCACCTTTAAACTTAAGCCATATGGGAAAAAGATGTCCTAAAAAAGCAAAAAAACCTGACAGAGAAATAATAATACTGTTTCCTATCGGATCATTAAAAAACTTTAATGCAAAGATAACAATAGTTCCCTTCAAGATATCACAAACAAGCGTGAGAGCAGCAATTTTTTTATTTCCTGTTCGTAAGACGTTTGTCGCTCCAATATTTCCAGAACCAATTGTTCTCACATCGCCAAGTTTGGCTAATTGTGTAAAAAGCAAACCAAATGGAATAGAACCAATAAGATAAGATATCAAAAAGGTAAACCATGCACAAAACTGAAAAATTACTTCTATTTTATCCATTAAAAATCTCATCAAGCTTAAAAACTGACTGCCCTTTAACAAAAGTTTGGAGAACACGTCCTTGAAAACGTGCACCTTCAAAAGGTGTATTTCTTGAACGTGAAAAAAACTTCTCTGCAGAGACGACCCATGGTTCATCAAGATCGACTAAAATAAGGTCTGCAGGTGCTCCTTTTTTTAATGTGCCTGCATTGAGTCCAAAGAGTTTTGCAGGTGACGTTGACAAAAGTTCAGTGAGACGTAGAAGAGAGATGTTTTCATTATGATAGAGACGTAAAGCAGCACTCAATAACGTTTCCATGCCAATAGCACCAGTCGCTGCATCATTAAATGGTAAAAGCTTTGTATCAATACCTTGAGGATCATGGGAAGAAACAATAATATCCACCGTTCCATCTTTTATGGCTTCAATCATTGCTATACGGTCTTCTTCTGCACGCAATGGCGGCATGAGACGAAAAGATGTACGATATTCACCAATGTCATTTTCATTAAGAGATAAGTGATTAATGGACACACCCGCTGAAATCTTTCTATTTTGTTGCTTGCCTAAGCGAATTGCATCAGCAGATAGTGCTGTCGATATTTGTGCAGCATGATAGCGTGTTTGTGTTAATGCAGCTAAGCGTAAATCTCTTTCAAGTGGAATAACTTCCGCTTCGCGTGGTATTCCAGATAGACCAAGCCAACTTGCTACCAAGCCTTCATTCATAACGCCTTGTTCTGAAAGGTCTTTATCTTGTACTTCATGTATTAATGGAACATCAAAATCGCGTGCATAAGTCATTGCTCGTCGCATAACAGATGAATTTTGAAGTGTTTTTTTTCCTTCACAAAAAGCAACAGCTCCTGCATCCTTTAGCAAGCCAAATTCTGTTATTTCTTGTCCTTTAAAACCTTGTGTGAGAGCAGCAACGGGATAAATATTGACTGATGACATTTCTCGCACTGTCCGTGTAATGAATTCAACAAGTGCTATATTATCAATGATGGGATGCGTATCTGGCATCATAAGGAAAGAAGTAATACCACCTGCTGCTGCTGATTGGCTTGCCGATACAATTGTCTCACGTCGTTCATTTCCTGGTTCTCCAACAAAAACACGAGCATCAACAAGTCCAGGTAAAATTGCTTTGTTTTGTGCATTAATAATTTCTGCTTTTTCAGGTATTCCCTGATTTAAAGCTTCTTTCCCAGCGGCTGTAATAGAACCATTTTCAACAATAACTGTGCCAATTTCATCGATCTTGCGTGAAGGATCAATAATACGAGCATTTTGAAAAACAATTGGCTTTATCATTTTTTTTCTCCACTTGCTCTCAAGCGTGAATCCAATAAAGCTTCCATGACAGCCATACGCACAGCAATTCCCATTTCTACTTGTGTATGAATCATACTTTGTGATCTATCTGCTATGTCAGATGCAATTTCTATACCACGGTTTATTGGGCCAGGATGCAGAATTATGCAATCGTTTTTGGCATAAACCAAATTTTTTTTATGTAAACCAAAATAATGAAAATATTCACGAATAGAAGGAATAAAGGAACCTGTCATACGTTCATGTTGCAAGCGTAGCATCATGATAACATCAGCATCTTTAAGTCCCTCTTGCATCGTGGTAAAAACCTCAACACCCATATCGGAAATTCCTGTGGGTAAAAGAGTTGAAGGAGCAACAACACGAACACGTGCGCCTAAAGCATTTAAACTGATAATATTGGAGCGTGCGACGCGTGAATGCAAAATATCTCCGCAAATTGCAACAGTTAATCCTTCAATACGGCCTTTTGTTCTTTTAATAGTTAGAGCGTCTAATAAAGCTTGTGTTGGATGTTCATGAGCACCATCACCTGCATTAATGACACAACAATCAACTTTTTGAGCCACTAAAGCAGCTGCTCCAGCACAATTATGGCGTATAACAAGTATATCTGGTTTCATTGCATTGAGGGTTGTGACTGTATCAATCAATGTTTCTCCTTTTTTGACTGATGAATTGTCAATAGCTATACTCATCACATCTGTTCCTAACCGTTTACCAGCTAATTCGAAGGAAGATTGTGTACGTGTAGAGGCTTCAAAGAAGAGATTAATTTGTGTACGCCCACACAATAGAGACTTTGTTTTATCAATTTTTTTAGAAAGAATAACATTTGCATCCGCGCGATCAAGCAATGTCGTCAGGTCTTGTATACTCAAATCTTTAATAGCTAAAAGATGTTGATGGGGGAAAAAGGGAAAAAAAGTGTTTTGAGTCATAGCATTCTTTTCTATCTCTCTTTAAGTAGATTAAACAAGTTAAATAGATTAAACAAGAATTAGTTTGAATATAGAAATATTTTTTAACTATAAAAAGACAAATAGTCTATGATATGAATGATAGGAATATGCCTATGAGTGCTCCGTCTGCACAAAATACTGGTCGGAAAAATACGTTTCTCAGTGATACGCTTATGTTTCGTATTGCCTCTACCTTGCCTAAATTTTTATTAGAAAGCTTTGAAGAAATAGGAGATTTCGTAGCCAATCGTGAAGCATGGGAGCTTTCTTCTCTGGCGAATCGCTATCGGCCAATTTTGCATTTTAATGATGAATGGGGACAGCCAATAAAAAAATTAGAGATACATTCTTCTTATCATGCCCTTCAAAAATATTCTAGACAGGCTGGTTTGGTTACTTCACTTTGGGAAAATACAACTTCAGAAAATGGGGTACGCTATCAAGCACGTGCTATTCGCTTGGCTTTATCTGCTGGTTTGGAAACAGGGCATTTGAATGAAGTTGTTGTAACAAGTGCAGCTATTGCAGTCTTAATTAATGATATTGAGCTCTTCAACCAATGGCAAGATGTCCTTTTATCACGTCAGTATGATTTATCATTCAAGCCTATTAATAGCAAAAAAGCTGCTTCACTTACTTGTGCTTTTGATGACGTTGAAAAGCATTCTTCTGATTTTTCAAGTGTTAGAAAAATTTCTTTTGATGAAAAGAGAGAGCGTGACCTCTATTGCCTAAATATTGCAAAAACTAATGTTATTAATCCTCTCGTTGATGGATATCTTGTTAGTGCAGAGTTAGATGGTCATTTAAGCTGTTTTTTAATTCCACGTGTACAAGAAAATGGGGCATTAAATGGTACCATATCAATTCGTCATTTAGTACAACGCTCTGGAGAAACTTTAACGCCAGAAGGGGTTGTTGAATTTCAGGGCAGTTGTGGTTGGCTTTTAGGAAAAGTTGGAGAAGGGCTTAAGGTTATTAAAGGTATCGAAACGATGATGCGTTTTGATCAATCTGTAATATCGGCGGGCGTTCTACGATCTGCGCTTCAGCTCGCTATAGATTTTTTTCGTCAAAAGATGCCAAACCAATCTTTACCACCACTCACAGAGCGTATTTTTGCGGATATTGCACTTGATATTGCAGCTGCACAAGCATTGGTTTTTCGCCTAGCACGGGCATTTGATAATGCTGCAAATGATCGTTCTGAAGCAGATTTTGCACGAATCATGACGCCGATAATTTCTTATCACGTGAGTCAATTGGTCGTTCCTATTCTTGGTGAAATTATCGCACAGCTTGGTATTGAAAGTTTTGTAGAGGATAATCCATTAGCACAAATGTTATGCAATGGACCTGCACGCATTGTGAGAAACAGTTCTGCAAATAAATTGGTCAAGGATGCAATTCTTATCGCTGAAAAAGTTCCAGGATTGTTTCAAAAATTGCTAGAGAAAATTGCTGTTTATATCGGACCAGCAGGACCGCGAGCAATTGAAATTATCAAATCTTCTGTAGAGATGGCTTCGGCAAACGAAGGAGCAGGAAGATTTTTTGTTGAACAAGTGGCGTATGCAGCAGCTGCTGCAGAATTACATTCTACGGATATAGAGCATGTTGCAAATGCTTATATGGAAAGTCGACTTGGAGGGCAATGGAGGTCTTCCTATGGGATGCTCATCACACGATATAATGCAGGACATTTATTAAATATTCTTTATCCTTTTATATGATCAAGTCCTTGAAGTCTGTCGAGAGCACCTTGCAATATAAAAGCAGCTGCTGCAGAATCAATCCTGATTTCTCTTTTAGTACGAGATACATTCATTCCTAAAAGAGAGCGTTCTGCGGCAATTGTCGATAAGCGTTCATCCCAAAAAACAAATGGAATTTCTGTATGTGCTTCCATATTTCTTACAAAAGTTCTGGTTGCTTGAGCACGAGGACCACTGCTTCCATTCATATTAAGAGGTAAGCCAATAACAATAATTCCCACATTTTCACGATCAAAAATTTGTATCAGTTTTTGGGCATCTGCCATAAATTTTTTTCGTTGAAGCACAGGACGTGGATTTGAAAAAGTCAATCCTATATCAGAAACAGCAATTCCGATTGTTTTTGTACCCAAATCTAAACCCGCTATCGTTTGCCTAGGCAAAAGATGCATCATAACTTCATTTATGTTAATAATGGCCATATGCTTTATAATTTAAGTCTTTGCGTATTTCACGTTCATACTATAGTTTATCAATATTCTTGCACTTGCAAACGTAGCCTTGTATAGCCAATAAGTGAATATAAAAATAACACGTAGAAAGGCCATAATATGTCTGTTGATCAAAAAACAGTCAAGCGGGTGGCGCATTTAGCGCGTATTGCTGTCCACGATGATGAAGCAGAACGTATGACAAAAGAACTCAATGTTATTCTAGACTTTGTAAAACAATTGAATGAAGTTGATGTCAGTGGTGTTGAACCATTAACATCCGTGGTACCAATGTCTTTACGGATGCGTGAAGATCATATCACAGATGGTAATAAAGCAGCGGATATTGTATCAAATGCACCAGTTACAGAAGAAAATTTTTTTCTTGTTTCAAAAGTCGTCGAGTAACTTTTTATATCAAAAAAATTGAGAATCAATATGACTGATTTAACCACTCTTACAATTGCACAAGCGCGTGATGCTCTCATAAAAAAGGAATTTAAAGCAACTGAATTAACAGAAGCTTATTTAAAAGCAATAGAATTGGCTAATCCAACTTTGAATGCTTATGTGGCAATAACAGCAGAACAAGCAAAAAAAATGGCTGCTGAATCAGATGGTCGTTTAGCTAAAGGGGAGGGTGGTATTTTAGAAGGAATTCCACTGGGAATTAAAGATCTTTTTGCAACACATGGTGTTCATACTCAAGCTTGTTCGTATATCCTTGATGGTTTTAAACCACATTATGAATCAACGGTGACTGCTAATTTATGGCTGGATGGAGCAGTCATGTTAGGCAAGCTCAATATGGATGAATTTGCTATGGGATCTTCCAACGAAACTTCATATTATGGTCCTGTTATTAGTCCATGGAGAAAAAAAGGATCTCATGAGAAGCTCGTACCTGGTGGTTCTTCAGGTGGTTCTGCAGCCGCTGTTGCAGCACGGATTTGTGCAGGGGCAACAGCAACAGATACAGGCGGTTCAATACGTCAACCAGCAGCATTCACTGGTACGGTAGGAATAAAACCAACTTATGGACGTTGTTCACGATGGGGAACTGTCGCTTTTGCTTCGTCACTTGATCAAGCCGGACCTATCGGGAGAGATGTTCGTGATTGTGCTATTTTACTTAAATCAATGGCTTCTTTTGATGAAAAAGATTCTACTTCCGTAAATTTACCCATTCCTGATTATGAAAATTATCTTGGTAAAACAATCAAAGGAATGAAAATTGGTATTCCAAAAGAGTATCAGATGGAGGGGATGTCCCCTGAAATTATTGAGCTTTGGCAAAAAGGTATGAATTGGCTAAAAGAAGCAGGTGCTGAGATAAGAGATATTTCATTGCCTCATACAAAATATGCTTTACCCGCTTACTATATTATTGCTCCTGCAGAAGCATCTTCTAATTTAGCGCGTTACGATGGTGTTCGTTTTGGTCTCCGTATACCAGGAAAAGATATCATTGAAATGTACGAAAATACCCGTGCAATTGGTTTTGGTTATGAAGTTAAACAACGTATTTTAACTGGTACTTATGTACTCTCATCAGGGTATTATAATGCCTATTATTTGAGAGCTCAAAAAGTACGAACATTGGTAAAGTATGATTTTGATCAATGTTTTGCTTCCGGTATTGATGCTATACTCACACCAGCAACACCAACAGCAGCTTTTGGCATTGCTGATGAAAAAATAAAAAATGATACTGTAGCAATGTATCTCAATGATATTTTTACTGTACCAGTTAATATGGCTGGTTTACCAGGAATCTCTGTTCCTGCCGGGCTTTCAGAAAGTGGTTTACCGTTAGGGTTACAGCTGATTGGTAAACCTTTTGCTGAAGAAGCCATTTTTCAAATAGCATACATTATAGAACAAGCAGCTGGAACATTTAATGCAGAAAAGTGGTGGGCATGACAATAAAAGAAGTCAGCTTTTTGTAAAGAAATTCATATTTTAATAAATATGAATTTTAAAAACGAGCAATAGACTGATTTATAAAGATAAATTATTCTTTAAACAAAGACTCTAGATCTAATAGGATTTTATTGTTTCAAGTCTTAAAAGAAAGATGTTTTGGTTATAAATGTTATTATGTCATTGCAGCTAAAGTTTTTACTGGCATAAAAAATGTTTCTAATATCTAACTGTACTCCAGCTTGTGCAAGCTTCTGAGACCAGTGTTATTATTCTTATATACGGTTGTGAATCATGATGCGTAATAACAAGAGGAAAAAATACGTAGAAGATAAATTATCAGTTTCTTTACAAGACAGAAAACTTCGTATGAAATAAGTAAGCTTTCCAATTTAATTTTACCTGTCACGGTAAAAATGTGATAAATATGGGCGTTATCCAGTGGTGTGGTTTAATCAAAGTATTTATTCAAAACAGCATTTTCGTGTATGGGCTGCATAAAAATGTATTTGTGTAATAAGGGATGTGCTTCTTAAAGAGTACAATCACTAGACAGAAGGGGATCTTTATTATTGAAAGATGTTGCCAGCATCTCATTTGAAACCAAACTAAAAGAAAAGAATAAGATTTTGAAGAACGGCTTTTATTTTTATGTCTTTAATTCTTTCAAGACAAAATTGTATGTGCTTATTTCAAAGATAAAAAAGTATACGTAATATTCTTTTAAAAATTTAGATTATAAATATCTCGGAAGATATTGAATTGTTTTGAGTTATCGGCTCTCATATTATAGTTCTTTAACCACCAAGATATGCTTCTTTTACGCGTGGATCAGACAGCATGGTTTTTCCTTCACCGTGAAATAAAACACATCCTACCTCTAAAATATAAGCATAATCAGCAATAGAAAGTGCTGCAAATGCATTTTGTTCAATAAGTAGAACAGTTTTGCCCATATCGTTAATTTTTTGGATAATCGAAAAAATTTCTCGAACGAGAAGTGGTGCTAAACCTAAAGAGGGCTCATCTAATATGACCATATCAGGATTGCTTATGAGTGCACGCCCCACAGCAAGCATTTGTTGCTCACCACCTGACATTGTTCCTCCTAATTGTTTAGCTCTTTCACGTAAACGTGGAAAAAGTTCAAATATCCACTCGATATCGCGAGCAATTCCTGATTTATCATGACGAATATAAGCACCTAGATGCAGATTCTCTAAAACAGAGAGATGGGGCATAATGCGTCGTCCCTCAGGGCTGAGAGCAATACCCAATCGCAAAATTTCCTCTGGCGTTTTTTTTATAATTGATTTGCCTTTATAGGTAATTTCCCCATAAACAGATCGATTCAATCCCGTAATAGAGCGTACAATGCTGCTTTTTCCTGCTCCATTGGCACCAATTAAAGTTACTATGCTTCCCTTTTTTATAGACATAGAAAGGTCTTGGATCGCTTTAATGGCGCCATAATGAACGTGAAGATTTTTTATTTTAAGAATATCCATAAACATCTCCGCCAAGATAAGCTTCAATAACTTTAGGGTTATTACGAATTTCATCTGGTGTACCATTGGCAATAGGGCAGCCGTGTTCCATTACCCAAATATATTGACAAAGTCCCATAACAACTTTCATATCGTGTTCGATAAGCAGAATTGTAAGATCAAAATCTTTTTGTACTTTTATTATGAATTTTCTAAGATCTTCACTCTCCTGTGGATTCATCCCAGCAACAGGCTCATCAAGAAGAAGTAACTTTGGTTTTGTTGCTAGTGCACGCGCAATTTCTAAACGTCTTTGCACACCGTAAGGCAGTGTCATTGCTGACTGATTGGCGAGATGATCGAGTTGTAACTGCTCAAGAAGTCCCATCGCATTTTTATGTAGTTCTCTTTTCTCTCTCATTGCTTTTGGAAAAAACAGAGCTGAAGAAAACCATGGATATTTTTGTCGAACATGAGCTCCTACCATGACATTTTGTAAGACGGTTAATCCTGAAAAAAGACGAATATTTTGAAATGTTCGTGCAATATGGTGTCTGCAAACAATATGAGGAAGCGCTCCAGAAACTTTTATCTCATCAAAAAGAATAGTCCCACTTGTTGGCGTATAAAATCCGGAAATCATATTAAAGATAGTTGTTTTTCCAGCACCATTAGGACCAATTAATCCAGTAATTGTTCCTCTTTTGATTTCCATATTCACATTATTTACAGCAATCAACCCGCCAAAGCGCATCACAATATTATTGAGTGAAAGGATAGTATCGTTCATAGCTTCCTCTCAGTATTAGAGAGCTTCTTGCGTGTCAAAAAGTTATAGATTCCATTCCATGAGAATTCATGTTGTCCCAACAAGCCTTTTCTCCAAAATAAGATAATTACGAGCAACAAGAGCGAAAAGATAACCATACGAAGCCCTGGTGTCTCTGGAATATGTATAAAACCTAAATCAAACGGACTTTCAATAACTCGAAGCCATTCAAGCATCACTGTAATAATAATGCTCCCAATAATGCTTCCAGTCATTGAACCAAGACCACCAGCAACAACAATCATCAAAATATTAAAAGTAAGAAGAAAGTTAAACATTTTAGGATCAATTGTTGAAATAAGAGCGGCCATTAATGCTCCTCCAATACCTGCAAAAAATGCGCCAATAGTGAAGGAAAAACTACGGTAGAAAAAAGCATTAACACCCATGGTTTTTGCTGCTATTTCATCATCACGAATAGCACGCAGTACATTGCCAGTATTGCTTTGTAGCAAGAGAATAATGAAGATAATTGTAAATGCTAACCAACCATAATTCCACCATAAGGTTGCACTTTGAGGTATTCCTTTGATTCCTAAAGAACCATTTGTGAATGATGTCGCGTTTGTAATAACAATGCGAATAATTTCTGCAAATCCCAATGTTGCAATTCCAAGATAATCACCACCAAGACGTAAGACAGGGAAAGCAATCAATAAACCGATCACCGCAGCACATAAACCGCTTACAATAACTGCTATAAAAAAAGGTAACTGCAATTGATTTAATGGCTCAGCCATAGGTTCAAGAATCCACATCATTTCTTTTTGTTCAGGAGAAAGAAGTAAAATCGCACATACATAGGCACCAATGGCTATAAAACCAGCATGTCCGAGAGAAAACATACCCGTAAAACCGTAAATCAAATTAAGCGAAATAGCTAGTATTGCATTGATAGCAATGAGATTAATAATGCGAAGTGTATAATCATTAAAATGCTTTTCAGCGTAAAATAAAAAACCAATAAAGGCTAAAATAGTGATACATGATAAAAAAGTCGTAATTGATTTTGCCATTAGATTTTCTCCTGACTTTTTTTGCCCATTAATCCGGTAGGCATTACCAATAAAATCAGAATCAATAAAACAAAAGCGAAGGCATCTCTGTATCCAGAAAGAGAAGGAAAAAATGCGATAATCATAATTTCAATAAATCCTAATAACAATCCCCCCAGCATTGCTCCTGGAATGGAACCGATCCCCCCAATAACAGCAGCAATAAATGCCTTGAGTCCAGGAAGAATCCCCATATAAGGTTGGATTTGAGGATAACGTAGTGACCACATAATGCCTGCGATAGCGGCAAGTGCTGATCCTATCCCAAATGTAAATGCGATCACTTTATTAACAGAAACACCCATCAAACGTGTCGTTTCAATATCATGGGAAATCGCACGCATAGCAAGACCAGGTTTTGTCTTGTAGATAATCCATAGTAACAAAATAATAAGAACAAATGAAACAATGGGAACAATAAGAGACATAGGAGCAATTCTAATGATTCCGTCTGCTCCTGATTTTAAATGCCACGAAAATGGTATGACAAGAAAATCTGGTTGTTTTACCCCTTTGGGAACACCACTGAAGAGTACAGTAGCAAGATTTTCAATAAAAAAGGAAACGCCTATTGCTCCAATAAGTGCTGAGATACGTGGAGCATGGCGTAGAGGTTTGTAAGCAAACTGATCAATAGTAATTCCTACTGCACTTGTAATAAAAATTGAAAAGCAAAGGGCTAATATCCAAGGCGGTGTAAAATCCTGTGGAGAAATTTTAAAATAATAAATGAATGCTAAAATAAGAATTAAAAAAACAGCGATCCAAAAACTTGAAGGACGCTTGTTAAACCTTATAAATACCGAATAATAAATAAAAACAGCTAATAATAAAAGAAGAACAGCAGCCCAAGCCGGCATAAAGCTAATCGTCGAAAAGAAAACAAAATATGCTCCCAGCATAAAGATATCGCCATGAGCAAAATTAATGAGTCTCAGTATACCATAGACCATGGTGTAACCAATGGCGATAAGCCCATAAAGAGATCCCAATGCCAGTGCATTAAAAAAATACTGGATGAACATTTCAGTGCTCATCTCTCATCCTTCCACATTCGTTGATTTGGACACGCTGATTCATATAAGATATAAGGATAAAATAAAAGATCCTCACATTTTAGTTGAGGAAAAAATCCTCAACCAATTCTTGTATTTTGATTAGAAAACTCTAATTTCCTAAAAAGCAGGTTTGACTTCATCTAAATAGACACGTTTTCCACCCTTTATTTCAATTATACCAATAGGGATTTTAGGATTATGATTTTCATCCATAGTCATGCCACCAAAGGGAGTTTGAAAATCTTTTAATTTGCTTAATGCAATAGTAATTTTCTCACGATCAGCACTGCCTGCATTTTTGATAGCTTCCATAAACATCATATAACTCGTGTACCCTAGAACAGAATTGATATTTGGCTCTTTATCAGGATACACAGCTTTCCATTCATTTGTGAATTCTCGTGCAGATTCTGACATATTTGGCATATCTTCACTGTAGGGAAGCGTTGTATGTAAGAAACCTTCTGCAGCTTTTCCCGCAATTGTAATTGTTTCCGGATTATCCATAGCATCTCCCCCCATAATTCGAAACTTTGCACCTAGCTCACGGGCTTGTTTAATGATGATAGCACCTTCAGAAAAATAGGACGGAATAAATAAAATATCAGGCTCTTTGGCTATGATCTGCGTGAGAACAGCTGAAAAATCTTGATCTCCAGAATTATAGTTTAAATTTGCTATAACTTCACCACCTAATTTTTTAAAAGCACGCACAAAATAACTCGAAAGGCCAATTGCGTAATCACTTGATACATCTTTAAGAATAGCGACTTTTTTGGCATGCAAAGTCTGGCTGATATAAGTCGCAATTCCTATGCCTTGGTAGGAATCAATGTAGCATGTACGAAAATAATATTTTTTACCCTGTGTAACAAGTGGACTTGTTGAAGATGTTGCAATGCTTGGAGTCTTTGCTTTTTCCGATATTTCTCCGCCAGCCAATGAGAGTGAAGAGCCATAACTTCCGATAATTCCATTGACCTTTTCACTCGCAGTTAAACGCATAACAGCATTGGCAGCTTCTACTTTATCAGATTTATTATCGATAATAATGAGTTCCACTTTACGTCCTAATATTTCTGGAACTTTTTTGTGTGCCAATTCTATACCTCTAATCTCAAGCTGTCCTCCAAATGCATTTTGACCACTCAACGGAAGGTAAACGCCTATTTTGATAGGTTCATTTGCATGAACATTTGTTACAAATGCCATGGCAGCTGCGACTGTAATGAGGATTTTCTTCAATTGCATTGCGCATTTTCCTTAGTTGGGGTTGTAATTTCCGCACTTTATCTTGAACTTCTTCATCATGCAAGTTACTCATTAAATGAAAATATCATTGCGTAAAAAATTTTTGTGTATCGCTTTTTGTAAGGTATCTGAAACAGACAATCAAACACTTTGTATAAATATCCATACTGATATTAACATAGAACCATGTTGATATTAATCATGGGGTGAACGACAATATGGGGAAATCTTATCTTGGGGCTTGCGTGTTGATACAAGAGCAATGTTTACTTAGGTTTAGAGAATCAATTTCGTACAATTTAGAGCTACAGGGTCACGTTTTATTATGACAAGTAAGGATGCATTAAAAGATTACTCCCCATCTGAGAACAAGATAGGTTCTTGTGGTGAAATTATCGAAATCAGTGGTGTCATTAAGTGGTTTGATAGTAGTAAGGGGTATGGGTTTATTGTACCTGATTTGCCTAATTCCCCTGATATATTATTGCACGTTACTGTGATGCGGAGAGATGGTTTTCAAACAGCTTTGGAAGGGGCTCAAATCGTCTGTGCTGTAGAAAAAACTGAACGAGGATTAAAGTGCGTTCAGGTAAAATCCATAGACTGTTCTTCAGCAGTTCATCCGTCGGAAATTCCAGCTCGTACACATGTTGTTGTGACACCAGAAAGTGGTTTAGAGCGCGCAATTGTTAAATGGTTTAATCGTGATAAGGGATTTGGTTTTCTTAGTCGCGGGCAAGGAACAGAGGATATTTTTATCCATATGGAAACATTACGTCGTTTTGGTTTAGCGGAACTTCGTTCTGGTCAGGTTGTTCTTGTCCGTTTTGGTAAGGGAGAAAAAGGTTTGATGACAGCGGAAATTTATCCTGATATTGGAGTTCCGTTTGCTACGCATTAGGCTGTAATCTTGTAGCTACATGATTTTGTGTTTTAATGAAATGTTGTTGCGCAGAGAGAGAGAGAGCTATAAAATCAACGTATCCGAAAGAAAATATCTCTATAAAGCTGTATTTGAATAAATTCAATTGCCAATACTGTATTGTAAGCAATGAAAATATGACATTTTTTTAATGTCTGGTATTTTTTATTTGTGCAACATTCAAAGAGCTGTCTGTAATGGAGATAAAAATGTTAACGTCTTTTAAAAAGTGGCTCATTATTGTATTGGCATCATTTCTTATGTCAGAAGTGAATATGGCTGGAGAAAATAAACCAATAGAGATCCCTATACATCCAGTCCTTTTAGAGATAAAAACAAAACAAGGTGTGGTTTCTTACAGTGTAGAAATTGCTTCTACACCATCCCAGACGAGAGCTGGTTTGATGTATCGTACTGACTTTCCCAAAAATCATGCAATGCTCTTTAAAAACCAGATAGGGGATCAATTAAAAGATAAGCAAAAGTTTTTTATGTGGATGGCAAATACGCCTTTACCTTTAGATATGATTTTTTTAAACAACGAAGGAATCATTGTATCAATTATTGAAAATACTTCTCCATTTTCAACGGATATTATTTCATCGGAAGTTCCTGCAATTTTTGCGCTTGAAGTTAATGCGGGCGAAGTTTTTGAAAAAAAGATAGAGAAGGGACAACATGTCATTCATCCTGCTATTTGTGGGGAATGTAAAGGTAATAAAATATGATAGCAGAAGATATTTGTTTTTTTGAATATGATGGTCTGCGCTTTGCTTATCGAGAAGAAGGGCAAGGCACACCTATTTTATTGATTCATGGTTTTGGGTCTTCTGCACGTGTAAATTGGCATGCAACGGGTTGGTTTCGTACTCTTACAGAAGCGGGATATCGTGTTATTGCTCTTGATAATCGCGGACATGGAGATTCAGTTAAAAGTTATAATCCTGCTTTTTATATGCCTCAGGCTATGGCCGGCGATGCTGTAAAATTATTGGAACATTTGGGATTATCTAAAGCGCATGTTATGGGATATTCTATGGGAGCACGGATTAGTGCATTTATGGCTCTTTTATATCCAACATATGTGCATAGCGTTATTTTTGGCGGATTAGGTATTGGTATGATAACTGGTGCAGGAAATTGGGAACCGGTTTCTGAGGCTCTTTTAGCAGAAGATATTTCGACAATTACCAATCCGCGTGGTTTGATGTTTCGTAAATTTGCAGACCAAACTAAAAGTGATAAACGAGCACTTGCTGCTTGTATTGTTACATCAAAACAAGAGTTAACAGCATCTGAGGTTTATAAAATTAAACAACCAGCGCTTGTTGCTGTTGGTTCATTAGATGAAATTAGCGGTGAAGCAGAACCATTAGCAGCTATATTGCCTTGCGGTGAAGCATTATCAATTCCCGATCGAAATCATATGCTAGCGGTGGGAGATAAAGTCTATAAAAAAGGTGTTATAGATTTTCTTTCTCGTCATCCACTCATGTAAAAATGATGCATAGATTATCGTATTTTAAGAAATATTAAATATTTTTATTTTGGATAAGATACAAAGCTTATTCAGAAGTCCGACTGTTGAAATGCAAGTTTTCTCTTTAGAAAGAAAAGAGAAATAGCGATAAAATTTAGTTAATTTTGTGTAAGAGTATAGTTTTTTCCATAGGTTAAATAAATTCTGAAAATCATTAAAGAGAATTATTTTTTAATACACAATGGGAATTTATGGCAAATTCAGCAAATCTAAAAAATAGAAATGTTTTTTAATTTATAAAAATCTATTTTGGGATAGAAGATAAAAAAAATTAGCGATTGATCAATGTTTTGTCAGAATATGTTCGTAAAGGAGATTGGTAAAATGAGTGATAAGGTAAATTTTATTAAAAATTTACGATCTTCTACCCATTTTTTTACTTTTAAATCTATATGAGTATATTTACTAATGATGGGTTATTTTAACCATTTTGTAAAAGGCATTCAGTAAATGTATGCAGATAGCGCTGTTTTGAGTATAGGTAATATTAAGTGAAGATTGAGAATAAGATTTTTTACTGTCTTTACATAATCGTAAGACTTATTTGCTGAACAGAATTTAATTGAATAGTCTCAAAAAAAACAGGAGAGCATAGTGAATGCTGATGAAATAAAAAAACTCGATAGTTATTTAAAAAAAACATTCCAAAATTCAGCATTGCAAGTAAAAGCACGGCCTAAAAAAGATGATTCTTGTGAGGTTTATATTGGCGATGAATTTTTAGGTATTATCTACCGAGATGAAGATGAGGGTGAGCTATCATATAATTTTTCAATGGCCATATTAGATGTTGATTTAGAAGCTTAATTTATTGTGAATCGTTAAACGAAGTTTTCTCCATTTAATCAGATTATATGAGTTTTAATGCTTTAAAACTTGTGTGCCCATTTCGTGCGATAATAAGATGGTCATGAATAATAATGCCTAGTGCGTTTGCTGCATCTTTTAATCTATATGTCATGGTTATATCTGCTTGAGAGGGTGTTGAATTACCAGAAGGGTGATTATGCACTAAGATAAGCCCAGACGCTGATAATTCTAAAGCTCGAGAGATTACTTCACGTGGATAGACAGGAGTATGATCAATGGTACCAGTTTGTTGTACTTCATCGGCAAGCAAACCATTTTTCTTATCAAGAAATAAGACACGAAATTGTTCGCGTGTTTCGTGAGCCATGACTGCTTTGCAATAAGCTAGTACTTTATCCCATGATGAAAAGATATCTCGTTTAAATAATTCAGCACGAGTAACGCGTCCGACAACATCTGAAATAATTTTTAAATCTACAGCAGTGGCTGGACCACAACCTTGAACTTCTTGAAGTAGATGAATATCAGCGCCCAATACATCTGCTAATGAGCCAAAACGTGCTATTAAGTTCTTCGCTATTGGTTTTGTATTTGCTCGTGGAATTGTTCGAAAAAGCAATAGCTCTAGGTATTCATAATCTTCAATTGCATTTCCTTTTGATTTTAAATAGCGTTTACGGAGACGTTCACGATGTCCTTGATAATGTTTATGTGTTTGTGATTTTTTTTGAAGTTTTGTATTTTTGAATTCTGTTATTGAACTAAGCGGGGAGTCTAATGTTGATGCAAAATGGTTGCTTTGAATGTCTCCATTTTTATTTATCTTTTTAACCATGATATTTCTACATTTATTTAGGAACATGATCTAGGCACATGAGTTTGGAATATAAAAAATATTTTTAGGAGATTGTGTAAAAATTTCACACCCTTCATTTGTTACACCAATTGTATGTTCATACTGAGCAGTAAGAGATCGATCACGTGTAACAGCAGTCCACCCATCAGATAGAATTTTAACCTGTGGTTTTCCAAGGTTAATCATTGGTTCGATTGTAAACATCATACCTTGTTTTAATTCTATCCCTTGTCCAGGAGTTCCATAATGTAGAATATTGGGGGCATCATGGAAAAGCTGACCGATTCCATGTCCACAAAAATCTCTTACAATTGAGCACCGTTCCGATTCTGCATAGTGTTGAATAGCTGCACCGATATCGCCCGTAGTTGCACCTGGTTTGACGGCAGCAATTCCTCTCATAAGACTTTCATGCGTTATTTTTAATAGTCGTTCTGCAGCACGTCTGATTTTTCCAACAGGATACATGCGGCTTGAATCTCCATGCCAACCATCGAGAATAAAAGTTACATCAACATTCACAATATCGCCTTCTTGTAGGGGCCTTTTATTGGGAATACCGTGACACACAACGTGATTGATAGATGTACAGCATGAATGTCCGTATCCATGGTAATTCAAGTCAGCCGGAAGTACACCACGTTTGGCACCAAAAATAAATACAAAATCATCAATTTCTTGTGTCGTGACACCAGGTTTAATAACATTAGTAAGTGCATCAAGGCATTCTGCAGCAATGCGACCAACTTCACGCATTTTAGAAAAAGCGTGTTCATCAAAAATGCGGATCTGTCCGTTAAATTTTAAGGGTATTTTATTATATTCAATATAATCAGTCATTACTTTTTCTGTTTTCTATTTTTACTCGATGAACCGGAAAAATACCTTTTATACTTACGTGGCATTTTACAGCATAAAACTCTACTCCCGATTCTAATGCTAAATTAAATTTACGCCCATAGGCTGGATCGAGGTCGTGGCAGACTGAAAAAGCTAGGCAATCTTCCCGTTGAATTATATAAAGCATAACCGCTCGTTTTCCTTGTTGCACGATTTTTATAAGCTCTTCAAGATGACGTGTGCCACGTTCTGTTTCAGTATCAGGAAATTCTGCTAATCCTTTCTGACGAATGAAATGGACATTTTTGACTTCTAAGTAACAATCAGGGAGAGTATCATCACGCAGAAGAAAGTCAATTCGTGATCGCATACCATAACATTGTTCCTTCAAGATTGTTTTGTATTCGCTTAGTTCGGGTAATAATCCATTTTGAATCGCTTCTAATGCCAGTTTGTTAGGCAAAGTCGTATTAATACCAATCAACGTGTTATTTGCTTCAACAATTTCTAATTGATATGCATATTTTCGCTTGGAATGATTATGATATGAAAGCCAAATATTGGAGTTAGGAGTTGTTAATCCAAGCATCGATCCTGTATTGGGGACTGATACGGTAAAGACATGTTGATTGTCTTGTTTAACGTCAGCAAGAAAGCGTTTATAACGACGAATAAGTTTTGCAGGAATAAGTTTGGGAATAAAGAGCATTTTCCTTTCTTAGAATTTATAATTTCATAATTCAACTCAGATTATGGTCTGTAAATGTTGCAGTATATTTATAAAAGGCATCGCTGATACACAAAGATGTTAAAAACTTACATAACAGCTCTTAGCATCTTTTGCTTTTCTTATTCATGATTAATATCTTTTATGCCATTGTTAATTCTTTTAAAGTTGTTAATTCTTTTAAAGTTGTTAATTCTTTTAAAGTTGTTACTTCATAATAAACTCCGAATGAAAAAATAATATTGGCTATAATTTGTTATTACAAAGGTTATTTTACACAGTATTCTCTTAAGAAGGTTACGTTCAAAAAATAGTAATTAAGAGCATATTACATGAAATTAGGTAAGATTGATGGCTGGAACCAATAGGAAACATAAAAATTTAACAAATGGTCCAATTATTATTTTAGTTGAACCGCAGTTGCCTGAAAATATTGGTATGGTCGCAAGGGCGATGGCAAATTTTGGGCTTTCTAAGCTTCGATTAGTCAAACCTCGAGAAGCATTTCCAAATGAAAAAGCCAGAGCTGCTGCGAGTAAAGCAGATCATGTCATTGATAATGCAGTCATTTTTGATAGTTTGTGTGATGCGATTGCAGATTTGCATTATGTTTTTGCTACAACAGCACGTGAAAGATGTGGTTTTAAAACTGTAAAAAGTGCTGTTGAAGCAGCAAATATTTTACGTCAGCGTGAAAATATTGGGCATAAAACAGGTATTTTATTTGGAAGAGAACGGTGGGGACTAAAGAATAATGAAATAAGTCTTGTTGATGAAATCATCACCTTTCCAGTTAATCCTGCTTTTGCATCGCTCAATATTGCACAAGCGGTCTTGCTCATGTCTTATGAATGGATGAAATCTGGTTTGGAGGAGATGAGTGATACGGCTTTTCGTACAGCAGAAATGGAGCCAGCTAATAAAGCGACGTTTCATGGTTTTTTATCTCAATTAGAAAATGCTTTAGATATTCGTGGGTATTTTAGACCCCAAGAGCGCAAAGAAGTGATGCTTGCAAATTTGCGTTCTGTTTTTACACGTGCCAATTTTAGCGAGTCTGAAGTTTATTTGCTACGTGGGGTAATCTCTTCATTGGATCATTTCTCACCTAAATTTCCACGGGGGAGTGGTGCACCTGCAGGTCGTGATCGTAAAAAGTTAACAACAAGTGTGAAAACGGATGGATGAGCAACCTATTCTTTTTTTTGATAGTGGTCTTGGTGGTTTAACAGTGTTGAGAGAAGTGCGCACTCTTATTCCTGATAGGCAATTTATTTATGTTGCTGATAATGCTGGCTTTCCTTATGGCAGTTGGGAAGAAAACGTTTTAAAAAATCGTATTTTAAAGATTTTTACAAATCTTTTAACACACTATAATCCTGCTTTATGTGTAATCGCTTGCAATACAGTTTCAACACTGATGATGGCTAATTTACGACAAAAATTTCCCAAGATGCTTTTTGTCGGGACAGTTCCTGCAATTAAAACAGCAGCTGAACAAACAAAATCTGGTTATATTTCAGTATTAGCCACTCCTGGAACAGTGAAGCGTACTTATACGCAGGAACTTATCAACTCTTTTGCTGGTCAATGTCATGTTCAGCTTGTTGGAAGTGAAAAACTTGCTGGATTTGCTGAAGATTATATACGTGGAAAACCTATTGATTTAAAAAAAATACGCCAAGAAATCCTTCCCTGTTTTGTTGAGAAAGATGGCAAATATACCGATATTATTGTTTTAGCTTGTACTCATTACCCTCTTTTGATTAACTTATTTCGTGAACAAGCTTTATGGACTGTTAAATGGATTAATCCGGCAAAGGCTATAGCCAAACACACCAAATCATTATTACCTAAAAGAATATATTCAAAAAACATCAAGGATCATGAAGATTTTGCATTGTTTACATCGCAAAATATCACTTCTTCAACAAAAAGTTTGTTAAAAGGATTTGGCTTAAATGTGATGAAAAGAGTTGATTTTGAAATACAAGATCAATAAAGTTATCTCAGCTTTTTCTTTTGAAGAAATGGCGTCAATTAACGTGTCCCGTGGATAACTTTGCATTACATGTTGAGGATATTCTGTCAGTCTTTATGTTTGAGGGCAGAGGAGGGCGCGTTTCCTTATGATCTCATTATGAGATTTAATTTTTTGTTTTAAAGGAAATGCGATGAGTAAACGCGAAACAACAAAATATAAAATTGACCGCCGTATGGGAGAGAATATTTGGGGTCGTCCAAAGTCTCCTGTTAATCGCCGTGATTATGGTCCTGGTCAACACGGACAGCGCCGTAAAGGAAAACTGTCTGACTATGGTGTGCAGCTACGTGCTAAGCAGAAGTTAAAAGGATTTTACGGTGATATTTCAGAAAAACAATTCCGTAAAACTTATGAAGAAGCTGCTCGTCGACGTGGTGATACGGGTGAAAATCTTATAGGACTTTTAGAATCACGTTTGGATGCAGTTGTCTATCGTGCAAAATTTGTGCCTACGATTTTTGCTTCTCGTCAGTTTATTAATCACGGTCATATCAAAGTGAATGGACGGCGTACAAATATTCAATCATACTGTTGTAAGCCAGGTGATGTTATTGAGGTTCGTGAAAAATCAAAACAGCTTGTTTTGGTTTTGGAGTCTGTGCAGTTAGCGGAGCGTGATGTGCCTGAATATATTGAAGCAGATCATAATCAGATGAAAGCAACATTTACTCGGGTGCCTGCTTTTGCAGATGTTCCTTATGCTGTGCAAATGGAACCTAACTTGGTTGTTGAGTTTTATTCTCGCTGAATTCTATGGGATATTTCTCTCTTCGTTTTCTTATATATTCTAAAAACATTGTCTTGCTTTGTAGTCTCTGAGACGAGAAGTTGGTTATTGGTAAATGGTGCTATATTGAATTCGTTGTTATATTCTATAACAACATTATCTATATAGCTCCATTTTTTGTGTTTTCAGTAGATCAATGAAACCTCAATTTGGAGTGTGTTGTGTCTGTTATTGTCTCTGGAATTCTTGCAAAACAGTTTATTTATTGTGCAGGATTATTATGGTATTATGAAGAAGATTTCAGTCAAATGTCAGACAATGGAGGAAAATATAGAGAGAACTGATCCTTTAGCGGAAGAAATTGTTGATTGTCATCCAATATTTCGGGGGGCCCCCTCAACTGTAGAGTTTAATAAATTACGCAAACGGCTTTTGCGTCACATGCGGCAAGCATTGGATGACTTTTCGATGCTTTCTTCAGGAAAAAAATGGCTCATTGCTTTATCAGGTGGAAAAGATTCTTATGGTTTACTGGCACTTCTTTTAGATTTAAAATGGCGTGGTCTTTTACCTGTTGAAATTTTAGCATGTAATCTTGATCAAGGACAGCCAAATTTTCCGAAGCATATTTTGCCAGATTTTTTAAATTCTTATCAAATTCCATATCGTATTGAATATCAAGATACTTATTCTGTTGTTACAGATAAATTATCACAGGCACAAACATATTGTTCGCTTTGTTCTCGATTACGGCGTGGTAATTTATACCGTATTGCACGTGAAGAGGGATGTTCTGCCTTAGTCCTAGGACATCATCGTGATGATGTTTTAGAAACGTTTTTTATGAATTTGTTTCATGGGGGACGATTAACAGCTATGCCTGGAAAGCTTATCAATGATGAAGGAGATCTTTTTGTTTTGCGTCCTCTTGTTTATGCAGCCGAGGAAGATATGGAAAAATTTGCTCAAGCAATGCAATTTCCTATCATTCCTTGCAATCTCTGTGGTAGTCAAGATGGTTTACAACGCAATGCAATGAAAGAAATGCTCAAAGATATAGAGAGAAGGATGCCTGGACGTAAAGATACCATGATTCGTTCCTTAACTAATGTACGTCCAAGCCATTTACTTGATAAAAAGGCTTTTAATTTTGAAAATTTATAAGAACAATATTCATCCTCAGTTTTTTTTGTAATTTCAAACTGCCATCCCATAAAGATCATAAGCATCTGATTGTTCTATTTTTACGGTGACAAATTCACCAGTACGTCTAGGTAGTCGTGATGTTATATGCACAATACCATCTACTTCTGGAGCATCATATTGGCTACGACCTTTAGCACTTTTTCCTTGACTTTCATCAATAAGAACTTTGAGTCTTTTCCCGACTTTTTTCTTTAAAAGGCGCGTAGAGATTTGTTGTTGTTTTGCCATAAAGCGATGCCAACGGTTTTCTTTGATTTCTTCAGAAATTTTTTCTAACCCTAAATCATTTGCAGCTGCTCCTTTTACTTCTTCATATTTAAAGCAGCCAGCACGTTCAATTTTTGCTTCTTCTAACCATTCAAGAAGTATATTGAAATCTTCGTTTGTTTCCCCTGGAAAACCGACAATAAATGTTGATCGTAAGGTAAGATCTGGGCAAATTGCTCTCCATTTTTCAATTCTACGGTTTGTTTTTTCCATAAAAGCAGGACGTTTCATATTGCGTAGAACGGTTGGTGATGCATGTTGAAAAGGAATATCTAGATAAGGAAGAATTTTTCCTTCTGCCATAAGTTCAATAATTTCATCAACATGAGGATAAGGATAAACATAATGCATACGTATCCAAATGCCCATCTCTCCTAGTTCGCGACAAAGATCAAAAAATTTTGTTTTTATTGTACGATCTTTCCAAGGTCTTTCGAGATATTTAAGATCAATACCATAAGCACTCGTATCTTGTGAGATAACTAAAAGCTCTTTTACACCTGCCTGTACAAGTTTCTCAGCTTCACGAAGTACATCATTAATGGGACGTGAAGTAAGATTACCACGTAGAGTAGGAATAATACAAAAACTACATCGATTAGAACATCCTTCAGAGATTTTTAAATAAGCATAATGGCGAGGAGTTAAGCGAATACCTTGCGAGGGAACTAAATCAATAAAAGGATCATGAACTGGAGGAACTGCTGCATGAACAGCTTGTATAACACTTTCATAGGCTTGTGGTTTTGTAATAGCCAACACATGAGGATGTGCTTGTCGAATGACCTCAGGGTCAGCACCAAGACACCCAGTTACAATGACTTTTGCATTTTCTTTAAGGGCTTTATCGATATTAGCTAATGATTCACTACGGGCAGAATCAAGAAAACCACATGTATTCACAATAACAAGGTCAGCACCTTGATGTTTATGTGTGATTTCATAACCTTCAGACCGGAGTCTTGTGATAATTCTCTCAGAATCTACTAGTGCTTTTGGGCATCCGAGAGAAACAAAACTAATACGAGGTACTGCCATGATGAATTCTACAACTTTATACTGATGAGATTAAATTTTCTATCGTACTTCATTAAGTAAAAATACTCTTTATATTGAATTCATATACAAAACAATTTCTTATAAAATTATTTTTTCTATAATTCTTTATCAATATATATTTTTTATTCATGTAAATGATATAATAAAAAATACTAAATAGTTTTTTTATTGAATATATAAAAAGCGCTGAAAAATTTTAGTATTTACGAATAAGTCCAATAAGTTTTCCTTGTATCTGTATACGCTCAGATCCGTATACACGTGTTTCATAATAAGGATTTGCAGCTTCTAATACAATAGAGGCTCCTTGGCGTCGATAACGTTTTAAAGTTGCTTCTTCTTGGTCAATACATGCAACAACAATTTCACCTGATATTGCTGTATCTTGACGTTTAACAATTATAGTATCTTTATCAAAAATACCAGCTTCAATCATAGAATCATCTTTAACTTCTAAAGCATAGTGTTCACCGTCGGTAATCATATCTTGTGGTATGGAAAGTATATTTGTTTGTTGCAATATAGCAGAGATAGGTATCCCCGTAGCAATGCGTCCCATAATGGGAATAGTGGTATTTTTTCTCTCTTCTTCCTCAAGATTATCAAGATTGTTGAAGTTCTTTAATATTTCTCTTTTATTTTTCTTTATCATGTTAGGAGAAATTTTACGCGCTAAAGAAAGATTAAATGTTATTTTATCGGGAAGACGAATCATCTCAATTGCGCGGGCGCGATTTGGCAAACGTCGTATAAAACTTCGCTGTTCTAAAGCTATAATAAGTTTATGAATACCAGACTTTGAAGAAAGCCCCAATGCAGTTTTCATTTCATCAAAAGAGG
Source organism: Bartonella japonica (assembly GCF_040545385.1). NCBI lineage: Bacteria > Pseudomonadati > Pseudomonadota > Alphaproteobacteria > Hyphomicrobiales > Bartonellaceae > Bartonella > Bartonella japonica. The sequence goes on from NZ_JBEPLT010000005.1 coordinate 43,128, forward strand.
GAGGAATGCCAGTTTCTTTCGTATGGTTGTGAATGAACAAAAGTAACTCATATTGTTTACACGTTAGCATTCACTATTCCAATCAAAAAAATAAATATAAGATAAAATCAGAAACTTAAAAATATTGTTTTGACTTTATAAGTAAAATAAAAAATAATAGCTATTTAAGTTTATTAATATACAATATATATTGTATATGATTTATTTTATATTTATATTAAAATATTGTTAATGTATTACATTTAATAACAAATCGTATAATTTTTATACAAGTGACACGATAACCATAACTTTTAATGGATATATTTTCTATTGTACTTTATTCTCTAAATAAAATAACAGTGTATACTGTTTGATATTTTCTTGATTATTAATTAATTCAGTTTTCGGTGTTTACATATATTTTTTACTTTTCCCATAATTTTGAAATATTCACTATTTCATATTTTGGAAACTAGGATTCATTTTTTATGTTTAACTTATTCCTTTTATTCAAGCTCAAAAAGGAAAAAAATTAAAAACGCGATGATAAGAAAAAACAGAAAAATATTGATAACTAGAATAAATAATAATATTTTTTCCCAAAAGGTGTTGACCAAATGAAAAGTCGACCGTATGTTCCACTCACTTTCTGCAAGCGAGATGACTTGTTTGAGAGCGCGTAGCTCAGCTGGTAGAGCAACTGACTTTTAATCAGTAGGTCCAGGGTTCGAATCCCTGCGCGCTCACCATAATTTATTAAGCAGAATCAATATATTTTAGAACTCGAGAATTTTAATTATTTTTAGGTAATATCTTAAGAAACGATTCACAGCTGTTGAGATATATTCCATTATTCAAGATTTTTTTACCTCATAAATCAGAGTGTCTTACTGCTTTTTATGCAGATTAAGTTTGTTTATTCACAGCTTATATCATAACGTGATAATTTATTTTAAACATTTGACCTAATTATCTTTTTTTATTCTCTAACATCTATCTTTAATGCATTTACTTCTTGTGAAGAAAATAAAAAAGGTTAATAATGTGTTAATTTTGTTGATAAAGAGTAAATTCTGAGGATATCGTAAGCACGTGAGGGGAATCATCTGAAAATGCGAATTTTCCTATCTCGCCAATTTTAAGTATGGCGTGTTTTTGCAGCAGGTTTTGCAGCAAATACTTAATAGAAATAAGAGAGCTGACAAATGCTTTTAAACAGCAATAAAAAGTTTACTTCCGTTCTTAACTCAACATTTCAATTTGTTTTTGTGGTAGTTATTTCACAGTTCTTGATATCTTGTTGTGCAAGCAGGACAGCACATATTGCCGTAAAAAGTTTCTTTCATAAGGAAGAAACTGATGTAAAGACTACTGCTATGCCAAAAAAAAATTCAAACAATCAGAATCAATTAAAAGGAAATAAGAAAAGGGGAGTCATTGTTGGTAAACCTTACCAAATAAAAGGAAAATGGTATTATCCTCAAAATGATCCAACCTATAAACGTGTTGGAGAAGCGTCATGGTATGGTTCAGATTTTCATGGGCGTTTAACTGCGAATGGTGAAATTTATGACATGAATCTATTAACTGCTGCACATCCTACGATGCCTTTGCCCAGTTATGCTCGTGTTACAAATCTGAAAAATGGCTCTTCTATCATTGTTAGAGTAAATGATCGCGGTCCTTTTATGAAGGATAGAATTATTGATTTATCAAAACAAGCTGCAGAATTGCTTGGTTATGCAAATGTGGGGGTAGCAAATGTTAAGGTAGAATATATTTCTGAAGCTCCCATTGGCTATTATGATAGTGCTTATCTGATGGCTTCTTATAAGTCGGAGAATGATTCTTCATCCTCATTAGCACTGGCAAAACTTTTAAAAGAAAGAGAGGGACTTATGCTAAAGAAGTCTCATATGGCGAGTCAAAAGCAATCTGCTAAAGATCCTCTTGTAAGCAAAGAACTTGCTAAAACTGTTCCAATAAAATTACCGGAGATTGGTCCGTTTTTGGTTGATAAGCCGCTATTATTTGATCAAGTAGCCTTTATAAATATGATAAACCGAGCGAAAAAGTAAACGTCAAGAAAACACTTTTTAAAGAGTGCTTTATTCTGATTACTTATAATTTCAAAATTACAGATAAGTATCTGTTGTTTATAGTTAAATTCTCAACAAGTTGGATTTGTGTGTTGTTATGAAATGGCACTTTAAAAGATATTATTATGCTTTTCACGCTTATGAAGTAACAAGCCGGCACCATCATTATATTTGCCTGCGTTGCTACAGACCTTGCATTAAGACGGTTCATAAGAACCATTTTTAGTCCTTTCTTATATAAATTTGATCCACACACTCATCCCGCTTGTGACGTACAAGCGAATGGTTTTGATTAATGCAATATAAACAGGTTTGAAATGAGAGAATCTTACGTTATTCGAGATTATCATTCAACATATAAAACAGTGAATTATGATTATAAATCAATGCATTGCACGTTAAAGAATAAATCCTAAGCGAGAAGAAAAATAAAAATAATATGCTGATGTATCTTGATGATACTGAGAAAAAACAGAAAACCGTTCTAAATTTGTGATGTTTCTCACTTTGCTAAAATAAACAAATCTTTTCTTATATAAGAGGATTCTTTATGCTGATTCTATAAATATGGGAGAATCGGCTATGCAGGTGGCAATAAGGGGTTTATTTATCTTATTTTGGGTATTAGCATTGAATGGGGGGGGAAGAGCACAAGGTTTTCAAACCTCTGCATCACAATTACTATTACTTAATCATGAAACTGATACAATACTTTTTGAAAAGCAAAGTGATGTTACATTTTTTCCTGCTTCATTAGCAAAATTGATGACGGCTGAAGTTGTATTTCATCAACTAAAAGAGGGATTGTTAGACAGTACGCAAAAATTCAAAGTAAGTGAAAATGCTTGGCGCAAAGGTGGTGCACCTTCTGGCACAACAACTATGTTTGCAAAAGTAAATACAGAAATTAGTGTTTCTAACCTGTTACGGGGGTTGATTATTGTTAACGGAAATGATGCAGCCATTGCTCTTGCTGAAGGAATATCAGGAAGTGAAGCCGATTTTGCAAAATTAATGAATCAGCGAGCCAAAACACTTGGATTGTTGCACAGTCATTTTGTTAATGCAACAGGGCTTCCTGAGGAAGGACAATTTGTGACATTGCGCGACATGCTCACATTAGCGCGTTACATTATTCGTGAATATCCCGATTATTATACGCTCTATCGTGAACCTGATTTTACTTGGAATAATATTTTTCAACGTAACAAAAATCCTCTTATTTCTAAAGAAATTGGTGTTGAAGGGTTTGCTTTTGGTTATAGCCAAGAAGAAGGTTCATCAATGATTGTTTCTGTTTATAAAAATCGTCGGCGTCTTTTTCTGGCAATAAATGGTTTGCAAAATAATAAAGGGAATACAAAAGAAGTAGAACAGATTCTTCAATGGGGAATGACAGCTTTTGACCTTAAAACAATTTTTACAAAAGGAGAAAAAGTTGGGTGTGCTTCTGTTTATGGTGGAGTGCAAAATTTTGTTTCTCTTATTATTAAAGAACCTATAAGCTTTATGCTTTCAAATGAAAGAAAAGTAAATGTTAAGGCAAAAATTAAATATCACGGTCCATTAAAAGCTCCCATTGTTTTAGGGCAGAAGATTGGTGTTATTCAAATTATAGAAAACAAAAAGATTCTTCTTGAAAAGCCGGTTTTTGCTGGAAATAATGTTCAGAAAGGAAGCTTCTTTGCAAAAGTAAAAAATGCATTCTATGAAATAACGATTGGATGGTTACGGAAATATTTATAGTACGAGCTAAATTTAAGGGATAAATTTACGTGTCAGGTTATTTTATTACATTTGAAGGAGGGGAGGGTGCAGGGAAAACAACTCAAATTTCTTTGCTCGCTCAGTATCTTTGTAGCAAAGGCTATGAAGTTCTTACAACACGAGAGCCCGGAGGAACAGCAGGAGCAGAAGCAATACGACATGTTTTGTTATCAGGTCAGGTACAAGATTATGGACCTTTAATTGAAGCAATCTTATTTACAGCAGCACGTTCTGACCACGTTAATGAAGTTATTAAACCTTCTTTGCAAAAAGGTAAAATCATTTTATGTGACCGCTTTATTGATTCTACACGCGTTTATCAAGGACTCAATAATATGGTGAGTTCCTCTGTTCTTTCCGTTTTAGAATCTATTGCCCTCAATGGGATAATGCCTCATCTAACGTTCTTACTCGATATACCAGCAACATATGGTATGGAGCGTGCCAATCTACGTAGAAAACAAACAGAAGTTATCGATTATTTTGAAAAAAGTGAATTAAAAATTCAAGAACAAAGACGTCAAGCTTTTCTTCAACTGGCAAAACAGGAACCTCGTAGGTTTCGAGTAATTGATGCTACAGGTGCAGTGGAAGATATTGCTCAACAAATAAAAGCTATGTGTTATCAAGAAATATTGGATCAGTTTTCATGAGTGATGTAAATTTTTTACGCCAATATGATGATATCGAGGCAGTTTTATCACCTTCACAAAACAATATTATCTTTGGTCATGAGGTTGCTCGTCACTTTTTAGCGCAAATGCGTGAGGAGGGGCGTTTACATCATGCGTTATTGTTTGAAGGAGAACATGGGATTGGAAAAGCCACATTGGCACTTCATCTTGCTTGGAATATTTTAAGCTCTCAAAAAGGCGAATTGTTGCAACCAGAGTATCATTCCATCACATGGCATCAAATGATGCATGGTAGTCATCCTGGTCTTTTGCATATTTCTCGTCGTTTTGATTTAAAAATGCAAAAATTTAAAACAGGTGTGCTTATCGATGATGTCCGCGATATCATGCACTTTTTAAACAAAACATCACAAGATGATGGGTGGCGTATTGTTATTATTGATCCTGCAGATGATATGAACAGAAACGCAGCTAATGCAATTCTTAAAACCCTTGAAGAACCTCCTGCAAAAACTTTGTTCATTATCATCACACATTCTTTAGGACGATTGCTTCCGACAATTCGCTCACGCTGCCAACAAATCTCTTTGCGACCATTGAGTAATGATGAGATGAAAAAAGTCATTCCACATATTTTTTCTCATCAGGTTTTACCGGATGAAAAAACTATTGAAATGATTATTCAAAGATCCAAAGGAAGTCCTCGAAAAGCTGCTTTACTTATTTGCCAAGGCGGACTTGAAATGGTTAAAACCATTGATGCTCTTTTAGAACAATCTGTTTGCAATCCAGCTATCGTACACACTCTTGCACAAACGCTTTCGTCTCTTTCTTCCACTATCCAATTTCAACAATTTTGTGATGAAATTCTTGATAAAATTCAAAAAAGATCTATCATGCTCGCTGAGAGAGGAAATTTATTTCTCTCAAAAAAATGTGCGCAAATATGGCATGAGACGCACCAAGAGATAGGGGAAACACAATCATTTAATCTCGATAAAAAACAATTTATTATTAATCTACTTTTTAGAGTTCATAAGATCATTCGTGAAACTGAGCTTTTTCCGTGACAATGTGATTAACAGGCGTTATGTCACTATATATTTTATTGCGTTTTTTTCACAACGAGTCTGACATGCGTGACACATATTATATAACAACTCCGATTTTTTATCCTAATGGCACTCCACATATTGGACATGCTTATAGTGCGATTGCAAGTGATGTTTTGGCCCGCTTTCAACGCTTAGATGGCAAAGAAGTCTTTTTTCTATCTGGTACGGATGAACACGGTTTAAAAATGCAACAAACAGCGGCAGCATTAGGCATAACACCTAAACAGCTTGCAGACCGTAATAGTGCTGTGTTTCAAAAAATGCTTGTAGTATTAAATTGTTCTAATAACGATTTTATCCGCACAACAGAAGAGCGCCATTATAAAACTTGCCAAGAAATTTGGAACAAGATGAAAGAGAATGGAGATATTTATCTCGGTCGTTATAGCGGTTGGTATTCTATTCGGCAGGAAGCTTACTATGAAGAAGAGAATACTGAAGTTGGAGAAGATAATATTCGTCGTGAAAAAGAGTTAGGTTCTCCTGTTGAATGGAACGAAGAAGAAAGTTATTTTTTTAAACTTTCCCGTTATGAAAAAGCTCTTCTTGAGCATTATGAAAAATATCCTGATTTTATTGCTCCTGTTGAGCGGCGCAATGAGGTTATTAGTTTTGTTAAATCGGGTTTAAAAGATATTTCTATTTCACGAGCAAGTTTTAATTGGGGCGTTCCTGTTCCAAGTGATCCAAAACATGTAATGTATGTCTGGGTTGATGCACTTGCAAATTATCTTTCAGCAATTGGTTTCTTCGAAAAAAAATCACAAAAACACAATTTTTGGCCTGCAAATACTCATATTATTGGTAAAGATATTCTTCGTTTTCATGCAGTTTATTGGCCAGCATTTTTAATGTCTGCTGGCATTGAATTGCCTAAACATATTTTTGCTCATGGTTTTTTACTTAATCGTGGAGCAAAAATGTCAAAGTCTATTGGCAATGTCGTTGATCCTTTTGAAATGGTTGATCACTATGGTCTTGATCAGGTTCGTTATTTTCTTCTCCGTGAAGTGCCATTTGGGCAAGATGGTAGCTACAGCCATGATAGCTTTGTGAATCGCATTAATGCGGATCTTGCTAATGATCTTGGTAATTTAGCACAGCGTTCTTTATCAATGATTGCTAAAAATTGTGATGCAAAAATCCCTCTACCTGCTTCATTTTTAATTCAAGATGAACAGTTATTAGAAAAATCTCTTCAAACACTTGAAATTGTACGCCAAGCCATGTTTTCTCACGGAATTCATTTAGCGCTTTCAGCTATCTTTTCAGTCGTAGCAGACGCTAACCGTTATTTTGCTAACGAACAACCTTGGAGTTTACGGAAAAATAATCCAGAAAGATTTCATACAGTTCTTTACACAACGGTAGAAATTTTGCGGCGAATAGGAATTATGTTGTTACCTTTTATGCCACAATCAGCAGGAAAACTTCTTGATAGTCTCGCTATTTCTGAAGACAATCGATTGTTGCATCACATAGGAAATTCAAAGATTCAAGAGGGAGTTAATCTTCCTACTCCAGAACCAATTTTTCCTCGCTATATTTTAAAGGATGCTTCTCATCATGTTGATTGATACGCATTGCCATCTTGATTTTGAGGATTTTGCACAAGATTTAGATGGTGTTATCCAACGAGCTCTAGATGCTGATGTTAAACGTATGATAACAATTTCAACGCATGTTCGGAAATTGGATAGACTTTTAGCAATTACACAAGCCTATGATCAGGTATTTTGTTCCGTTGGAACTCATCCCAACAACGCTCGTGAAGAACAAAATATTACAGCTGAAGAGCTTATTCATCTCTCGCAGCATCCTAAAATTGTTGCACTTGGAGAAGTTGGTCTTGATTACCATTATGATTATTCTTCACCAGAAGAGCAAAAAAAAGTTTTTCAAGAACACATTATTGCTTCTCGAGAGACGCAACTTCCCCTTGTTATTCATTCGCGCAATGCTGATTTAGATATGGAAGAAATATTACGCAAACAGATAAAAGAAGGGGCTTTTCCATTTATACTTCATTGTTATTCATCTGGAGAGAGACTTGCTCGTGCTGGTATTGAACTTGGTGGTTATATCTCTTTTTCAGGTATTCTTACTTTTAAAAATGCAATTGAAATTCGTGAAATAGCAAAAATTGTATCTCATGAACGTTTATTAGTTGAAACAGATGCACCGTTTTTAGCTCCTGTTCCTCACCGAGGTAAAATAAATGAGCCATCTTTTGTATCATACACAGCTACGGTTTTGGCTAAAACAATTGGCTTAAGCACTGAAGAAATAGCTAAAATAACAACGCAAAATGCTTTTCGTTTATTTAATAAAATGAAATAAGGCAAAAATTATGTGTGATCAATACCGATTTACAATATTAGGCTGTGGTCCTTCTCTTGGGACCCCTCGTCCTAATGGTGATTGGGGTGCTTGTAATCCTAATAATCCTAAAAATAAACGCTACAGAAGCTCTTTATTAGTTGAGCGCATTCATCATGTATCAGGAAAAAAAACAACTGTTGTTATTGATACTAGCCCAGATTTTCGCTCACAAATGATTGATGCACATGTGAATCATCTCGATGCTGCACTTTATACGCATTATCATGCAGATCATATTCATGGTATTAATGATTTACGCAGTTATGCGCTTGCACAAAAATGTTTAATCGATATTTATGCAGATGAGTTTACACTGGAACATCTGAAAAATGCCTTTGGATATTGTTTTCAAACACCAAAAGCGTCGTTTTATCCACCCATCCTAAAAGCGCATCTTATTAACGAAGATAGCCAATTTATCATTCAGGGGGAGGGTGGTGCAATAATTGTTAATACGCATCTACAACTTCATGGCACCATTCATTCTTTAGGCTTTCGCATTGCCAATGTCGCTTATTGTACAGATGTGAGTAAATTTCCTGAACATACATTACCTAAATTAATGAATTTAGATGTTTTAATTATTGACGCTCTTCAGTTTGAAACTCATCCAAGTCATTTTTCTGTTGATCAAGCATTAGAATGGATAGAATACTTAAAGCCCAAACAAGCCATACTCACACATATGGATAGATCGCTTGATTACGATAAGCTTGTAAATTACATACCTCCATATGTTAAGCCTGCATATCAAGGTCTTATTTTTGAAACAAATGCATAAGTACTTATAGTACTATAGCCCAATATTTTCTATTAATTTCTGTTAATTAAATACGTTTTAAATATTATATTCTTTTTTTAGTTTAGTTAAGTTATAATGGTATTTTTTTATGTAATTATTGAGGTTTTTATGCATAATGTATGATGATTTTAGCTGTTTCTTTATCAGCGTGTGGGGGGCGTTTAGAAAAAAATATTTCAGTTACAACTTTACAGGATAATGCAATGAGTTGTGCTGATATTCAACGGGAGTTTTTTTGCTAATAAACGTCAGATTAATAACACAATTGCAGAGCGTTCTAAAGCAAGAAGCAAAAATGCTGCTTTAGTAGCAGCAGGTGTTCTATTTACGCCTGCTTTGTTTTTTCTGGATGTAAAATCAAGTGAAAGTAATGAAATTTTAGCTTTAAATAATCGTAATGCTGTTTTAAGTGATCTCGCATATATGAAGCGTTGTAAGTTTACATTACCACAGTAATTTTTCTTATTATTATAGTATATCTATTCTGTTATATTGTGTCATTTTATTGTTTTTATTTTGTATTTTAAGAAATATTATTTGAAATACATTTTATAACAAAAAATTGACACAATTTTGTTATAAAAGAGACATATGCGGTATAAATATGAACAATAATATGTATAAAACTTTTTATCGCATAATATATATTATGGAACTTTTATAAGATATGGAACTTTTATAAGATATTGAATGAAAGGATACATTCACATGTTAATAGCATCATTTTGGGGAACACTCGCAACATTAATATGGATATTTTCATCACCACCACCTGAAAGTATTTGGGAGTTATGGTGGGTACCGTTTATGTAAAAAAATATTTTATTCAAAATAAATTTGGGACAATAATTACTGTCCCAAATTTATTAAGCGCTTCTTTAAAAAAATCATTATGATAAGAATTAACAATAATGTTCCATGAAGTAATAGTATAATTATTTTATAGCTGGAAGCAGAATATAAGCTTATTATTACCAATGTTTCAGTAAAAGCTGCACTGCACCATAAGACAATTCCCCACAGAGAATACATCCAAATTCCTATCAACGCGATAGGATAAACAATAGCCAATGTGGCTGATAAAAACTGCCACTGCCATGGCATAAGATCAAAACGCCACAAAATGCCTGGAAATATACCAACAAGACGTACCCAATAAAAAACACTTAATCCTAAGCAAATAAGCGCCAAAAATCGCAAATAAAATCTATAAAATAAATTGATTTTCGAAAATCGTTCTTGCGTTTTTTTTATCAAAAGAATAATTCCCTTTCAACAAGTTGGAAATAAGAATCTATCATTTCATCTGTTACATCTGAAAGTTTATTTGGTTGCCATTTTGGAGTTTTATCCTTATCAATTAACATTGCACGCACACCTTCACGAAAATCATGCGAATTAATCATATGATGTGCGATACGATTTTCAATTCTTATATAATCTTCCAAAATTTGAGATGATGGATTTTGTTTCATTTGTTTCCAGATAATTTTTAAACTTGTTGGAGAACGTAACTGCAAAATATCATAACACTCTTTCGCAAACAAAAATCCTTCATTGCTTTTTTTATAAAGGAAATCTATACATTCTTCTAACGTATGGGTGCTAAAACAAGTTCTTATGAAGTGCCGTATTTCTTGACTTGTTTCATAGTCTTTTGTTATTGTTTGCTCCCTTAAAGCCAATGTAGGATTTCCCTGCTCAATAATAGTTTTTCTAACAATATTTAATTTAGCTTCGGGAACCGCATGCGTTGCCAATCCTAAGCGTAAACAATCTCCCCATTTTATGCGTGCTCCTGTCAATGCTAGGTAAATGCCAAAATAATCAGGAAGAGATGGTAAGAAAAAACTCGAGCCAACATCTGTAAAAAATCCAATAGCACCTTCTGGCATAGAAAAAAGTGTGTTTTCTGTAACAATTCTGTGTGAACCGTATATAGAAATACCTACCCCTCCTCCCATCCAAATACCATTTAAAAAAGAAATATACGGTTTTGGAAAGCGGCTAATATAAGCATTTAAGCGATATTCATCGCTAAAATATTGATAAGAAGAGGAACTCTGTCCCATATGGTAGATTTCTACAACATCTCCACCAGCACAAAAGGCTCGTCCCTCCCCTTCAATCAAGATGCAAGAAATATCACTATCTTTTTCCCACGTACTGAGAGCTTTCTTTAAAGCACAAACCATTCGTTGGTTAAGGGCATTTAATGTTGAAGGACGTGTAAGTTTAATAATACCAGCACGTCCTTCTTTTGTAAAAGAAATGTCATCACCTGCCCCAAAATCAATTTGCATATTGTAACTTTCCCCATGTATTTATTGTATTCCTTTTTTATGTTTTCTTACTCCCAATTGAGGAAATAATTGCATAATAGCGCCAATACAATACATATAAACACCTGTTACTGAAATACCTATCTTAACCCAAAGAGGAGCATCTAGTTGGTAAAAAAATGCAACAATACTGAAAGCACACCATAAAAGAAAAATTGAAAAATTAAGCTTACGTAAACGAACAACTCTTATTGGATGAATAAAATAAATTGGTAAAAAAGATATGATTGCAGATAAAGCAATAATAGTAAAAGTAATCCACTCCCCTGGTCTTACTACAAAAAGCATGAAAACCATCATGTTCCAAACTACAGGAAAACCTTTAAAAAAATTTTCCTTGGTTTTCATACCAGTATCTGCGTAATAAATAGCTGATGAAATGACAACAATAGCACTTAATAAAAATGATAATTTTGGTCCCATTAAACCACTTTGATAAAGCGCAAATGCTGGGATTAAGACATAAGTTACGTAGTCAATGATATTATCTAAAAGTTCTCCAGACCATGTTGGAAGTACATATTTAACGTCAAGTTTACGTGCAATTGGTCCATCGATACCATCAACAAGAAGTGCAAGTCCGAGCCAACAAAACATAGCAGTCCATTCTTTTTGTGAGGCCGATATAAGAGAAAGAAATGCTAAAAACGAACCAGAAGCTGTTAATAAGTGAACAGAAAAAGCCTTTGCTTGTGGCATCGTTACTTTTTTATGGCGTAATAAATCAGCATTCTTTTTGATTTTTTTTGTTAGCTTACGTTTCAAAATTTTATCATCCTCATTTTAGAGTCTTCATTCATCTGTCAGAGCGCCATTTTTACCTATGATATGATTCACTGCAAAAAAAACACAAAAAGATTACTTTTTTATATCGTATTATTTATTACATAATATATATTATATCGTATTATTTATTACATAATATAATAGAGAAAATTCATACAATAAAAAGAGATTGTTTATTTAGAAATGTAAAATATGGAGGAAAGGCTCAAAAAATTGTGACACTCAAAAAAAACAAGCATAAAAATATTGCTGTCATTGGTGCAGGTCCCGTTGGTATGTTAGCAGCTCTTAGTCTTGCACAGAGAGGCTATTCTGTCTTTCTCATTGGTCTACCAGCTCATATAAATGAATTAAGAACTACCGCTCTTATGATGCCAGCAATAGGTATGCTTCAAAAACTCAATATTTGGGATACTCTTAAAGATCACGCAGCTGCTTTATCTTTCATTAGAATCGTAGATATTACCTCTAGAATTGTGCGATCTCCTACTGTGAATTTTTCTTCCGCTGAAATTGGTGAAGAAGCGTTTGGTTATAACATTCCTAATGTAGAATTGAACAATGCTTTAATTGATTCTGTTACGCATACGCCTAATATTGTAAGATTTGTTTCTTCAGCAAAATATTTTTCTCATCAGAAGAGTCATGTATGTATTACCCTTGCGGATGGTAAAAATATTCAAGCATCACTTGTCGTTGCTGCTGATGGACGCCATTCTTTAACACGAGCGGCAGCAGGAATAGGTGTCAAGCAATGGAATTATCCTCAAACAGCACTCGTTCTTAATTTTTCTCATGATTTTTCTCATCAAAATATATCAACTGAATTTCACACAGAAAATGGTCCACTTACACAGGTTCCTCTACCAGGAAAAAGATCCAGTCTTGTATGGGTTGTTAATTCTTCTCATGTTGAAAAATTGCTGAATCTAAAGTCAGAAGAAATTGCAAAAGTAATCGAAGATCAGATGCATTCAATGCTTGGAAAGTTAACGCTAGATACACCAATTCAAGCATGGCCACTCTCAGGACTTATTGCTCATCGTTTTGCTGTTAATAGAACAGTTTTAGTTGGTGAGGCAGCGCATGTATTCCCTCCTATTGGAGCACAAGGATTGAATTTAGGACTTCGTGATGTTCAAACATTGATTGATATTCTGCCCAACTCAATATCCGACTCCACTTCTAAAACGATTGTTGCTCAGTATAACCAATACCGTCGACCTGATATATTAATCAGAAGTGGAGCTGTTCATACGCTCAACTCTTCTTTACTTTCTAATATATTACCTGTTCATATTATGCGAAGCATTGGGCTTGGATTGTTAGGTAATTGCACACCATTACGTCATTTATTTATGCGGGAAGGAATATATCCTAGTTATGGATTCAAAAAAATGATGCAAATATTTCCCACTAAATCATCAAAAAACTTTATTGATAATTAAGAAGTCAAGTAAACAGAAATTTTTATAAAAAAGTCAATCGTTACAGAGATATAAGCAAAAAACAAGTTAAAAAATAACCAAAGATGTAAAAAGCATCTTCAACAATATAGCAACCAATCCTTTGCAAGCAGTGCTTCTAATTTTCATTCTTTAAGCATTTAAACCTGAATACCATTTTAGTTAATTTTCCGTTTTTATTGCTTTTGCAAAAAATACATAAAATTGAAATAAGAAGCGCAATATTTTCATTGAAATGAAACCATAAGAGAGCTGTATAGAAGAAAGCTTATTCTCAAAAGTTTTTTCATAATTCACATAAAAATAATATACAAAAATCCTATCGTATTTGTGCTGCAATAAAAAAGCAGAAAAATATGTTAAGAGTGTGCACTTATATCAATTTTCTAGAAAAATATAAAAAGAAAAAACAATGAGTTAATCATTATAATTTTTTAGCAATTTGTACCGTTAAGTATAATATTAAAAATAAAATAATCTTGGGAACCTGTTAGCAGTACAAAAGTTAACAAAATATTGTTTTAACAGATGGTGACAAGATGAGATTATCTAATATTTTGAAATCAAGCATTTTTTTTATAACAATGATATGTCTTTCATCTATAGTCATAGCTTCAACAAGTAATTTTTTTCATACCCCCTCTTATTGTCAAGCTTCTGCATATTCCTTTACTAAAGATATCACTAAACCAGGACAAAATTCATTCACTGCTGCACAAATTAAAAACTGCCTTATGCAAAATGGTTTTACGAATATTAAACGATTGCGTTTAGATGACAAAGGTATTTGGCGTGCTTTAATAAAATTTAAAAAGTGTCCTCTTCTTGTATCAATTGATTATTCTGGAACGGTAAGTGTTCAAAATGAAAGAAAAAAATGTGATTAATTTTAAAACTTATAGCAATCCTGATTTTCATTATTATTGCGAGAAAAATTTTTTCAAAAAAATCTGTCATTCTATAAAAGAATCTGCATTTATTGGAAGTTTAAATGGTTCTATATCAGGAGTAATAGCAGCAATTCTAGCAACTTATGGTTATATTGCTCTTCCAGGATTTGGTCCAGTTATAGCAATGGGGCCAGGAATAGCACTTATCTTTGGCGTGATAATTGGTGCAATAATTGGATTAATAATGGGTCTTTTCGTTGGCATATTTTGTATTTTATGGGAGACTTGTACATATCCTAAACGTTAATGCTCTTATAAACTTCCGTTATAGATAGAAATTTTTTATTATTTAACATGTGAGTTTACAGGTTATATCTCTATTTTGATAAGATCCTTGTCATATTATGAATTATATATAACGTACTGGCTAAACTCTCAAAATTCCTTCTTTATTTTTTAAAAATCTCTCTTGAAAAAATATAAGTGAAATATAATTAGATTCTATGAAAGTTACATTTTTTATAGAGACAAAGAGGTTCTTCGAGATACGCTTTAAAAGTGATAGAAATTTTGAAAAATATTAATATAAACTGCTGATTATTATTATGTAATTAAAGTATTTATTTATTTTAGTAATTATAGATTTATAAGATAATATATTTTTATTTATCAGTTCTCATGTAATTGAATTAATTTATTTATAATAAATGTGTATAAGATAAGTAAGAAGAGTTTCTTTATGAATAGAGTTTTTTTTCTTGTATTAACTTCACTGACATTTCTAACTTGGAACGCTGCTGCATTAGCGGCATCTATGCAAGTTAAAATTTATAAATTAAATAAAAACAATACCAAACAAGCTGTTGGTACAATTAAAATTGAAAAAAGTGCACATGGTTTAATTTTTGTACCAAACTTATTCACCTTACCAGAAGGTTTTCATGGTTTTCATGTTCATGAAAATCCTTCATGTGATATGAAAGATGGTGTCATTGGTGGTGCTGCAGGTGGACATTATGATCCGGGTCGTACGCATAAACATCTTGGACCTTATAATATTAATGGTCACCTTGGTGATTTACCTGCACTTTATGCTGATGATAAGGGACGATCAACGATGAGCGTTCTTGCTCCACGAATTAAAGAACTTTCAAAGGTTAAAGGACACTCCTTAATAATTCATTTAGGAGGAGATAATCAATCAGATCAACCTTTACCACTCGGTGGCGGCGGTGTGCGTTTGGCGTGCGGTATTATTGAATAGAAAGACTTATTTTTATTTATTACAGGTTAACTCATTAGACTGTTTAAGCATTTTCCTTAGAAAACAAAACACTTTAGCATAATATCCCTTTTCTTTCCGATTACCTGTATAATCTTCTTCAAGCGTTTTAAGCGTGAATAAACTTCTTCATAAGGTATGATATGATTTTTTCAATAAAATACGAAATACTCGTTTGAATATTTCTTTTTTCTAAGAGAGATAATTTTTAGTTTCTTCTAGTGCAAATCATTCAATATCCTTAAACTTAAGTTATTGATAAAAATAAAAAAATATTTGATAAATCCACTAAATAAAATTTCCTTAATAATATTTAGTACCACCCTACAGCAATTTGTGCTTCTTCTGACATACAATTAGGAGTCCATGGTGGATCAAAGGTCATGGTGACTTCAACACTAAGAACTCCTTCAACAGCACTGACAGCATTTTCTACCCATCCCGGCATTTCTCCTGCAACGGGACATCCCGGTGCTGTAAGTGTCATTTCAATTTTTACCGAACGGTCATCTTCAATATCGATACGATAAATCAAGCCAAGCTCATAAATATCAGCAGGAATTTCAGGATCATAAACTGTTTTAAGAGCAGCAATAATATCATTGGTCATACGATCAATTTCATCTGCTGGAATAGCTGATATATAAGATTTTTCATCTTGGTTCACAGCTTCAAAAGATTCTGTAGAAGGATGCTCTTCAACTATTTTAGCCATTAAAAAATATCCTTGCTTTTTCTAATGCTTCTACTAACTGATCAATATCTTCACGATTGCTATACATAGCTAATGATGCACGACAAGCGGATGTTAAGCCAAAATGTTGTAATAAAGGTTGTGCACAATGCGTTCCTGCGCGTATAGCAACACCTTGCCGATCAATAAACATAGCAACATCATGTGCATGAATACCTTCTATTTCAAAAGATATAATAGCACCTTTATGAGGAGAATGACCGTAAATGCGTAATCTTTTAATCGTTTCAAGCCTTTCATGTGCATAAGATAAAAGTTCTGTTTCATATGCATGAATAGCATTTCTGCCTTTTTTATGTATGTAATCAATAGCAGCAGCCAATCCTATAGCTTCAGCTATAGGGGGCGTGCCCGCTTCAAAACGATGAGGAGGTGCGTTATAAGAAACCTTATCAATTGTGACATCCTTAATCATTTCTCCTCCCCCTTGAAAAGGATGCATTTCTTCTAGCCTATCTTCCTTACCATACAGAACGCCAATACCTGTGGGGCCATAAAGCTTATGACCTGTAAAGACATACCAATCACAATCAAGATCTTGCACGTCAACTGCTAAATGCACAGCTCCTTGAGAACCATCAACAAGAACAGGAATAGCATTTTGATGCGATAATTTAATAATCTCTTTAACAGAAGGAACCGTTCCCAAGACATTAGACATATGAGTCACAGCAACAAATTTTGTTTTATCGCTTAAAGCCTTTTGAAAATCTTCAATATGTAAAATACCATTTTCATCAACAGGTACAAAAACAAGCTTGACGCCTTTTTGTTCACGAATAAAATGCCAAGGGATAATGTTTGAGTGATGTTCCATAATGGTGAGGACAATTTCATCACCTGCATTCAATTTAGACATAGCCCAACCGTAAGCAACAGTATTAATAGCTTCCGTTGCACTCTTTGTAAAAACAATTTCCCTTGCTGTTTGAGCATTTAAAAAAGCACACACTGTCTGGCGAGCATCTTCATAAGATTGTGTTGCTGCATTTGATAAAAAATTTATTCCCCGATGTACATTTGCATAACGGTATCGATAAAAATTATCCATCGCATCAAGCACAGATTGCGGCTTTTGAGCAGATGCAGCACTGTCGAGATAAGCCAATCGCTTTCCGTAAACCTTACACTGTAAAATAGGAAAGTCACGGCGAACTTCCTTCACATTATACCCCAATATTGCCCCATTATTATTCATTTTTCTGCCCTAAGCATTTTCTTCTAACCATTTTCCAATGATATTTCTTAAAATGGTTTGAATATTTTTTTGCCTGATATCATCAATGAGCTCGAAGACAAAACCTTTAATCAAAAGTGCACGAGCCGTATTCAAAGGAATACCACGTGCCATGAGATAAAAAAGATGATCATGATTGATATTAGCAACTGTCGCACCATGACCACAAGCAACATCATCAGCAAAAATTTCTAGTTCAGGCTTTGCATTAAATTCCGCATCATCTGAAAGGATGAGGCTATTACAAGCCATGCGAGCATCTGTTTTTTGAGCCTTTTGAGCAACACGTATAATTCCTTGAAAAACACCAACTGCCTTATCGGTAACCACATTACGTACAATTTCTGTTGAGGTTGTTTTTTCTTCAATGTGACGAATATTCATCGTAAGATCGCTATGTGTGTGTCCCGATAACAAATTTATGACTCGTAATTGAAAATCAGACTCTCCTCCTTGTAACTCAACATCTATTTCCTGACGATTAAGTTGACTACCAATATTAATCACATAAAGCGATAGTTTAGCATTTTGGCTAAGAATAGCACGAAAGCGACAAAATTGTGCAGAATTGAAACCACGGTTGCGAATAAGAATCCATGTTACATTACTATAATCTGCAACCTGTAACGAAGATATCGAACTAACAAAGGTATCTTTATCATTACCAATTTGATGCTCCACAAACACAGCTTGACTGTTTTTATCAATTTTTATACTTGAAAAAACATGAGATTGCCCACCCATTTGAATATTTTGTAATTCAATGGGAACATCAATTTTTGTATTTTCAGGAATATCAAAAAGCCAACCGTCCGTAACAAAAGCTGTGTTTAACTGTCCAATAAAATCTTCATCAGACATAATTTGATCTATCGTTACAGAATTTTCTTTTAACGCATCTGCAAGACGTCTTACTGTAATATTCTCTGCTTTTGATTGTGTAGAGGTTTTTCCATTTACAACAGAAAAAACAGCACTCTCTGAAAGCAATGCATCAACGAATTGTTTATCATTTACTTTTGAAAAGCCACTAACAGATTTTAACAACGTCCGCAAATTAGTATAGTGCCAATTTTCGTTTTTTCGTGAGGGAAGCCGTGAGGTTTGAAATAATTTAATCGCTTTTTTGCGGACTGCTTGCACTGCCCTATCACCAGGTAAGTTTCTCATAGATTGATTAAAATTACCGATAAGATCTTCTTCAACGGCTAACAATTCTTGTTGTGAGTTCGCATTCATATTCAATGGCCTCAAGCCGCCTCATTGATAATATCAGTATATCCATTTTGCTCTAAATAAAGTGCTAATGATTTATCACCGCTTTTAATAATGCGTCCTTTATAAAGAACATGTACTGTATCAGGGATAATGTAATTAAGCAGACGCTGGTAATGCGTGATCACCAAAAATGAACGTTTCGAATTACGAAGTTTATTAACACCATCAGCAACAATTTTTAATGCATCAATATCTAAGCCAGAATCTGTTTCATCTAAGATACAAAGTCTAGGTTCAAGAAGTGCCATTTGCAAAATTTCAGCTCGTTTTTTTTCTCCACCTGAAAACCCCACATTTAATGGACGTTTCAGCATATCCATATCAATTTCAAGTTTTGAAGAAGCTTCTTTTACATATTTTATAAATTCAGGAATTTTAAGCTCTTTATCACCACGTGCTTTGCGTTGAGAATTCATTGCTACTTTCAAAAATTCCATTGTTGCCACTCCAGGTATTTCCATTGGATATTGAAATGCAAGGAAAACACCATATGTTGCACGTTCTGCTGGATCCATTTCTAAAAGTGATTGTCCATTATACAGGATATCACCTTCTATCACTTCATAATCATCGCGACCAGCAAGCAAATAAGATAATGTTGATTTTCCTGCTCCATTTTGCCCCATGATAGCAGCAATCTCACCCTCTTGAATGGTCAAGTTTAAACCACGGATGACCTCCGTCTCGGTCCCTACAATACGGGCACGCAAATTTTTAATCTCTAACATTATTTAATCCTGTTCTGGTTATTTTACATCAAGCTATGCTATTGATCTAACCAATCATCCTACACTACCTTCAAGGCTGATACCAATGAGCTTTTGTGCTTCGACAGCAAACTCCATTGGAAGCTTTTGAATAACTTCTTTTACAAAACCATTCACAATTAATGCGATAGCTTCTTCCTCAGGAATACCTCGTTGCATAACATAAAAAAGTTGATCATCAGAAATTTTTGATGTTGTTGCTTCATGTTCAAATTGAGCAGTTGCATTTTTTGCTTCAATATAAGGTACTGTATGAGCACCACAATCATTACCAATTAACAAACTATCACATTGTGTAAAATTACGTGCATTCTGCGCTTTTCGATGTGCTGTAACTTGTCCCCTATAGGTGTTATTTGAAAAACCAGCAGAAATACCCTTGGAAACAATACGACTTGATGTATTTTTTCCCAAGTGAATCATTTTTGTTCCAGAGTCGATTTGTTGATGGCCATTTGCAACAGCAATGGAATAAAATTCTCCACGAGAATTGTCACCACGCAATAAGCAAGATGGATATTTCCAAGTAATTGCAGAACCAGTCTCAACTTGTGTCCATGAAATCTTAGAATTATCACCCCGACAATCTCCTCGCTTTGTTACAAAATTATAAATACCCCCCTTCCCATCTTTATCACCAGGATACCAATTTTGTACTGTAGAATATTTAATTTCTGCATTTTCCAGTGCAATAAGCTCAACAACAGCAGCATGAAGTTGATTGTCGTCACGTTGGGGAGCCGTACATCCCTCAAGATAAGAAACATAGGAATCTTCATCCGCAATAATCAAAGTTCTCTCAAATTGACCCGTGTTGCGTTCATTAATTCTAAAATAGGTTGAAAGCTCCATAGGACACCGAACCCCTTTGGGAATATAAACAAATGAACCATCTGTAAAAACAGCTGCATTTAAAGCAGCATAATAATTATCCCCCACAGGAACAACTGTTCCTAAATATTTTTTAATAAGAGCAGGATGTTTGATAACTGCCTCTGAAATCGAACAAAAAATGACACCAACACGTGCTAACTCTTTTTTAAATGTTGTTACAACCGAAACAGAATCAAATACCGCATCAACAGCTACCTGTCCTGATGCGTAAATACTATTATCAAAAGTTGAAGGATCAGACTGTTTCCTTACTCCTGCTAAAATTTCCTGCTCTTTAAGAGGAATACCGAGTTTTTCATACGTTGCTAACAATTCAGGATCCACTTCATCCAAAGACTTTGGTCCTGTATGATTTTTAGGAGCGGCGTAATAATGAAGATCCTGAAAATCAATGGGAGGATATTGAATGCGAGCCCAATGAGGTTCTTGCATTGATAACCAGCGACGGAAAGCTTGTAGACGCCATGTCAACATCCATTCAGGTTCATGTTTTTTTGCAGAAATAAACTCAATAATGCCTTCATTCAAACCTTTTGGAGCTTTATCTGTCTCAATATTGGTTTCAAAACCATATTTATATTGATCTACGTCTATTTCACGGACTTGACGGATTGTTTCCTGTATTGCCGGCATCAGTTTTCTCCACTTTCCCCGGTGTTAGAGACCGGTGATTAAAAGTCTTGTTTCTTTATAAAATAAAGCAAAAAACTTATTCATTAGATTATAGGTAAAACAGGATAATTTCAATCAAGTATATTTCATTTTTAAAAAAGTTCTAAATTATTTAATGATAAATTTTATTTTTGTTTTTATCTATGATTTGTGAAAAAACCGATAAAAAGTCATCAATATCTTCAGACGTTGTGTTTCGTCCTATTGAAACACGAATTGCGCCATTGGGAACATCATACCCCATTGCTTCTAAAACCTTGCTTTGTTTTACTTTTCCCGAAGAACAAGCAGAACCTGCTGATACAGAAAATCCAGCCAAATCAAAACCAATTTGCATAGTTTCAGCCTTCATATTGCGCACAGCAAAATAAGTTGTATTTGGCAAACGTTGAACTCTTTTACCAAAAATTTCAATGTCATTACTGATTTTTTGTAGACCATCTTCTAGTTTATTGCGTAAATAAATTAACTGTTTTATTTCTTCTTGAGTAGAACAATCCGCTATAGCTGCCCCAAAAACAGCAATGAGTGGTAAAGCTTCTGTTCCTCCACGCGAACCTTTTTCTTGCCCTCCCCCAATAATAAGAGGATCTGGCATAAGAAGGTTGCCACATGAGACAATAGCACCAACTCCTTTAAGCCCACCGATTTTATGTGCAGATAATATAAAAAAATCTCCACCCATTTGATGAATATCAACAAAGTTTTTGTCTACATATTGTGTCAAATCAACGATAAGAATACCTCCACTATCCCGAACAATAACAGATATTTCTTTTATTGGTTGTATCACACCAGTTTCACCATTAGCAGCTTGAATAGCAACAAGAGGAAGACCTTTTGTTTTATCATGCACTGCTAGGAGAGATGCCAATTTATCTTGTTGAATTAAACCATCTTGATCAACACTCACTGTGCTGATGCATTCTTTTGAAAAACGTCCTCCTTCTGCAACAGATGGATGTTCCGTCGCTCCGATATAAAGATGAGAAAAATAAACCTTTGAATTGCCCATATTATAAAAGGGTGTGAGCAAAGTCATCGCCGCTTCACTCGCACCAGATGTAAAGACGACATGATCTGGATTTGTATTGAGGTTTTCAGCGATTTGCCTACGTGCTTTTTGCAACAAAGTTTTAGCAGCACGGCCTTCCGCATGAACAGATGATGGATTACCAAATATCTCTAGTGAAGCCAGCAATGTCATCCGTGCCATTTCTTTGAGCGGTGTTGTCGCATTATGATCAAAATATCGGCGTCTTACAACCATTTGACTTCACAATTATTCATCGTACGAATTGATTCAAAAATAGTGCATTATTTAAAAAAATGCACTTAAAAAAGAATATTTAGTGATTAACTAAGAAATTTTATGATAAAAGTCGGTTCAGGTCAATGAGAGCCTTATAGCATTTAAGGAGCATTTAATGCCAGAAATTATTTTTAACGGTCCCGCAGGTCGTCTTGAAGGGCGTTATCAACCCTCACAACAAAGAAATGCACCAATCGCGATTATTTTGCACCCTCATCCCCAATTTGGTGGAACAATGAACAATAAAATTGTTTATGATCTCTTCTACATGTTTCAACAACGTGGTTTTACAACATTACGTTTTAATTTTCGTGGTATTGGTCGCAGCCAAGGTGAATTTGATTATGGAATTGGAGAACTTTCAGATGCGGCTTCGGCACTCGATTGGGTGCAAACACAGCATCCTGATTCTAAAAGTTGCTGGGTAGCTGGATATTCATTTGGAGCATGGATTGGTATGCAACTTTTAATGCGCAGACCAGAAATCGAGGGCTTTATATCCGTTGCTCCTCAACCGAATGTTTATGACTTTTCATTCCTCGCCCCTTGTCCTTCCTCAGGACTTATTATTCACGGTGCTCTTGATAAAGTTGCTCCCCCAAAAGATGTCCAATTACTCGTAGATAAATTAAAAACACAAAAAGGCATCACAATTACACAAGAAATACTAGAAAATGCTAACCACTTTTTTAGCGGATGTAATGAAGAACTTATTGAACGATGTGCTCAATATTTGGATAGCCATATTACACATGAATTTCTTATTCCTCCTCCTGAAATACTTTCCCTTACATAAGAAGCGCTAAGAATTTATATAAATGAACAGTGCTTTCTTTCTCTGAAAAACGTTTCTCTTTAAACAAAGATAATATTTGTGTTTGTCTCTTATTACCGATGTTTCTCCTTCTCTTGTAAGGTATACATTACTTGTGATAGAGATAATGTATTAATGCCTTATTTGTATAAATAAATACAATATTGATTAGGAAATAAAATCTGTGTTTGCCTTTAAATCTGACTTTTTACACATTATGCGCGAACGTGGTTTTATCCACCAAATTTCGGATGAAAAAGGCTTAGATGATCTTTTTTCAAAAGAAGTTGTGAGCGCCTATATTGGATTTGATCCTACAGCATCAAGTCTCCATGCCGGAAGTCTTCTTCAAATTATGATGCTGTATTGGTTACAAAAGACCGGTCATCGCCCTATTGCTTTGATGGGTGGAGGAACAGGATTGATTGGTGATCCTTCCTTCAAAGATGAAGCACGACGTCTTTTGACACAAGATGATATTGCTGCAAATATCGCTGGCATTAAAAAGGTATTTGCTAACTATTTAACATTTGGTGATAAAAAAAACGATGCATGTATCGTCAATAATGCTGAATGGTTATGCAATTTGAACTACTTAGAATTTTTACGTGATGTGGGAAAACATTTTTCTGTCAACCGTATGTTATCATTTGATTCTGTCAGACTGAGACTTGAGCGTGAACATTCTTTGTCATTCTTAGAGTTTAATTATATGATTTTGCAGGCTTATGATTTTGTTGAACTTTATAAGCGCTATGGATTACGTATGCAAATGGGTGGCTCAGATCAATGGGGCAATATTATTAATGGAATTGAATTAGGACATCGCTTAAACACACCACAATTATATGCATTAACTTCACCGTTGTTGACAACGTCTTCTGGTGCAAAAATGGGCAAATCTTTGAATGGTGCTATTTGGCTGAATGCAGATATGCTTTCACCTTATCAATTTTGGCAATATTGGCGTAATACAGAAGATAGTGATGTTACACGATTTTTAAAGCTCTATACAACATTGCCAATGAATGAGATTCTCAAACTTTCTGCATTGCAAGATAGTGAAATTAATGAAGCAAAGAAAATCCTCGCAACAGAAATTACAGCAATGCTACATGGACGCAGTCTCGCTGAAGCAGCAGCAGAAACTGCTCGTAAAACTTTTGAAGAAAAAGCGCTTGGAGAAGATCTTCCAACTGTTGAAATTAATGCTACAGAATTAAAAAATGGTATAGGGTTACTCGCTCTTCTGGTCAAAGCTGGATTGGCTAAATCTAACAGTGAGGCACGCCGGCATGTTCAAGGTGGAGGAGTACGTATTAATGATCAAAATATTGAGGATGAAACACGCCTTATTATTGAAGGAGATGTAAATACAACAGGAGTCATTAAACTATCTTTCGGTAAGAAAAAACATGTTTTGATGAAACCACTATAATTTATTTATGATTTTATAATTTTTTCACTCATTTGGACTATATGTTTGTGGCTTTTATTCTGTTTCCGTATTCCTCAATATAGTCCTTATAATATGTCCTTATAATATAATGAGATTCAAATGAGAGATAAAATATACTGAATATAATTTCTACTCTCGAGAATTGAAATGTTATTTCACCTGTGTATTTTCATGCTCAACATTTACTAAAATTTTTCATACCAAATAGCCTACTGAAAAGGGAGATAAAGCAATGACAAGATCGATAAAAGGTACTACTGCTCCTGATTTCGATTTACCACGCGATGGTGGAGGCACATTATGTCTTTCTGATCTTCAAGGGAAATTGGTCGTTTTGTATTTTTATCCCAAAGATGATACCAGTGGATGCACAAGTGAAGCTATTGATTTTACAAGATTAAAAGAAAAATTTAATGAAATCGGAGCTGTTATTATTGGAATGTCTCCAGATAATATAAAAGAACATGATAAATTTAAAACAAAACACGATCTTGATATCATCCTTGTTTCTGATGAAGAAAAAACAACACTTCAGGCTTATGGTGTTTGGGTTGAAAAAAGCATGTATGGACGTAAATATATGGGTGTTGAACGAAGTACTTTTTTAATTGATTCAGCTGGCATAATAGCAGAAGAATGGCGCAAAGTGAGTGTATCTGGACATGCCGAAAATGTCTTAGCTGCCGCTACACTTCTACATCATAATAGTGGCTTATAAAATGCATAATCGATGCATCATCCTTCCAGTTGGCTTTATTTTTCTTACTGGTAAATCTAAGCGTAACAAAACTCATAGAACAAAAATAAACTTATACGACTTTTAAAATATGAATCTGATCAATTAATATCTTCAACTTCTTGATTCTTTCCGTAAACACGCTGTGCAAGTGCTGCTTCTATAAACGCATCTAAATTGCCATTTAGTACAGATTGTGGACTCGTATTTTCAACGCCTGTGCGCAAATCTTTGATAAGCTGATAAGGTTGAAGAACATAAGATCTAATTTGATGCCCCCATCCAATTTCAGTTTTAGAAGATTCGAGAGCATTCGTTTCTTCTTCTCTCTTTTTGCATTCCTCTTCATAAAGTCGTGCCCGCAACATTGACCAAGCAGTTGCTCGATTTTTGTGCTGAGAACGCTCGGTTTGACATTGAACCACAATACCTGTTTTTATGTGTGTGATGCGGACTGCAGAATCTGTTGTGTTGACATGTTGCCCTCCAGCTCCTGATGCCCGATATGTATCAATACGGACATCTGCTTCTGAAACATCAACTTCAATATTATCATCAATTACAGGATAAACCCAGATACTTGCAAAAGAAGTATGGCGCTTTGCATTTGAATCAAACGGTGAAATACGTACCAAACGGTGAACACCCGATTCTGTCTTCAACAGACCATAAGCATTATGCCCTTTTACGAGAATAGTTGCTGATTTTATCCCTGCTTCCTCTCCATCATGGATTTCCAATACTTCAACTTTCATTTTACGCTGTTCAGCCCAACGCGTATACATACGTAGAAGCATAGAAGCCCAATCTTGGCTTTCTGTACCTCCTGCTCCAGCATGGATCTCTAGATAAGTATCATTTGGATCTACTTCTCCTGAAAGGAGCACATCAATTTGCTTTTTATCTATCTCATTCTTAAGGCTACGAATTGCATTTTCTGCATCAGTGATAACCTCGGTATCGCTTTCTTCTTCACCCATTGCGATTAATTCAATGCACTCTTCAAGTGTCTTTGTAAATGATCGAATACTATTGATTGAATCATCAAGATTCTGACGTTCACGCATCATATCTTGCGCTTGTTGTGCATCATTCCAAAGCGTTGGGTCTTCTGCCTTTTGATTGAGATATTCAAGACGTTTTAGTGATTGATCCCAGTCAAAGATGCCTCCTTAGCAACTTAATTGCTTGTTGAATTTCATCGACTAATACTTCTATTTCTGCTCGCATAATTTTACACCGTAATCCTAAAAGGCTCTTTTTCGTTATGCTTCTTCTCTAGCATTTTATACAAACTTAATGCTCGTGGTAAGAGAATAGCATGACCTCAGCAATTTATTTACTGTAGTGAAATGATCAAAAGTAAATAAAAATTATTTTATTGCATCAACCACGTAAAAAGAGACTCTTACTAGTTAATACAGTCCACCCGTACCACTTTCAAGAGCCTTGTTGACCTGTGGAGAAGTAGTTACAGAAGGAACACCTTCCTGAAAATAATTTGTTCCACCAATGACTTGATATATGTCAGCAGGTCCAGTTCCTGGCTTAAATGCCTCTATAATGACATCATGATCTCCTGCTTCAGCGAGCATTCCCGTTTTACGATTAATCGGCATTAAAATCATACCTTTTGGCATTTTAAATGGTACATCTGGCTTTCCTTTTAAAGCCTCTTCCATAAACTCACTAAAAATGGGGGCTGCTAATGAACTTCCTGTTCCATTGTACCCTAATGGAGCTGGTTGATCGTAACCGATAAAAATACCAACAACAAGATCAGGAGTAAATCCCATAAACCATACATCTTTAGAATCATTGGTTGTTCCTGTTTTAGCGGCAATATGTCGATTAAGAAAACGCAAGCGTGCAGCTGTACCGCGCTGGACAACCCCCTCCATCATTGAGGTAATCTGATAAGCCGTCATAGGATCAAGAACTTGATCTCGCTCATCAATTAATGTGGGTTCACTTTGATTATTCCACGATAAAGCATTACAACTTTCACAAATACGATCATCATGACGGTAAATTGTTTTCCCATATCGGTCTTGAACCCTATCTATGAGAGAAGGATTAATAGAGCGACCACCATTGGCAATAACTGAATAAGCTGTAACCATTCGTAAAACTGTCGTTTCACCAGCCCCTAAAGCCATAGGGAGATAAGGTTGCAATTTATCTACAACACCAAAACGCTCTGCATATTCAGCGATAAGGGGCATACCCATATCATGGGCAAGTCGTATGGTCATAAGATTGCGAGAATATTCAATGCCATAACGCAGCGTTGAAGGTCCAGCGAATGTACCACCATAATTTTTAGGTTGCCAAATCTCACCATTATATTGGCGCACTTCGATAGGTCCATCTAGAATAACCGAAGCTGGTGTATAGCCATTATCAAGTGCTGCTGCATACACAAAAGGCTTGAAAGCAGAGCCAGGCTGGCGATAAGCTTGTGTCGCACGATTAAATTCAGACGCTGCAAAAGAAAATCCTCCCACCATAGCGAGTACACGCCCTGTATGAGGTTCCATAGCAACAACTGCACCTTCAACCTTTGGGATTTGTTGTAAACGATAAGTGTTATTGGTATTCGATAATTTTTCAACAAAAATAACATCTCCAACTTGCAAAACACCGGATAAATTTTGCATAACTCTTCGATGTTCATTTTTTTTTACAACGTTTAATGCCCATTTTGAATCGTTTTCAGACAAAACAGCAATTTCCCGTTTTTTTGACAATGCACCTGAAGCTTCGCGCTGTGGCTGTAGACCAATTTCTACGTTATTAGCGTTAATAGAAAGAACAACAGCTAAACGCCACTCAGGAACATCACTTAACCCTTTGATATTTGCAAGTTCTATACCCCAATCATCTTTCTTATCAATATGACTATAAGCTCCCCGCCACCCTTGTGAATGATCAAATTTAATTAATCCATTATGTAAGGCACGCCGAGCAACAAGTTGTAAATGTGGATCAAGCGTTGTACGAACGGAAAGTCCGCCTTCGTAAAGTATTTTAGCTCCATAACGATGCATTAAACGACGGCGCACTTCTTCAGTAAAATAGTCAACAGAAAAAATGTAGCTATCTTTACTACGCACTGTCGCTCCCAAAGGTTTTTCTTTAGCCTTCTCACCTTGTTCACGTGTTACATATCCATTTGCAACCATTCGATCTATAACCCAATTGCGCCGATCAATGGCACGTTGTGTATTTTTAAATGGATCATAATTCGCGGGACCTTTTGGAAGTGCTGCCAAATAAGCACATTCTTCTAAAGTAAGTTCATTAACGGACTTATTAAAATAAGTTAGAGAGGCCGCCGCGATACCATAGGTGCTACGACCAAGATAAATTTCATTGAGATAAAGTTCGAGAATATGATCTTTTGAATAGGTCTTCTCCATACGCATTGCGAGAATAGCTTCCTTTAACTTACGCTCTAATGTTGCTTCTGAATTTAAAAGGAAGTTTTTAGCAACTTGCTGTGTAATGGTTGACGCTCCTTCTGGACGCTTTCCGGAACCAATGTTGCGGATGTTATTGATCAAAGCCCTAAAAAGTCCTTCGGGATCTAAACCAAAATGATGGTAAAAATTTTTGTCTTCAGCGGAAATAAAAGCATCTTTAAGAATTTTTGGTATTGACTGAATTGATAAATAAAGGCGATGCTGTGTTGCGAATTCTGCCATCAGGCTACCATCAGCAGCGTGAACACGAGTCATCACAGGCGGTTCATAGAGCGAAAGAACTTCATAATCAGGAAGTGCATTTGCTTGACTATTTGTTATTACACTCCACATCATTGTCGCGCAAAGCCCAATAAAAATAACAAAACTAAGAAAATATCTAAAAAAAATCATCATTGAACGGCTATCGCTTCCTTCAGAAAGATCCACTATTTCAGCAGTAAACGAGTATCAACACTCGATTTAGACAAAGAAAAAACTGTTTTCTATCTTTATACCATGATAATAGAGGCTTATATTGATACTCTATTTTCTTATAATTTTAAAGAGGCTGCATGATTTTCTGTCTATACTCAGCAAATTGGCGAATAGAATGAGCAATAGAAGCGGCCATTTTCTTTCTCCACTGAGTGTTATTTAATAATTTTTCATCCTCTTCATTTGATAAATAACCGATCTCTATCAAAACAGAAGGTATATCCGAAGCTCTCAAAACTTGAAAATCTGCATATCGATGAGGGTTATTGATTAGATTGATTTTATTCTTTGATAAGCTTGAAATAACATTATTAGCAAAATTAACCGAAAATATACGCGTTTCACGTTGGGCAAGATCAGATAAAATACCTGTAACTTCAAGAGATTCATCTGCAGGCAATCCATCAAGCAGATCAACTCTATTTTCACTTTCCGCTAAGGATTTTGCTATTGCATCAGATGCCTTGTCTGATATGGTATAGACTGTTGCTCCACGAAGAGAATGAACATTAATGGTATCTGCATGAATGGATATAAAAAGATCACCATCAAATTCTTGTGCTTTTTTAACTCTTTCACTTAACCTTAAAAAGGTATCAGAATCGCGCGTTAAAGCAACAACAATATGAGAGTCTTTTTTTAATTCATCTTGCAATGCTCGTGCAAAAGCTAATGTGATATCCTTTTCTAAGATTCCAGTAACACCTCGTGCACCTCCATCAATTCCACCATGACCAGGATCAATAACAACACGAAAATTACGTAATGGAACGGGGTGTGTTTTTGTACTGAAGTTAGCTTTTTGTTGTTTTTCAAACACCTCATCAAATTTCTTTTGTGTCGTCTTACGAAGATCTATCAATAACTGCCATAAACCATTATCTAATTTTTGTATTACCCTTTTTTCAACAGAAAAAGTAATTTTACTTGTTAAAATAATACGTGAAGTTCGTATATCAGAAAAACCGTAACGTACATCTGAGAGCATATCTGATAATGTGTTTTGTTTTCTCAAAGGTATGTTCTGCGATGAAAAATCAACCACAGGTAAATTAATAACCAAACGTGCAGGACTATCTAAAATCTGTAAACGAACACTTGGCTCAGCATTAAAAACCGCAATAATACGTGTATGTGTTCTATCACCAATAGTCCGCAAATTAATAAGTTTTAGAGCCGTTCCAGCTTGAATATTCGTTTGAAATATTAAAAAAAACAATAAACAATAGGCTATGTACAAAATAATATTCCAATAAGCTACTCTCGGCTTTTTGGCAAAGAAACTCTTTATCATAAGCGATAACACTCTATATTTTACATTAACAACAACTGATTTTATCCGTATAAAAATGATGCACTAAATTTACTCTCTATTTTTCAATAAATGTTGATCTTTTTAACTTTAAATACCCTAAAGAACAAAATTAAGGCAATAAAGATATTAATCATGGTACGTATTTATATTGTTACTTGCCAAAATGGTGATATCAACATAAAAGAATATTTATGCTTCTTAGCTATGTTGTAATCTAAATTACCTGTAATCTAGATTAAGTTGTCTTTAGAAGGTTTGTTACATATTATATATTTAAGCTTTTTATGGATAAAAACTCTTTAATTTGTGTTACAAAAGCTAGGAGTGCGTCATTTAAGGTTCACTGGTTCGAATATCCGAACTGTTTAAAGATTGTTTTGCCGGAGACTTACAGAAATTATGAGGCATACAAAACAGATGAAGATGATGATCAAAAATGCTGTAAATGCAACCATGTATTTGCATGTAGTGTCTCGTTCTGTTTTTTCGGCACCTCCCTTTTATGGCAGACAACCCTTTATATTTGCGAATGGTTATACTGTTCGTTTGAATAAAATTGCGTATGTCGCCTTCAGGATTTTAACTTATGTCAAACAAAATGCTTATAGATGCCTCTCACTCGGAGGAAACACGTGTTGTTGTTGTTTACGGCAACAAAATTGAAGAATTTGATTTTGAATCAGAACACAAAAAACAGCTTAAGGGGAATATTTATCTGGCACGTGTAACGCGTGTAGAACCATCGCTCCAAGCAGCTTTTGTCGAATATGGTGGAAATCGTCATGGCTTTTTGACATTTTCTGAAATTCACCCTGATTATTATCAAATCCCTATTGCTGATCGCCTCGCTCTTCTTGAAGAAGAGGAAAAGGCTGCAATGCGAGAAAATTATGCTGTTGCTCCCACCGAAGAAACTAACAAAAATAAAAGAAATTCTAAAAAAACAAAAAAAAGTGAACGTAACAGTACCATAGCAACAAATGTTGAGGATGACATTATATCCGAAGCAACGATCATAGATGATGCAGAAGAAACATTTGATTCATGTGTTTCTAATAATGATATCGAAATGGTTGGAGCAGAAGATGTACGTGAAGAACTCCCCAGCTATCAGCAAAAACAAGAACGTCAATATAAAATTCAAGAAGTAATTAAACGTCGTCAAATTTTGTTGGTGCAAGTTATTAAGGAGGAACGTGGCAATAAAGGAGCTGCACTCACAACATATTTATCTCTAGCAGGTCGCTATTCTGTTTTAATGCCTAACACAGCACGTGGTGGTGGTATTTCACGAAAAATTACCAATGTGCAAGATCGTAAGCGTCTTAAAGAAATTGTAAAAGAATTAGCAGTTCCCAAGGGTATGGGAGTTATCCTTCGCACTGCTGGAGCGAATAGAACTAAAGCTGAAATCAAACGCGATTATGATTATCTGATACGGCTATGGGATACTATCCGTACTTTGACACTCAAATCCACTGCCCCATGCCTTGTCCATGAAGAAAGCAATCTTATCAAGCGTTCTATACGGGATCTTTACAGTAAAAATATCAATGAAATTCTTGTTTCTGGTGATCAAGGATATCGTGAAGCAAAAGATTTTATGCGTATGCTTATGCCAAGTCATGCGAAAGTTGTACAACCTTATCGCGATCATATTCCTATTTTTGCACGCAATAATATTGAAATTCAGCTTGATAAAATGTTGCAGCCACGAGTTTCTTTAAAATCTGGTGGTTATCTTGTTATTAACCAAACAGAGGCACTTGTTGCCATCGATGTAAATTCTGGCCGCTCTACAAAAGAATTTTCTGTTGAAAAAACAGCGTTACAAACAAATTTGGAAGCTGCAGAAGAAATAGCGCGTCAATTACGCTTACGTGATCTTGCTGGTTTAATTGTGATTGATTTTATTGACATGCTTGAAGAACGTAATGTGAGATTAGTTGAAAAAAAGTTAAAAGATTGCTTAAAAAATGATCGCGCTCGTATTCAAGTTGGTCACATTTCACATTTTGGCCTTTTAGAAATGAGTCGTCAACGTATTCGTGTATCTGTTTTAGAAAGTACTACTCAACCTTGTCCACATTGTGCTGGAACAGGAAATATTCGTTCGGAATCATCAATTGCTTTACATGTCATGCGTTCAATTGAAGAATATCTTCTTCATAATCCGCTATATAACATTATTGTGCGTACTCCTATAGCAACAGCGCTTTATGTGTTAAACCACAAGCGCAATATTCTTATTAATCTAGAAACGCGCTTTAAACTTAATATTAGTATTGAAGCAGATGATAGTATTGGAACACAACATTTCCTTATTTCTAAGGGAACAATAGCAGAGGCAGCTTCCCAGACTACCTCGAAGTTTGAAGATAACAATACAGAAGAAGTTGAAGACGCACTCTTAAAAGAGAGTGAAACTGCCGAAGATAAAACATCCGTTGAAGTAAACTCGAAACGTCGACGTAAAAAACTTCAAGCCGAGATTAATGAAAATTTTTCTTCTACAGAGCATACAAAAAATGATTCTTTGGATGATGAATCCTGTCGTCGAGGGCGTCGTCGAGGACGTCGTCGAGGACGTCGTGGTGGTCGTCGTAATCAAGACAATGATTTCTATCAAATGCGCATTCCTTACGCAGAGCCAGTAGGAGATTTTGCCAAGCAAACCTTAGAAGAAGTAAAAACAGCACATCGTAAGAGTCATATTCCAGCTGCTATCCAGCTTGAGGAATCAAAAAATGACATACAGAATTTAAACACACAGCAAGAGGAAAATGTAAAAGCTGATGCAGCTGTTAAACTTAAAAAACGTAAAACACGTTCTTCAAAAATACTGAAAAATCAACAATCCATTGAAGGTAATAAAGATATAGCAATTCTAGAACCTCTTGAAGAAAAATCTGCAACCAGTTTCAAACCTCAAGTTCAAACAAAGAAAGCAGATAAATCTACTGATGAAGTCTCGAAAAAGACGCCTAAAAGTAAAAAATCTACACCTAAAACACGCAAAAAATCACTCTCTAAAGAATTAATCCAAATGGAGAAAACATCAAGGCAAGAAACCGTAATAGAGCAAATTGTCGAACCAACTCGCTCTAAAATTGAAGAAATAGTTAATCAGCCCGTTATTATATCATCAACGTCTGATGACGCTCCAAAAACCCAACGTATTGGTTGGTGGAAACGTAGAACTCTCTCCAAAAATTAAGCACAAAAAAACCGCTACAAAACATTTGTGGCGGTTTTAGTAAATCAACATAGAAAAAGCTTCAAAGAATATTTTTTCTATGTTGTATATTTATTATCTCTTTTTAGCTTTTTCTTGCTCAGCACGCATGCGCTCTTCAATTTCTTTTTGGTTGGATTGAATAGCTTGTTGCAATTTTATCTGCTCTTGTTGAAATTCTTTTTCTTCCATACCAGGACCTGTGTATGCAGATGTGAAACCATTAAGAGAAAATTCAATAGGATTAGCTGAACCACGGAAATTAATTGTCGTCACAAGCATTTTTGAACCAGTTTTCATGGCAGTAATAAGCTTATCATCTAAGACATCATTAGCAATACAACTCGGTCCGTTACAAATAATATAAGGAACTTTCTTAGAGAAATTATCTCCTATTTGAATAAGAACACCTTCTGGTAAAAAACGGCCTGTAGGAACTTGAATCCCTATACGGCTTTCATTTTGTTTTCCTTTTATTTCAACCAGATTAAAAGACGTTAAAGGCTGCCCAGTATTTGATAAAACAGTGTTCATTGTATTACAAATATCAACATCATTCTGCTTACTACAAACCTTTTGCCAACCTTGAGTTAAGGTTTGTGCATTTGCAGAAGAGTGAATTGCAAGAAAAAAAGCAACTGCTCCAGCTAATACTGAACTAACATAATAGATACTTTTATGCGACATGGCTAAATTAATCCTTTCAATGCGCTTTTACAATATTTCCAACATTAGAAATATCAAATATAATTTTAATCAAGTGTATTAAATTAAATCAATGAAATGACACCCTCTTCTGTTATTCTTACTTCAATATAAAGATAAAAGTCAAATTTAGGGAAAAATATAATAAAAATAGTTTATTAAACTCTTCAATTTTCTTACCTCCCTATTTTATAGATTGGTATTTTATAAAATTTATCTGAAAAATACATTCGTGCAATAGAATAATGTAATATTACATAAACGAGTCAGCATTGTAATGTCATTAAAATATAAAATCTTATTTTGTTCTATATCTCTCATTACTTTCAATTTTCCTTTACATTTATAATAATTATTTTTTTTGAGCCATGAATCTTTAGTAATAAGCATTACAATTTAGGAGTCTTGCAAATGATTAGAAAAGCTAGAATATCTTTCTTATGTTCTTCATGAAAAAAATTAAAAAAATAAAGTGAATTATGATGCTGTTAGGACATTTTTAGGATTAAATTCATTTGTAATCTGTAGTTTTATAATGGCTTGTTATGTTTGCTATCACCCAATGTTGTGAAAGCCCTTGCATTTAGACAGTTTATAAGAAGCATTTTGAGTCCTTTTAAAAAACATAGTTGATGTTTTTGTTGAAACAAATTCAAGTCGTTAGCAACACACATATCATTTTCTCACTGTGCACAAAAACGTATTATTAAAGATTTTTTTTAAAGAACCTCCCTGCTAGTCTCATGAGATTTATTTTTAATATGCCGTCACATTATTTAAAAAGATAAAGAGTCAAACAAACTTTGTTGATATTTTTCAATTTTGAATGGAACAATCATCATCTTATTCAATAAAATTTACATGAGAATAGAAAATTATTTGGGATATTTTTCTTCTTTCAGCTATTGAAAAAACAGCACTTTTAGCACCTTATCCTGATACAATTCTTCCTGAAGTCATGGATATTAAACAAATGAATCAGGTATAGGTTGATCAACAGAAAACTTAAAATCTTTTACGAAAAACAGATTTTATAAAAGAAAATAATAAATCTATTGTTTTTTGTGGATTATATTTTCGATTTGAACTTATGATTTGATCACTTACATAAGAAAAAATCACACTCGTATGTCAAAATGCGATAAAGCATTTTGACATTCATACTGGAATAAGAATAATTACACTCTCTTTCATCAGGAAACAAACAAATCAATCACTGAAATTCTTGGCTTCTCGTAATTTGAAAGGGAATTTAATTTTGTTGAAATAACTGATCCGGCTATAGATGCCATGATATATTATTTAACCTGAACAACGAATAGCACGTTTACCATACTTCAAACGTCCCACTTAATATATCATTCTATAGCTACCCTCTTCCAGCTTGATGGCATAATAAAAAATAACATGTATCCATTATCTTAAATTTTCTTCATTTATAATATATCTTATTATATGAAATAATAAACGTTTATAAATTAAAAAAATCCATTTTATCCAAATATTTAAAGTATAATTTAATTTTATACATTTAATATCTTATAAAGATAAAATTATTATCTTTATAAATTATAATAATACAAAATATAATTACAAATACATATAAAAATATAATACATTTTTACATAATTAATATTTTAAAAATAAGTTAATTTATTAATATGAACTATCTATATATTTAGAAAATACTGTAGAATTATATATTATTAAATGAAATTTTTTAAAGAAAAATATTCATAAATTCAGATTATTATAACATTTATAGTAGACATCACTCGTATTTTTTATTTAAATATTTTTATAATTCCGTATAAAAATTATTTTTTTATGTAAAATCGGTGTTATTTTTACATACTGCATCATAGTTTCATTGTTATAAAAATGAAATATTTTTTTGCCCTATGAAGTCAGTGTAATAAGAGTGGATATAACTACTGATTGTTAAACCACTCTTTCACATGATAAAACATGCGATTGATAACGCCTTTTCTTTTATTTGGAAGCATTATATCATGTACCTTCTCAAAGGTTCTGCAAATTGCAGGGATATTCTCCAAAAATGAATCTCCCCGTATGAGAGAATCCTTTATATTATCATATAATTCTTTTTTATAATTATAAGGGCCAGTCTTTAGAAGCTCTCTAATATCCTTTATTAGCTTTGGATCTATCAAATTCATTGCATATTTTGCCCAAATAAAATCTTTCTTCTTCCAGCCAAAATCTTTACGCAAAATAATAGCTATATCACTACGCAATAGGCTCCCCAAAGTTCTGCAAGTAACAACGAAAACTAGATAATTTTCTACTATTTCATCATTGCCCCAAACATCTTCATTTGCTTTCCATTCATTAAATAATTGAGTTTTTTTGAGATATTCTTTTGTTTTAACCAGCTTTTCTTTATACTCTTCTTTTTCATATTCTCTTGCTATGTGCATTCTGGATACTAATTTCAGTTTTGATTCAGCCAACTTACTTAATTTTAAAGTAAGTCTGAAATACTCCTCATTTAAATCATTTTGTCTGCGTAAAAGCTTATCCTGCTCATGCAAAAGCCTATATTGTGTGGAATCAGAAGCACGTCCGATTAAAAGATTTAACTCATCTAATCTTTCTTCAATAAACTCAATTGCACTACTAATAACAAATCTTCTTTCTTTGAAACGTTGATATTTTTCCTCAAGAGTTTCATCGAAAAGAAATTCAGCATGAACAGTTTTTACTCCATATATTAAAGTGAGCAATAAAACACCTAAAGCAAGCAACCTTTGTAATGAAAAAATCATATCATTTCACTTAAAAAATTCATATAAATAGCGCTATCAATTTTAATAAGTGTACTGTTAATGTATTTTCCAAATTGTATCAATATGTATTATTGAAAATGAGTATTTTAAAAGATATTTTTTCTTTATGAACTTTAAGATCGTTCTTATAAAAACAAGATAAATAACTATTTTATAGAATATTTCTACAAGATATGAATATATATTTAGTCCAATAGAGAAGTTTCCTAAGCAGAATGTTTTTCTACCATTTCTACAAGCTGTGTCATAACATTTGCCGCTCTAATAAGTCTTTTATCCACTGTGGAGCAATCATAAATGAGAGCAATACTTTGATCTGGTCGAATTTTTGCTATCGAACCTTGTTTTCCAATCCACTGAACAAGAGCAGCACTGTTTTCAAAATAATTATTGCGAAATTGTATAACTATACCTTTTGGACCAGCATCCAATTTTTCTACATGTGCTTTTCGACATAATATTTTGATATAAAATACTTTAAGAAGATGTTGAACTTCAAGTGGCAAAGGACCAAAACGATCAATTAATTCTGCTGAAAATTCATTGATTTGCTCTAAATTATCAAGTTCTGTTAAACGACGATAAAGCCCCATACGTAATGGTAAGTCAGGCACGAAATTTTCTGGTATCATCACTGTTGTACCAAGAGAAATTTGAGGGGACCATTGTTTATCATTACTCTGCTCACCATTTTTTAATTCCACAACAGCTTCTTCTAGCATTTTTTGATAGAGCTCAAATCCAACTTCTTTGATATGCCCTGATTGTTCTTCACCTAAAAAATTTCCTGAACCACGAATATCCATATCATGGCTTGCCAATTGAAAACCTGCCCCCAAGCTATCAAGGGACTGTAGCACTTTAAGACGTCTATCAGCAGCAGGCGTTAAAACTTTACCAGAAGGAAATGTAAAAAGTGCGTAAGCACGTTGCTTTGAGCGCCCTACCCTGCCACGCAATTGATAAAGAGCTGAAAGACCAAACATCTCAGCACGATGAACAATTAACGTGTTGGCTGTTGGAATATCGAGTCCTGATTCAATGATGGTTGTTGACAGAAGAACATCATATTGCCCGTCATAAAATGCATTCATAATATCATCAAGTTGTCCAGCCGGCATTTGCCCATGTGCTACAACGAACTTGAGTTCAGGCACATGCGTTTTAAGATATTCTTCCACAGAAACAAGATCAGAAATACGAGGACAAACATAAAAACTTTGTCCACCACGATAATATTCTCGAAGCAATGTTTCACGAACAACAAGTGCATCAAACGGAGAAATAAAAGTACGTACCGCCATTCTATCAATGGGTGGCGTTGTTATTAATGAAAGTTCACGAACACCTGATAAAGCAAGCCCTAAAGTTCGTGGTATAGGAGTTGCTGAAAGTGTGAGAACATGAATATCACTTTTAAGCTCTTTTAAACGCTCTTTGTGTTTTACGCCAAAATGCTGCTCCTCATCAATGATAAGAAGCCCTAGCCGTAAAAAATTAACTGCATCACTTAATAAGGCATGTGTTCCAATGACAATATCAATCGTACCATCTGAGATACCCTTTTTAACTTGTGCAAGTTCTTTCGCTTTCACAAGCCGTGAAGCATGACCAATTTTAATGGGTAATCCTTGAAAACGTGCAATAAAAGTTTTGTAATGTTGTCGTGAAAGCAAAGTTGTTGGTACAACAACAGCAACTTGATATCCACTTAATGCCGCAACAAAAGCACTTCGAATGGCAACCTCTGTCTTTCCAAAGCCAACATCACCACATATTAAGCGATCCATAGGCTTTCCCGATGCTAAATCATCTAAAACAGCATCAATGGCATTCATTTGATCTTCTGTCTCCTCATAAGGAAAGCATGCAACAAACTCATCAAACGGTCTAATTGGTGGAACCAAAGTAGGTGCAGAACGTGTAGCACGCTCTGCAGCTATACGGATCAATTGACCAGCCATTTCCAATAAATGTTTTTTCAGTCGTGTTTTTCGTGCTTGCCAAGCAAGACCACCTAACTTGTCTAACGTTACATCTGTTCCCTCAGATCCATAACGTGAAAGAAGCTCGATATTTTCAATCGGTAAAAAGAGTCTATCATCTCCAGCATATTTAATTTCAAGACAATCGCGTAAAATTCCTGTAGTCGTAATGGTTTTGAGACCAACAAATTGCCCAATACCATGGTCAATATGCACAACAATATCGCCTGAATTTAAAGCGGCAATTTCAGAAATAAAATTCTTGTTGTTTTTGCGACGTTTTGGTGACCTTATTAATCGATCACCAAGAATATCTTGCTCTGTTATGATAGAGAAATCTTCCATTTCAAAGCCATGCTCTAGCATCATAACAGCCGCTAATATACGATCACGTGGTGTTGCTTTGACAGTTTGTAATGATTTGACAAAATTTATTTCTTTTAATCCGTGCTCATCAAGAACTTGCACCAAACGATTAAGAGATCCTTCACTCCAACCAGCTAAAAGTACTTTCTTTCCTGCAGCACGCAATGAAGAGATATGATGAACCACACTTGAGAAAACATTTTTCTCTTGTGCATTACGCTCTTTTACAAAATCATATCCTTGTTTTACATTCGCATGAACAAGAGTTTTTCCAAAAGCTTGCGGAACATGAAAAGGGGTAAAATCAATACGCTGTCCAGATTGTTGCACACACTCCAAAACACGTTCTGGCGTTAAATAAAGAAGGTCTGGCTCTATCGGATGATAAGACGTAGAACTTTCTTTATCATTTGCACGTTCTTTGCGTGCATCATAGTAATCTTTAATAAGGCGATAACGTTCGGTGAATACTTCTTCTATAAGATGCTCAAAAACAATAGGTAAATTACCACAATGATCAAAAAAAGTATCAAGATTTTCATAAAAAAATGGTAACCAATGTTCCATACCAGCAAAACGTCGCCCTTGAGAAAGAGCTTCATAAAGCATGTTATTTTTTTGTGATATACCAAATGTACGGATATAATTGCTTTTAAATCGACTAATGAGATCAGGTGTGAGAACAACCTCACTCATTGAATGTAATAAAAGTTCCGTTCTTTTACTTGTTATTCTTTGTGTCTCTGAATCAAATACGCGGATAGTTTCCAAGGTATTGCCAAAAAAATCAAGCCGCAAAGGTTCAACCTCAACGGGAGAAAAAACATCAAGAATTCCTCCCCTTACAGCAAACTCTCCCACATCCTTGACAACCGTAACCCGTTCAAAACCATTGCATTCTAAAGATTGAATAAGATGCTCCATATTCATAGTCTGGCCAATACGTACATGAATAACCTGAGATTCAATCATTTTACGTGGTGGCAATTTTTGCATAATTGCATTTGCTGTGGTTAAGATAATCGCATCATGTGGATTCTGACGTAAATTTGCCATATGGACCAAAGCTGATAATCGACGTGCTGTGATAGAAATTCCAGGTGATACACGGTCATAAGGTAAACAATCCCATGCAGGAAATTGGAGCACAGGCAAATTGGGATCAATAAAATTTAGAACTTGCTGTAAATGAGCAAGTTTTGTTCCATCGCGAACTACATAGACGATTGGTTTATCTTGGGCAATTTCTGAACATAATTTAGAAAGCGCAAAAGCTTCAAATCCATCAATAATACCGTCAAAAATAATTTGAGAGGAAGTGTTTTTCGGAATAATAATTTCTTTTAAGAGAGACATCGGAATTCATTTCAATTTATGCAAATATGATAATTGACGATGTCACGAAAAAGCGGACCATCAATTTCAAATGGTGGCGCAATTTCTCCAGTAATCCAAGTCAGCAAATCACGATCATCAAAAGACATAATATATTCAAATTCAGAGATCATTTTATCACTCATCATAACAATATGGGCATCTATATATTGTCCCAAAATTATATCCATTTCACGAATACCACGGTGCCATGCACGAAAAACTAATCGGCGACGTCGTACATCCAATTGATTTTTGTCAACGACAAGGGGGGCCATAAAAATCTCCTTAATGAGGCAAAAATAATCTTAATTATAGCTTTTAATTCTTAAAATAAACTCTGTATATCACCTTAAGGAAGTTCTATAACTTTTTGTTCTTTAATTGTAATTCGACGATGCATTTGCTTAGCCAAAGCATAATTATGCGTTGCAATAAGTCCAGAAAGCCCAGATTGACGAACAAGTGCAGATAAAGCTTGAAATACATAAGCTGAAGTAACAGGATCAAGATTTCCTGTAGGCTCATCAGCCAAAAGAATCGAAGGAGCATTTGCTACAGAACGTGCAATTGCAACACGTTGTTGTTCTCCTCCCGATAATTCTGATGGTCTATGGTGAGCACGATGAGAAACACGCAGATATTTTAGTAATTTAAATGCACGATCCTCTGCTATTGCCTTTTTAAATCCTGCTATCATTTGTGGTATCATAACATTTTCTAAAGCTGTAAATTCTGGAAGCAAATGATGAAATTGATAAACAAAACCAATATCATTACGTCTGATAGCTGTTCGCTCACTATCAGAACACTTTGCACAAGAAACACCTCGTAATATCACATCACCAGCTGTTGGCTTTTCTAATAATCCAGCAATCTGAAGAAGTGTTGACTTTCCAGCTCCAGAGGGAGCTACAAGTGCTACAAGTTCTCCGCGATTAAGAATGAAATTGGCTTTGTCTAAAATAACAAGAGGTTTATTATTTTCGAAAAAATGTCGCTCAATCTCTATAAGCTCTAAAACAGCTGTCATTATTCATACCTCAAAGCTTGTACAGGATCGAGCTTAGCAGCACGCCATGCTGGAATGAGAGCAGCAAGAAAAGATAAAAATAAAGCCATTACAGCAACCATGGCTGTTTGTCCCCACTCAATTTGCGCAGGCAATTTTGTTAAAAAATAAAGTTGAGCATTAAAAACATCAACATTAAACAACCAAGAAACAAAATCCTGAATATGATTGATATTCGCGGCCGCTATAATACCAAAAATTAAGCCCAATATTGTTCCAATCAGTCCAATCATCATACCAGTGACGATAAATATACGCATAATCGCACTTTGTTGTGCACCCATCGTGCGTAAAATTGCAATATCATGACTTTTATCTTTTACAAGCATAATGAGTCCTGAAATAATATTTAAAGCTGCCACAAGGACAATAAGAGAAAGAATGAAAAACATAACATTTCGTTCAATCTGTAAAGCTGAAAAAAATGCCTGATTGCGTGTACGCCAATCAATTAAGTAAACTTGTTGATCAATTGCCTTTTCTATAGACGGTTTTATTCGATCAACAGTATCAGGGTCATTCAGGAATAATTCTAAAGATTGAACTTTATCTCCCAAATTAAAAAACATTTGCGCTTCACGGAGAGGCATAAAAACGAATATTGAATCATATTCAGACATACCAACTTCAAAAATTGCTGCAACTTTGTAAGCCTTAACACGTGGTGTCACCCCAAAAGGAGTTGCATCACCATCTGGCGTGATGATACGAAGATCACTTCCAATAGTGAGTCCTAATTTTGTTGCCAAACCACTACCAATAGCAACAGACTCCTCCTTATCAAACTGAGCAAGGGAACCTGATTTAATATTTTCGGATACTGTTTTAAGCTTCTCTAAATCTTGTTTGCGCATACCGCGAACGAGAGCACCTGATCCCCCTTGAACTTCACCTTGCACAAGCGCTTGACCTTCGACAACAGGTAAAGCAAATTTCATGCCATTGATCGATTCTAAAGAAGGAATAAGAGTATTATAATCGGAAAAACTAGAATTCAATGTTTGAACAATGAGATGTCCATTCATGCCAAGAATACGATTGAGAAGTTCTGTGCGAAAACCATTCATCACAGCCATAACAACAACAAGAGCAAATACCCCTAACATAATTCCAATAAGAGAAATGATTGAAATAACAGAAGCAACGACATGTTTTTTATTGGGAATCATATAACGAAAAGCGATCATCCATTCATAAGATGAAAACCATTTACTTCTGAACCTTTTCATAACATTGCCTATTAAATTACAGAAAATTGGTTGAGTACATTTTCAACCATTAGAGATTTTTTAACACCCGTTTTTCGATCTTTCATTTCAACTTCATTTTGTGC
Organism: Bartonella japonica; assembly: GCF_040545385.1. Classification (NCBI taxonomy): domain Bacteria; kingdom Pseudomonadati; phylum Pseudomonadota; class Alphaproteobacteria; order Hyphomicrobiales; family Bartonellaceae; genus Bartonella; species Bartonella japonica. Next base: position 86,756 of record NZ_JBEPLT010000005.1, read on the forward strand.
AATGCTTTTCGGTCCAACAATTATTTGTGTCGGCAAACCAATCAAATCCATTGTTGCAAATTTTGATCCAGGGCGTTCATTTCTATCGTCTAACAATGGATCAAAACCAGCATTTTTAAAACCTTGATAGAGAGTTTCACATGCATGTGTACATTTTTCATCATCCGGTTTCATATTAATGATACCAAAATCGAACGGTGCCATAGATTCTGGCCAAATAATACCGTTTTCATCATGAGACGCTTCAATAGCTGCGGCTACAAGACGCGAAGGTCCAATACCATAAGACCCCATAGAAACCACATGCTCTTTTCCATCTCGTCCCATCACTTTTGCCCCCATTGGTGCTGAATATTTAGTACCAAAATGAAAAATATGCCCCACTTCAATACCACGAGCTGAAAGACGATTATCGTCAGAAATTTTACTCCACTCTTCTTCATTATGCATTTCTTCTGTTGCTGCATAAAAAGAAGTCCACTGTTTCACAATATCAGCCAAAATAGCTTTATCATTAAAATCGATTGAACTGTTTGGAACACTCAGTTCAAGAAATTTCTTATCACAAAATATAGAGCTCTCTCCTGTTTCAGCCAAAATAATAAATTCATGACTGAGTTCACCACCAATCGGACCTGTATCAGCACGCATAGGAATTGCTCTTAAGCCAAGACGAGAAAAAGTACGCAAATAAGCAATAAACATACGATTATAAGATGTTTTAGATCCTTCATAATCAAGATCAAAAGAATAAGCATCTTTCATTAAAAATTCTCGTGAACGCATCACACCAAAACGTGGACGAATCTCATCACGAAACTTCCACTGAATATGATACAAATTAAGTGGAAGATCTTTATAAGAATGAATATATGAGCGAAAAATATCTGTTACCATTTCTTCATTCGTTGGACCATAAAGTAAATCACGTTTTTGTCGATCTTTAATGCGGAGCATCTCTAAACCATAATCATCATAACGATTACTTTCACGCCAAAGTTCCGCAGATTGGATTGTTGGCATCAATATTTCTATAGCGCCAGCTCGTTCTTGTTCCTCACGAATAATACGACAAACTTTATCAAGTACTTTTTTACCTAAAGGAAGCCAAGAATAAATCCCTGATGTTTGTTGGCGAATCATACCTGCACGCAACATAAATCGATGAGAAACAATCTCTGCTTCCTTAGGATTTTCTTTTAAAAGTGGAAGAAAATATTGAGAAAGACGCATTGAAATAATTAACTCCTAATCAAGATCTATCATAACTGTATAATTTAGATATACTATCCGTCCATCTATAGCCACATTCGTAATTGTTGCAAAGATAACGATTATATTGTTAAAAAGTTTATGTATCATATTTTCTTTTGGGCTTATTTTTAGCGGTAAACAATCTAACAATTTTCTTCTCTCTATTTTTTTGAGCGAAAAGAAAATAATATATACTAAAATACTTTATTTTGACCGATGTAAAAAAACGGTACAGACAGGTTTTTTCTGCCAAATCTCATTAACGGCCGCTCTCACAGCACGCCGCGTTGCTTCTCGAATAAGTTCATTATTTTTTCGTTTAATGCGCGGAATATTATAAAATGTATTTTCTATCACGTCTAAAAGAATATCTTTCAAACTTTCTCCTTTTTCATTACTTTCAGGAAGTCCTAATGTGGTTAAACCGATATCATTAAGTAACTCATGCTTGCTATTCATATGAAGGGAAACAGCAACATGCCCAGCATAACTTAATTTGCGCCTCTCGCGAATTCCTAACGTATCTTCATCCCCAATAAGGCAACCATCTTTATAAATACGCCCAACAGGGGCTTGATCGATGACTTCTACTGGACCTGGTGCAAGCCGTAGCATATGACCATTTCTAATCTCAGCAACAATCTTAATACCTGCTTGACGCGCTAAATCAGCCTGAGCAGTGAGATGCATTGCCTCACCATGGACGGGAACAAGTATTTGTGGTTTCAGCCAATCATACATCTGTAAAAGTTCTGAACGACGTGGATGTCCTGAAACATGAACAAGAGCATCTTTATTTGTAATAACTTTAAGCCCCTTATCGATGAAACGATTTTGTATCTCAAGAATCGCTTTTTCATTTCCTGGAATACTTCGTGACGAATAGATAACTGTATCACCAGCAGAAAGTGCAATATTTCTTATTTCATTGCGTGATAGTTTTGCTAAGGCAGCAGATGCTTCTCCTTGACTTCCTGTTACAACTAAAACAAGATCCTTTCGTCGGATGTAACCATAGTCATCCTCTGTCACAAATGGAGCTAAATCATTCATATAACCAAGCTCTTCTGCAACCATAATACTTCGCTTAAGAGAACGCCCAACAATAAGAACTTTGCGCCCAACAGATTCGGCTGCAAGAGCAATTGAACGTATCCGACCAACATTAGATGCAAAAGTTGCTAACACAACTCGTCCCTCAGCTTTTGAAAAAATTTCAGAAAAACTTGTCTGAACTTGCTGTTCTGACGGTGTTACACCATCTCGACATGCATTTGTCGAATCACAAAGCAATGCTAAAACACCTTTATTCCCTAAAGTATGGAATCGTTTTTCATCAGTTGCATCTCCAAGTGAAGGTGTTTGATCAATTTTCCAATCACCCGTGTGGATTACAGTGCCTAAAGATGTCGTAATTGCTAAAGACACAGATTCTGGAATTGAGTGGTTAACAGCAATAGCCTCAACAGAAAAAGAGCCCACTTGAAAACAATCACCAGCTTGAAAGATATTGAGTGGAATTTTATAAGATTCAAAATCTGACTGTTTTTTACTCTCCAATAATCCTGCTGTAAAAGGAGTACAATAAATTGGAACTTTAAGTTTTGGCCATAAATCAAGAACAGCACCATAATGATCTTCATGAGCATGCGTCAAAATAAGACCACGTATATTATGCTTTTCACTTTCTAAAAAACGAATATCAGGTAAAATAAGATCGACTCCGGGTAATTCGGCACCAGCAAAACTAACCCCCATATCAACAAGCACCCACTCACAAAAGTTTTCTGAACCAAATCTATAAGCAGCCAGATTCATTCCTATTTCACCTACTCCTCCCAAAGGTAAAAAAACAAATTCATTCTCATTGGCTGCAACCATATAAGTATCTCCTGAATTATTAAGATAATCTGATAGTGAAATAAAATTTTATTAATTAATAACGACCTGCATGAACAGAGGAAGCAAAACCAAAATGGACATCTCCAGCTGTAATGACAGTTTTCTGGCCATTGTTTTGTTTAATGATACAGTTAAAATCACTATCAAGACCATCAAAAATACCTTCAATGACTTTTTCATCATTGACTATTTTGACATGTTGTCCAAGATGAAAAGAATAAGAAAGCCATTTTTCGCGGATTATCTCACATCCTCTTGGCTGTTTCCAAAGAAGATAATTTTTAGAAAAACACTCTGTCAAAACCGTAAATAACTGTCCTTCTTCAATATGCAAACCAATATTCTTTAAGCTTGAAGTGGGATATGGTGCATCTTCATAATGATATTTTACATTCACTCCAATACCAATAATCAATGCATACTGTTGTGATGGCAATTTAAACATCTCAAGCAAAACTCCAGAGCTTTTAGCTCCCCTTAATAAAATATCATTTGGCCACTTTAAGCTAACAATACTGTTCATTTTCTCTTCATCTTTTATAAATTGATTTATTGCCTCTCTCACACTTACTCCAGCAACAAAACCAAGCTGAGAAGCAGTTTCATGAATAATATCGTCAATTAATAAAAGACTAGAATAAAGATTTCCCTTCGGACTATACCATGTCCTTCCCCTTCTAGCTTTTCCCAGTGTCTGTTCCTGCGCAATAATCCAGAGATAACCTTGATGACCAGCTTGCGCTTTTCTCTGTGCAACAAGATTCGTTGAATCAACATTTTTGTATGCTTCAACAGTGTACCCTTGTTTTTGAGCAAAATCTGATAAGATATAAACCATATTCATTAAAATAATGCGGCGGCAGCTTTTTCTGCTAACTCCACGAACCAAATTCCAAAAAATGTATAAAACAAAATGAATAATGCAGAAATGCCAAGACAGAGTTGAAGCTCATTTGGCAAAACAATAAACTGCGCTTTTGCATCATCAAACCACATAATTTTAATAACGCGCAAATAGTAAAAAGCCCCAATAACAGACGCAATCATTCCAATGATAGCAAGCGGAGTAAGACCAGCATGAACAGCAGCAGAAAATGTATACCATTTCCCAAAAAAACCAGCCATGGGCGGTATACTTGCCAAAGAAAAAAGTTGTATAGTCATCACAACAGCCATAAATGGATTGGTCTTTATTAACCCTGAAAGATCATAAATATTTTCAACATTTCCCTTACTAGAACGCATTCCAAGAATAAAAGCAAATGAACCAAGCGTCATGGCAAGATAAATAGTCATATAAAGAATAACACTTTTTACTCCAAGCAAATCTCCAGAAGCCAAACCGACAAGAGCATATCCCATATGACCAATCGATGAATAAGCCATTAAACGCTTAATATTATTTTGACCAATTGCTGCAAAAGCACCGAGTATCATTGATGTCATCGCCATGAATACCAAAATTTGCTGCCATGCAGGCATAGAGCCATCAGAATTACTGAGCGGAACAAAAGCCGTAACGATAACCCGAATAATGAGTGCCATTGCCGCAACCTTAGGAGCAGCAGCAAAAAATGCTGTAATAGGTGTTGGTGCCCCCTCATACACATCAGGAGTCCACATATGAAATGGAACTGCAGAAATTTTGAAAGCCAAACCAGCCAAAATAAAAACAATTCCGAAAATAGCTCCTAATTGTAAGTTTTCGCCTTTTAAAGCAAGAGCAATTTCGCGAAAACCAATTTGACCAGTAAAACCATAAAGCAAAGAAATACCATAGAGGAGTAATCCTGAAGACAATGCTCCTAAAACAAAATACTTTATGCCAGCTTCAGAAGATTTTACATTATCACGATTAATTGCAGCCAAAACGTATAAAGCGAGAGATTGTAGCTCTAATCCCATATAAAGCGACAGCATATTACCAGCTGAAATCATCAGCATCATACCAAGGGTTGCTAAAAGAACGAGCACCGGAAATTCAAAAATATCTAACTTTTGAGAGCAAATAAAACTCACAGACATAATAAGTGCGAAGAGTGCCCCAATAAGCGTTAAAATTTTCATATAGCGACCGAAAGAATCTATAATAAGCGCATTGTTTTGAAATAAGCCACTTTTCGGAAAAACAACGATAATAACAATGGTTGCAATAAGAAGAGCAATAGACAAGCCTGTCACCGTTAAAGAGCAGCGTGCATTGGAATAAACACCAATCAAAAGAAATATCACTCCTCCCAGTGCTATTAAAATCTCCGGAAAAATTAACACTAATTGAGCTACTATTTCAGTTTGCATAAGCTTTCTTCTCTTAATCTAGTGTAGTTTATTGATGAGGGCTTCTACAGAAAACGCCGTTACTTTAAAAATAGGGGTTGGATAGATACCAAAAAATATTGTTAGAATACCCATTGGATAAAGAATGAACTTCTCTCTTAAAGAAAGATCAATAAGTACTTTCAAATTTTCTTTATCCAAGGAACCAAACACTACACGCCGATAAAGATAAAGTGCATAGGCAGCAGATAAAATAACGCCAGTCGTAGCAAAAACAACCACCAATTTATTTACTTGAAAAACACCTATTAAGGTTAAAAACTCACCTAAAAAACCTGAAGTTCCAGGTAAACCAACATTTGCCATAGTAAAAATTAAGAAAACAACAGCATATTTAGGCATGTTATTCACTAAACCACCAAAAGCTGCTATTTCACGTGTGTGTAAGCGATCATAGATAACTCCAACACAAAGAAACAAAGCTGCTGAAACAATTCCATGCGATAACATCTGATAAATAGCTCCCTGAACCCCCTGCTCATTCGCAGCAAAAATACCCATCGTCACATATCCCATATGCGCTATAGAAGAATAAGCAATAAGTTTTTTTATGTCATTTTGAACAAGCGCAACTAGTGATGTATAAATAATAGCGATAAGCGATAACGTGAAAACAAAAGGAGCAAAATCAGCTGATGCGATAGGAAACATTGGCAAAGAAAAACGAAGAAAGCCATAACCGCCTAATTTAAGTAATACACCAGCTAAAATAACAGAACCAGCTGTTGGTGCTTCTACGTGCGCATCAGGTAACCACGTATGAACTGGCCACATCGGCATTTTAACCGCAAAAGAAGCGAAAAAAGCAAGCCATAACCACATTTGCATATGTGCAGGAAACTGATAGTTTAATAAAGTTGGTATATCAAGTGTTCCAGCCTCCCAGTACATAGCCATAAGAGCAACCAGCATGAGCACTGAACCAAGCAAAGTGTATAAGAAAAACTTTATACTCGCATAAACACGACGCACCCCTCCCCAAACACCAATAATAATAAACATTGGAATGAGGCTGCCTTCAAAAAAAACATAAAATAATATTGCATCAAGAGCACAAAAGACCCCAATAATCGCAACCTCAAGAAGAAGGAACGCAATCATATAAGCTTTTAATCCATCTTTAACATTCTCCCAACTTGCTAAAATACAAAAAGGCAAAAGAAAAGCTGAGAGAACAACAAAGAGGATAGAAATACCATCGACTCCCATATGATAGCTAATACCCCCGCCTAACCAATCGAATTTTTCAATCATTTGGAAATGCGTGTTTGTATCATCAAAACCAGCCCAAATAATGAGGGAAATAATAAAAACAAACACCGTGGTAAAAAATGCTACATTGCGTATATTACATCGAGCGGCTTCGCTATCATCTTTAATAAACAGAATAAGCAGAACACCAACAAGCGGCAAAAATGTAACCGTAGAAAGAATAGGCCAATCGGTCATCAATTTACGCCCCCGATCATCATCCATGTAATAAGTAATGCAACGCCAATAAGCATCGCAAATGCATAGTGATAAAGATAGCCTGTTTGTACGCGAACAATTCTATTTGTAATATCAATAACGCGCGCTGCAATACCATTCGGACCTAGACCATCAATAATCTTACTGTCTCCAACTTTCCAAAGAAAGCAACCAATTTTAAAAGCAGGACGAACAAATAAAAAGTGATATAACTGATCAAAATACCACTTTCGGTAAAGGAAATAATACACTCCAGGCATAATTCTCGATAATTTCTTGGGAAGAGAAGGAACAGCAATATAGAATAAATAAGCTAACACAAATCCAAGAGCCATCGCTACAAAGGGTGACCATTTTACCCAATTTAAAACGTGGTGTGCATCATGAAGAATGTGATTGTGGCTATTTGTAAATAATGCCCCTTTCCAAAAAGCATCATATAAATCACCAAAAAAGTAAGGTTGAAAAACAACCCCAGAAAATATTGCTCCAATAGATAAAATAAGCAGTGGGATCAACATAACTGGAGGCGATTCATGAACATGGTGCATAACATCAACTGTTGCACGTGGTTTACCATGAAACGTCATAAATATAAGCCGCCATGAATAAAAGCTTGTTAATAAAGCAGCAAAAACAAGAAGATAAAAAGCATATCCTGAAGCAATGTTATGTGCTGCAAAAGCAGACTCTATAATTGCATCTTTAGAGAAAAAACCTGCAGTTCCCAAAACTGTTCCTGGAATACCAACACCTGTTAAGGCAACTGTTCCTATCACCATCATCCAATAAGTTACCTTTATATGTTTACGTAATCCGCCCATTTTTCGCATATCTTGCTCATCAGAAACAGCATGAATGACAGATCCAGCCCCAAGAAACAGTAAAGCCTTAAAAAAAGCATGAGTAAAGAGATGAAAAACAGCTGCTCCATAAGCTCCAACACCAAGAGCGACAAACATATAACCAAGTTGTGAACATGTAGAATAAGCAATAACACGCTTAATATCATTCTGCACCAACCCCACAGTTGCCGCAAAAAACGCAGTCGTTGCTCCAACAATAATAATCACTGTTAAAGCAATTGCAGAAAGTTCAAAAATTGGTGACATCCGTGCAACCATAAAAACACCAGCTGTTACCATTGTTGCTGCATGAATGAGTGCCGATACGGGTGTTGGTCCCTCCATTGCATCAGGAAGCCAAGTATGTAATAGAAATTGTGCGGATTTTCCCATAGCACCAATAAACAATAAAAGGCATGTAATAGTAATTGCTATCTGTCCATCCAGCTGATAATCTAAAAACGTTATATTTTGCATAAAACTACTGGTTGCAGCTTTTGCAAAAATAGAAGCAAAATCAACCGATTGGAATAAAATAAAAATACTAAAGATTCCTAAGAGAAAACCAAAATCCCCAACACGGTTAACGACAAAAGCTTTCATTGCAGCCTTATTTGCAGACTCTCTCTGAAACCAAAAACCAATGAGTAAATAAGAAGCAAGCCCAACACCTTCCCATCCAAAAAACATCTGAATCAAATTGTTGGATGTTACCAACATAAGCATCATAAATGTAAATAAAGAAAGATAAGAAAAAAAACGAGACCTTGAAAGATCATGATGCATATAACCAATAGAATAAATATGTACTAATGCCGAAACACTATTTACAACAATGAGCATGACAACCGTTAATGTATCGATATGCAAAGCCCAGTCAAAAGTTAAATTACCGACAGAAAGCCAAGATAATACCGATATATCAACTACTTGAGCATCACCAAGTGCAATATTGAAAAAGGCTATCCACGATAATACGGCAACAATGACCATAAAGCTACATGTTACCAATTCACTTGCGCGATCTCCTATAGCCTTTCCCCCTATAGAAGTAATGAGAAAAGCCAAGAGTGGAAGAAAGACGATCGTATAATACATCACTGATCAGCCTTTCATTACATTCACGTCTTCAACCGCAATAGACCCACGGTTACGGAAAAAAACTACAATAATTGCTAAACCAATTGCAGATTCGGCCGCTGCTACTGTTAAAATAAATAAAGCAAATATTTGACCAACGAGATCATGAAGAAACGCTGAAAATGCAACAAAATTAAGATTAACTGAAAGCAATATAAGCTCAATGGACATCAAGATAATAATCACATTTTTTCTATTGAGAAAAATCCCAGCGATACCGATTGTAAACATCAGAGCAGAAACAATGAGATAATGAGTAATATCAATGTGCATAGCTCCCCCCTTAAATACCCTTGCCGGATTCAACTTGTTTAATCTCGATTGCACTTTCTACTGTCCTAGAAACTTGAACGGCCACAGATTGTCGCTTTACACCAGATTTATGACGAAGTGTCAGAACAATAGCACCAATCATTGCAATTAATAAAATTATTCCAGCAATTTGAAAATAAAAAACATAATCCGTATAAAGAATATCACCTAATGCCTGTGTATTCGTTCTATGTGCTAAATCTGGAATTGGTTGCGTGATATTTGTTCTCAGAACTGGAGAAAAATCGCTACTCACAAAGATAACAATCAATTCTATAGCAATAATACTTCCAACAAAAGCTCCTAGAGGAGCATACCGAAGCGCACCACTCTTTAATTCAGCAAAATCAACATCAAGCATCATAACCACAAATAAAAATAAAACAGCAACAGCTCCAACATAAACAACAAGCAGGATAAAACCCAAAAATTCCGCTCCTACAAGTAAAAATAAAGCCGCAGCATTAAAAAATGCCAATATTAAAAACAAAACTGAGTGTACAGGATTGCGCGCCATAACAACAATAATTGCACTCGTAAGCATAATAAAAGCAAATAAATAGAAAAATGCCGCCGCTAGATCTGTTAGCATAGGCCTCTCCTCAATTAACCCAAAAATTGGTACAAAATTTCATACCAGATTACAATTTATCGGAAAAATTATCCGACTTCTCATCCAACGATACACTTAACGATAAGGTGCATCCATCAATATATTTCGAGAAATTTCTCGCTCCCAGCGATCTCCATTCATTAAAAGCTTTTCCTTATCATAATATAATTCTTCACGCGTTTCTGTTGCAAACTCAAAATTAGGCCCCTCGACAATAGCCTCAACTGGACAAGCTTCTTGACAAAAACCGCAATAAATACACTTAACCATATCTATATCATAACGAACAGTTCTACGTGTACCATCATTGCGCCGAGGTCCCGCTTCAATTGTAATAGCCTGCGCAGGACAAATCGCTTCACACAATTTACAAGCAATACACCGTTCCTCACCATTTGGGTAGCGACGTAGCGCATGTTCACCACGAAAACGCTGAGAAACGAATCCCTTCTCGTAGGGATAATTAATCGTAGGCTTTGGTGAAAAAAACTGACGCATTGCTAGAAAAAAAGCACTCACAAATTCCAATAAAAGGAGTGACTTTGCTGCCTGAATAAAACCTGACACCGTGAAATCTCCTCTTAAACAAAACCGCTATACTTTAAAAAAGCAGCAGTTATCACAACCATTGCTAACGAAAGAGGAAGAAAAACCTTCCAACCAAGCCGCATGAGTTGATCATAGCGATAGCGTGGAACAAATGCTTTGACCATAGCAAACCAAAAAAATACAAAGCAAACTTTTAAAATAAACCAAATAATACCAGGAACCCAATTAAGCCACCAAACATCCAAGAGTGGTAACCAACCACCTAAAAATAAAATGGTTGTTAATGCACACATTAACACAATAGCAACATATTCGCCAAGGAAGAAGAGCATATAAGGTGTTGAAGAATATTCAACCATGTGACCAGCAACAAGTTCAGATTCTGCTTCTACTAAATCAAAGGGAGGACGATTTGTTTCGGCAAGTGCAGAAATAAAAAATATAACAAACATTGGAAAAAGAACGAGCCAATTCCAATCAAGAAAACTATTGAAAGGAAGACCTAAAGCCGTACCAATTCCATAACTTTGTTTCTGAACAATTGTTGTAAGATCCAACGATCCACTAATCAAAATAACGGTTACAAGCACAAAGCCAATTGAAACCTCATAAGAAATCATCTGAGCAGCTGAACGAAGTGCTCCTAAGAAAGGATATTTTGAATTTGACGCCCACCCTCCCATGATAACGCCATACACTTCAAGAGATGAAATAGCTAAAATATAAAGCAAACCAACATTAATTTTGGCAACTTCCCAGCCTTCATTGATAGGAACAACGGCCCAAGTTGATAAAGCAAGCGTAGCAGAAACAAAAGGCGCCAAAAGAAAAACACCTTTATTAGCACCAGCAGGAATAATAGGCTCCTTAACAACAAATTTAATTAAGTCCGCAAAAGATTGTAACAATCCCCACGGACCAACGACATTTGGACCACGACGTAATTGTACTGCCGCCCAAATCTTTCTATCTGCATAGAGAAGATAGGCAACCAAGAGCAGAAGAACAACCAAAAGGAGAAGTGCTTTTCCAATTATAATGAGTAATGGCAATAACCAGATCATAAAGAAATCATACATAATTCTTCCTTTTCCTCTGCACTTACTCTATAGCTTGCGTAGCGCGGCTTTTCGCAAGAGATGAACATTCAGCCATAACTGCAGAAGCACGCGCTATCGGATTTGTCAAATAAAAGTCCTTAACCATAGAAATAAATGCTTGCGGTTCCAAAGCAACCGTTTGTGAACCAAGCAGCTTAAGATCAGCTATATCAGAAGGAAGCACATCATCAATGGCACAAAGATGTGGAAAATCATTAAACAGATTCTGTCTTAATTGAGAAAGAGAATCAAAAGGAAGCTTTTTTCCCAAAACATCCGATAAAGCACGCAAAATAGCCCAATCTTCTTTTGCTTCACCTGGGGCAAAACCAGCCCTATTTGTCATTTGAATACGCCCCTCTGTATTTATATAAAGTCCTGATTTTTCAGTATAAGCTGATGCTGGTAAAATAACATCAGCAGCATGCGCACCATTATCACCATGGCTACCAATATAAATTGTAAAAGCCTTTTCATTGACCAATTCTACTTCATCGGCACCAAGCAAAAATAAGATTTCACAGGTTTTCAGAATATTTGCAACCCCAAGCTCAGAAGTAAAACCAACATCTAGCCCTCCAACAATCGACGCCGCATTGTGAAGGACACCAAATCCATTCCACTCTTCACTAAGAGCTCCAATATTATCGGCTAATTTTGCAAGATTTTTTAAAACAGACAACCCTTCTTTTCCCGAAAGAGCTCCCTCTCCGATAAGAATAAGTGGTCTTTTAGCTTCTTTTAATACATTTAAAAATACACCTTCTCCCCGAATCAGTGCACTCAATGCCTCAGTACCCTCTCCGAGATAAGAATAAGGATAACGTAAATCGGCTTTTTCTCCAATTAACGCGATGGGAAACGCCCCCATCCTTTGACGCTTTAAAATACGTGCATTTAAAACAGCAGCTTCAAGACGTGGATTAGACCCTACAATAAGCAATGCGTCAGCCTGTTCAACACCTGCAATTGTTGGATTAAAAATATAACTCGCACGCCCTAATTCAGGGGATAAAGCCATACCTCTTTGACGACAATCAAAGATCTTTGATCCTAATGAAATCAATAATTTTTTAAGTGCATACATTTCTTCAATGGATGCAAGATCTCCTGCAACTGCTCCAATTTTTTCTGGTTGGATTGTAGAAATCACCATTTTAATTTTTTCAAAAGCCTCTGCCCAACTTACAGGTTGAAGCGTTCCATTTTTGCGAATATATGGTCTATCAAGCCGCTGTGTACGTAATCCATCCCATATAAAACGCGTTTTATCAGAGATCCATTCTTCATTTACATCTTCATTCGTACGCGGCATAATTCGCATAACTTCACGACCGCGGCTATCGATGCGAATAGCACTACCAAGTGCATCCATAACATCAATCGATTCCGTTTTAATCAATTCCCATGGACGTGCATGAAATGCATAAGGTTTTGAAGTTAAAGCCCCCACTGGACAAAGGTCAATAACATTTCCTTGCAATTCAGATGTCATTGCTTTTTCAAGATATGTTGTAATTTCAGCATCTTCACCACGCCCTATCAATCCAAGCTCAGAAATACCTGCCACTTCTGTTATAAAACGAATACAACGCGTACAATGAATACACCGTGTCATAACAGTTTTCACAAGTGGACCGATATACTTATCTTCCACAGCGCGCTTGTTTTCTCTATAACGAGAACAGTCACGCCCATAAAACATTGCTTGGTCTTGAAGATCGCATTCCCCTCCTTGGTCACATACAGGACAATCCAAAGGATGATTGATGAGAAGAAACTCCATCACTCCTTCACGTGCTTTTTTTACCATCGCCGTGTTGGTAAAAATTTCAGGTATCTCTCCATTAGGTCCTGTTCGTAAATCACGAACGCCCATAGCACAAGAAGCCTGAGGTTTGGGCGGACCTCCCTTAACCTCAACCAAGCACATACGACAGTTCCCAGCAACTGATAAAGATTCATGAAAACAAAAACGCGGCACTTCAGCACCGGCCGCTTCAGCTGCCTGAAGCAACGTGTAGTAATCAGGAACTTCAATCTCTTTACCATCAACTTTGATATTTATCATCACTCATCCAGCCTGCAGATAATCCACTTTAAATTTGCACTCTGTTGCTCTTAAACAAAATCCTCTATCCAACCGCTTCCAAAGCAATATTTTTTCTTTGAACAACATTTCGCGTATAATCATTAATTCTCCGCTCAATTTCCGGACGAAAATTACGTATCAACCCCTGTACAGGCCATGCCGCAGCATCGCCAAGTGCACAGATGGTATGCCCTTCAACCTGTTGAGAAACCTCAAACAAAAGATCGATTTCACGTTTTTGCGCTCTTCCTTCAACCATACGTTCTAAAAGGCGCATCATCCAACCAGTACCTTCACGACACGGTGTACACTGACCACAACTCTCATGTTTAAAAAAAGCCGATATACGCCAAATTGCCTTAATGATATCGGTCGATTTGTCCATAACAATTACCCCACCCGTGCCAAAAGAAGATCCAACATCTCGCATCCCATCAAAATCCATGATCGCGTCAACCATATCCTCTCCACGAACCACTGGACAAGACGCTCCACCTGGAATAACACCTAAAAGATTATTCCATCCACCACGAATACCACCTGTATGTTTTTCAATTAATTCACGAAAAGAAACACCGAGCGCTTCTTCAAATGTACAAGGTGCATTCACATGCCCAGAAACCATAAATAATTTTGTTCCAACATTATTGGCACGTCCAATTGATGAAAACCACGAAGCACCACGACGTAAAATTGTTGGAACAACAGCAATCGATTCTACATTATTGACGGTGGTTGGACAGCCATAAATCCCCATATTAGCAGGAAATGGTGGCTTAAGTCGAGGCTGGCCTTTTTTTCCTTCAAGGCTTTCGAGAAGAGCTGTTTCCTCACCACAAATATAAGCACCTGCACCATGATGAATAATGATATCGCATACATGCCCATATTTTGTTTTTTTGCCAAGTAAACCTGCATCATAGCATTCATCAACAGCTGCCTGAAGTGCTTCACGCTCTCGAATATATTCACCGCGAATATAGATAAAAGCGACATTCGCTCCCATAGCAAAAGTAGCAATAGCACATCCTTCAATTAAAGTATGAGGATCATGTCGTAAAATATCGCGATCTTTACATGTTCCTGGCTCTGACTCATCAGCATTTACAACCAAATAATGAGGACGACCATCACTTTGTTTGGGCATAAATGACCATTTCATTCCAGTGGGAAAACCAGCTCCACCGCGACCACGTAGACCCGACGCCTTCACCTCATCAATGATCCAGTCTCGACCTTTCTGGATAATTGCCTTAGTATTGTCCCAATGTCCGCGCGACATTGCAGCTTTTAATGATTTGTCTTTCAAACCATAAATATTGGTGAAAATGCGATCCTTATCAGCCAGCATACCCCACCTTTTTTTCTATTACCCGTAGCATTCTTAGCTTTTCCTCAAATGCAATTTTTAAATATTTTTTTAATTTTTAACTCTTCGTTAGAGACAGTTTCGATGGGTAAAATAATAAAATATTTCAAAAAATATTTATTATGTCCAATCTGTATCCTTCCTTAAGACTTAAGCGTCTTTATGTCTTTTTCATTAATGAGAGAAGTTAAGCCACTAATTGGCTCAGATGATTTACGACTATTTTGCGGACCAACTGCTATCTCAGAACCTTTACCCGCTTCAAATGCATCGATAATTTCTTTAAGGCGCTCGGCCGTAAGATCTTCATAAGTATCTTTAAAAATCATAACCATAGGTGCATTAACACAAGCTCCAAGACACTCCACCTCTTCCCATGATAACGTTCCATCCCTATTGGTAACAAAAGGCTCATGATGAATTTTTTTCTGACAAACTTTAATTAATTCACCAGATCCACGCAACATACAAGGGGTCGTACCACAAATTTGGATATGCGCTTTTGTACCAACAGGTTTGAGTTGAAACTGAGTATAAAAAGTCGCAACTTCTAGAACACGAATATAAGCCATGGAAAGAATCTGAGCAATATGCTCAATTGCAGCACGTGTCACCCAACCATCTTGCTCTTGAGCACGCATTAATAATGGAATTACGGCGGATTGTTCGCGCCCCACAGGATATTTTTCTATGGTATTTTTCACCCATATTTGATTTTCTTTTGTAAAAGAGAATTCTGCAGGCTGATAGACTTCATCTGCAAGACGGCGCACGGACATTAGCGATCAACCTCCCCAAAAACAATATCAATAGAACCCAAAATAGCTGTAGCGTCTGCTAGCATATGACCTCTGGTTAAAAAATCCATAGCTTGAAGATGAGCAAAACCAGGAGCACGTAATTTAACACGATAAGGCTTATTTGTTCCATCTGAAATAAGATAAACACCAAACTCACCTTTGGGAGCCTCCACAGCAGTATAAACCTCACCAGGAGGTGTATGAAAACCTTCCGTATAAAGTTTAAAATGGTGAATAAGTGCTTCCATCGAACTTTTCATTTCACTGCGTTTGGGAGGCACAATTTTATGATCCAAACTTGAAACAGGTCCATTTTTTTCACTACCAAGCAAACGATCCACGCACTGGTGCATAATTTTCGCTGATTGACGCATCTCTTCCATACGAATGAGGTAACGATCATAACAATCACTATTTTTACCTACAGGAATATCAAATTCCATTTCTTCGTAGCATTCATAAGGTTGGCTTTTACGCAAATCCCACGGTACACCAGCCCCACGAATCATAACTCCAGAAAAACCGCGCGCCCAAGCTTCATCAATGTGTACCACACCAATATCTACATTACGCTGCTTAAAAATCCTGTTTGGCGTTACAAGTGAATCCAATTTGCCAAGAGCAACAAGAAACGGATCAATAAAATTACCAATATCTTCAATCAAAGTTTCAGGTAAATCTTGATGCACACCACCCGGACGAAAATAATTTGCATGAAGACGTGCACCACACGCACGTTCATAAAAAATCATCAACCTTTCGCGTTGCTCAAATCCCCAAAGTGGTGGAGTCAAAGCACCAACATCCATTGCTTGCGTTGTGACATTCAGTAAATGATTAAGAATGCGCCCAATTTCAGAAAATAAAACACGTATTAATTGCCCTCGTTTGGGAACTTCAACACCCAATAGCTTTTCAATAGCAAGCACAAAAGCATGCTCTTGATTCATAGGAGCAACGTAATCTAAACGATCTAAATAAGGACAAGCCTGAAGATAAGTTTTTGTTTCCATTAACTTTTCAGTGCCACGATGTAACAATCCAATATGTGGATCTACACGCTCAACAACTTCACCATCCAATT
Organism: Bartonella japonica; assembly: GCF_040545385.1. NCBI lineage: Bacteria > Pseudomonadati > Pseudomonadota > Alphaproteobacteria > Hyphomicrobiales > Bartonellaceae > Bartonella > Bartonella japonica. The sequence continues at coordinate 103,623 of NZ_JBEPLT010000005.1, forward strand.
CCAGAACCATGCGCAAAACCCCATGCGCAGCAGGGTGCTGCGGTCCAAAATTGATATTAAAGTTCCGAACATTGACCTCAGCCACAATAAACCCCTTGCTTTTAAAAACTTTATATCAAATATTAACAAAAACTCTTATTCATACTAAAAACTTAATTATTTTAGAAAGTTTAATACTCTATACTCTAGTGTTAAGCTTTACCAGTTTCAGTATCACTTTTTGACACTTGTTTTTTATCAGATGGTAAAACATATTGCACCCCCTCCCAAGGAGAAAGAAAATCAAAACTGCGCATCTCTTGTCGCAAAACAACAGGCTCATAAACCACCCTCTTTGCTTCATTATCATAACGACACTCAACAAATCCTGTAACAGGAAAATCTTTGCGTAAAGGATATCCTTCGAATCCATAGTCAGTTAAAATTCGCCTTAAATCCGGATGACCTGAAAATAAAATCCCATACATATCATATGCTTCACGTTCATACCACTCTGCTCCAGGATAAATCGAGCACGCAGAAGCAACAGGAGTATTTTCATCAGTACGCACTTTAACACGCAAACGTAAATTCTCACGAGGAGATAATAATTGGTAGGAAACATCGAAGCGTTTATCACGGGAAGGATAATCAACACCACTAATATCTGTGATATTAATAAACTGACAACGAGAATCATCACGAACAAACATTAACACATCTGTAATTGCATCAAGACGCGATACAATAGTCAGCTCACCAAATGCAAGAATGGTCTCTTCGAGCTTATCTCCTAACTTGCTTTTTAAATAGGCATCAAGCTCAACCAATGATTCACTCACCATGATAACAACGCTCCTATCGTTCTATAGAACCAGTCCGACGGATTTTTTTCTGCAACAGTAATATTCCGTATAGCAATGCTTCCGCCGTAGGAGGACAGCCTGGAACATAAATATCCACAGGCACAATACGATCACAACCACGCACAACTGAATAAGAATAATGGTAATACCCACCACCATTTGCACAAGAACCCATAGAAATCACATAACGCGGTTCAGGCATTTGATCATATACTTTTCTTAAAGCAGGTGCCATCTTATTTGTTAGGGTACCCGCTACCACCATCACATCTGACTGACGGGGTGAAGCACGCGGAGCATATCCAAAACGCTCATTATCATAATGAGGCATTGAACACTGCATCATCTCGATAGCACAACAGGCCAAACCAAAACTCATCCACATTAAAGAACCAGTACGTGCCCAAGTAATCAAAGCATCAGCTGAGGTAACTAAAAAGCCTTTGTCCGATAGCTCAGCATTGATGTCACGAAAAAAACTATCGTTAGAACCAATCAACTCACCCGTATTCGGATCAATAATTCCCTTCGGTTTAGGAGCAGTAATCATTGAATTGTTAGATATTAATCCCATTCAAGAGCCCCCTTTTTCCATTCATATATAAAACCGATAGTTAAAAGTGCTAAAAATACAATCATCGACCAAAAGCCGAACATACCTATTGAGCCAAATGAAACCGCCCAAGGAAAAAGAAAAACAACTTCAAGATCAAAGATAATAAACAAAATTGATACTAAATAAAAACGAATATCAAACTTCATACGTGCATCATCAAAAGAATTAAATCCACATTCATAAGCTGATAATTTTTCAGGATCAGGGGAGCGATAGGCCACGACATAAGGCATAATCAAAAGAACCCCAGCAATAACCGCCGAAACGACGATAAAAATTAAAACCGGTAAATAAGAGCTCAATAAATGAGACATAACCTTTTTCCACCTTAATGGAACGACCTTAATTAACGCAATCACTCCACAATCATTAGATTAAACAAATAAATTACACTAATTGCTCTGTTCATTCCGCTCGTACTGCTTCAAGAGCATGCCAAGCAATGCTTTTTATTGGCATAGGTAACGCAGAGTAAGAAAAGACGCAAGCCTTATTCTCATAAACCATGTAAAAAGAAGAAAAAACCACATTCAGAAACACACATTAAAGCCAACACTTTAATAATGCATGCCTCATACCTAAAATATTTCAAAAAAAATATGAAAACTGCGAAATGGCGCGAGTGACGGGGCTCGAACCCGCGACCTCCGGCGTGACAGGCCAGCACTCTAACCAACTGAGCTACACCCGCGCAATTCTTTCGAACCAATTTATTAATTGGTATAAGCGGTCGTGTAAGGTGTTCATGCGTTCATGTCAAGAAGCCTTATGCATTTTTTTAAAAAAATCATCAAACATTATCTTTATTCTTGCGTTTGAAAAAAAAATTCCTTAAAGAGTGCCTATCCAATTGCTGATCTCATATTGGGCGATTAGCTCAGCTGGTAGAGCGCCTCGTTTACACCGAGGATGTCGGGAGTTCGAGTCTCTCATCGCCCACCATATTCTTTTTATTCGCATATAATCTGTTGATTTTATTTATCTTTTTTCAGGGTACGGGATAGTAAAATAAAGGTGCGGGAATAGGATTTTGCAACATGCCTCTTAATTA